>CAZRLK010000037.1:0-35609 GCA_964600555.1 uncultured Bradymonadales bacterium
TCGCGAGGGCGGCAACACGGTCGGCGCCGGCGTCATCACCGAAATTCTGGAATGATCGAGTCATAGGCCAGTAGCTCAATTGGCAGAGCTCCGGATTCCAAATCCGGCGGTTGGGGGTTCGAGTCCCTCCTGGCCTGTCGAACAATCGGGCGGAGCTGACGGCGACGGGGCGTTTCGCGAGAGGCGCTCCGTCGTGACGTGTATGTTGTACGTCAGCTGAGACGCCCCTGGCAGATTCAGCCGACGGGACACCGCGCTTATGGAAGTCAAACGACTGGTCGGATTGATTTACATCGTGGGCGGGCTGCTCGCCTTCGTGATCTTCGACAAGTTTTTGTTGTGGGTCTGGCCGCTTTTTGAAAACGGAGCCAACTGGTCGATTCGGCAGATGACCGGAGGAGCCCAAAACTACGTGCAAAACTGGGCGCTTTTGGGGAATTATCTGCGATTGACCTCGCTGATTGCGGTGGCGGCGGCCTCGGCGTTGACCTATCTGTTGTACACGCCGGAGGAGTATCGGGGGTTTTTGAGCGAGGTGGTCATCGAGCTCAAAAAGGTCACCTATCCGGACTGGGACGAGACGCGACGATCGACGCTGATCGTCATCGCCTTTACGGTCATTTTGTCCGGGTTTTTGTGGCTGTCGGATACGGTCTGGGAGTTTTTGACCGCCCTGCTTCTGGCCTGACCTTTTCATCTCGCACGCCCCTCAGCGAGAACTTTTGCGGATCGAGGTAGGTACGACCATGGTCGAGACCAATACCCAGTTCGGCGGCGATAGCGACGAGAAGAAATGGTACATCGTACAGACCTACTCCGGCTATGAGGACAAGGCGAAGGTGGCGCTCGAGGAGCGCATCAAATCGGAGGGTCTCCAGGAAGAGTTCGGCGAGATTTACATTCCGACCGAGACGGTCACCGAGGTCAAGGGCGGGGAGCGCAAGGAAAAGGAGCGAAAGTTTTACAAGGGATACATCTTCGTGAACATGAACCTCAACGAAAAGACCTGGCACGTGATCAAAAACGCGCCGAAGGTCGTGGGGTTTCCGGGCAACCAGGAGAATCCGACGCCGGTGCCGCCCGAAGAGGTCAAAGGGATCGCCCAGAAGATCGAAGAGGGGAGTCTGCAGACCGAGCCGCTGCACGACTTTCAGACCGGCGACAAGGTCCGGATCACGGAGGGGAACTTCAAGGATTTCAACGGCACGATCGAAGAGGTCGACGAAGAGAAGGAGCGCCTCCAGGTGTTCGTCGAGATTTTCGGACGACCGACCTCGGTCGAATTCGAGTTCAACCAGGTCGAAAAAGTGGAGTAGCGCCGGTTGATCGCCGGGGCGGATGTGTTTTATGACTCCGCCGCCCTCGCGGTCGACGAGCCTTCGAGCGCCGAGATCGGCCGCCGGCCGCTCTCGGCAGGCACTCGGCGCGCAGCGACGACATTGACTGGACGTACAGACGGCAGGCACAAGCCATGGCGAAAAAAGAGATCGCACAGATCAAATTGCAGGTTCCGGCCGGGCAGGCCAATCCCTCGCCGCCGGTGGGGCCGGCGCTGGGCCAGCACGGAATCAACATCATGGAGTTTTGCAAGGCGTTCAACGCCAAGACGGACGACAAGGAGCCGGGGACGATCATCCCGGTCGAGATCACCGTCTACGCGGACCGTTCGTTCGACTTCATCACCAAGACGCCGCCGACCTCCCGGTTGATTTTGAAGAAACTCGGCATCGAGAAGGGAAGTGGCGTGCCGAACCGAGACAAGGTCGGGGAGCTGAGCTGGGAAGAGGTCAAAGAGATCGCCGAAGTGAAACTGCCCGACCTGCAGACCGACGACATCGAGGCGGCGGCGCGGACCGTCCAGGGGACGTGTCGATCGATGGGTGTGCTCGTCGACGGCGCCGAGTGACCCGCTCGCCATTCATTGAAGTTCGATTGGACGTTTCGAAGAGGTTGGACCGATGGCTCGACGCGGCAAACAATACGAGGACGCCAGCGAACAGATCGATCGCGCCCGGGAGTACCCGATCGGCGATGCGGTCGCGTTGCTGAAGGACGTCGCCTTCGCGAATTTCGACGAATCGGCGGACGCGGCGTTTCGACTCAACGTCAATCCTCGCCACGCCGACGAGATGGTCCGTGGCTCTCTGGTGCTGCCCCACGGGACCGGCCAGGACAAGCGTGTGCTGGTGTTCGCCCGCGGCGACAAGGCCGAGGAGGCCGAGCAGGCGGGGGCGGACATCGTCGGCGACGAGGATCTGGTCGAGCGCATCCAGGAAGAGAACTTCCTGGATTTCGATGTCGCGGTGGCGACGCCCGACATGATGGGGGAGGTCGGCAAGATCGGACGGATTCTCGGGCCGCGCGGCCTGATGCCGAACCCGAAATCGGGGACGGTGTCGATGGACGTCGAAAAGGTTGTCGACGAGCTGAAGGCCGGCCGCGTGGAGTTTCGGGTCGAGAAGGCCGGAATCATCCACATCACCTTCGGGCGGATGAGCTTTGCGGCCGACGAACTCGA
Organism: uncultured Bradymonadales bacterium; assembly: GCA_964600555.1. Taxonomy (GTDB): domain Bacteria; phylum Myxococcota_A; class Bradymonadia; order Bradymonadales; family Bradymonadaceae; genus CAJXPB01. The sequence continues at coordinate 2,519 of CAZRLK010000037.1, forward strand.
GGAGAATCTCGTCGCGATCGGCGAGGAACTGGCCGACCTGAAGCCGGCCGGCGCGGAGCTGCCGTATTTCGAGTCGATTGCGATCAGCTCGACGATGAGTCCGGGCATCAAAGTCGACCCGGGGTTTGCGCGCAATTTTCTGGCGATCTGAGTTGACACGCCCTGCGCGCCTGCTCTACACGTGCGGCGTCACGCGAGAGCCTCGTCCCGACGAGGAGCCCAATCGGATAGACGAGCGACGAACCGACATCACCGACGGTCGAAGAAGCCGGGGAGGCCCGAGCGCCTCTTAATGCCCCCCAGGCCCCAGCGGAGACCGTGCCGACCTCCGAGCGCCCACCGCGACACGGTGGCGCGACGTGTCGCACGCCTCCGTGCCTTTGGCCGGAGGCTTTTTTAGTCAAGGAGTTCAATCGTGCAGCGATCGAGAAAAGAAGAAATCGTCGAGAAGTTCCGCGAGGATCTTCCCGAGGCCCAGTCGATCGTGTTGACCAACCACACCGGGATCGGCGTCAACACGGTCAACGAGCTGAGGGCCGAGTTTCGGGCGAACGACGTGCACTATCACGTCGTCAAAAACACCCTCGCCCGGATCGCGATCGAAGGGACCGACGTCGAGCCGCTGGCCGAGGAGTTCAAGTACCCGACGGCGGTCGCCTACAGTTTCGACGATGCGGTCATGCCGGCGAAGATTGCGCTCGATTTCGCCGAGGAGCACGACGAATACGAGATCAAATGCGGGTTTCTCAAAGGGCAGATTCTCGACCGCGACAGCGTCGAGGATCTGGCCGACATGCCGAGCCGCGAAGAGTCGCTGACCCGGCTGATCAACACGCTGCGCGAGCCCGCTCGCAAGGTCATCCGGACGCTCGACGCGCCGGCCAAGAAGTTCGTTCGCATCCTTCGCGCCATGGAGCGAGAAGGGTAGTCACTCACGCCCCCCAGTGTAGTCGCTGGAGTTAGTCGAAAGGAGAGAGCAATGGCAGATCTGAGCAAAGAAGACGTCATCGAGTACTTCAAAAACATGTCGGTCGTCGAGGCCGTCGAACTCGCCGACGAGCTCGAAGAAGAGCTCGGCATCGAAGCGGGTGCGGCGGTGGCGGCCCCGGCGGCCGGAGCGGCGGCGGCCGGCGGCGGCGAAGACGAGGAAGAAGAGCAGTCCGTCTTCGACGTCTCGCTCGAAGACTTCGGCAGCAACAAAATCAAGGTCATCAAGGCCGTCCGCGGCGTCACCGACCTCGGTCTCAAGGACGCCAAGGAGCTGGTCGAGAACGTGCCGTCGACCATCAAAGAGCAGGTCGACAAGGAGAGCGGCGAAGAGATCAAAGAAGAGATCGAAGAGGCCGGTGGCACGATCGAATTGAAGTGACGATCAGCCACGGGGGAAGGATCGAAGCGGAAACCGGGTGTCCCGTCGGGACATCCGGTTTTCGTATGGTCGGTCAGTACGACTTGTCGTCGCCCTGCAGGAGCATCGAGTCGTCGGAGGAGTTGCCGTCGGACGAGGCGTCGTCGGAGGGGGCGAGGCGTTGGAGCTCCTGCTGGATGTGGGAGCGTTTGTAGTTGGGGTATTCGTCGGCGAGTTGCGAGTAGATCTCGCGGGCCGTCTCGGGGGCTCCTCGTCGCTTGTGAGCGAGCGCCTTGAGCTCGAGGGCGCGGGCATGCGCGGTGGCGTCGACGTCGTCGCGTGCGGCGAGCCTGTCGGCGAGGCGGATGGTCTCGCCGAGGGCATTCCGCCGAAGAGCCTCCTCGACGGCGGCGAGGGCGGCCGCATCGTCGGCATCGTCGGTGTCGTCGTCCTCGGAGTCGCGGGTCCGCCCGCCCCCGCCGCCATGCCGTCTGGCATCCTCGCCGGCCTTCGAATCGGATTCGTTCGATCTGGAGGGCGAGGCGCTTCCGGCCGCCGCCTCTCGTTGCCGGTCGTCGTCGTCACTGCCCGAGGAGCCGGCGGGGCCGTTGCCGTCGAACAACTGGAGTGCCTGCTCGGAATCGTCGCGCCCCGAGGGAGCGTCGGCCAGTTCGTCGTCGCCGGCGCGCTTCCGGGCCTGCGGCTCGCGGTCGTCGCCGGTCGTCGAGGGCGCGGAGGGTCGTTGTCGCCGGCGGTCCGGTGACGGCTCGTCGGCCTCGTCGGCCGTCGTCTCGGCTTCGCCGACGGGGGCGGCGGCCTCGCTCTCGTCGCCACGGATCAATTCCGGCTCGGAGCTCGGGTCGTCGGCACCCTCCTCGGGGGCTTCAGACGGCGGCTCGGATTCGGATGGCGACTTTGCCTTCTCGTCGGTCGGTTCGAGCACCTTGTCCTCGCTCTCGCCCCCCGGCTGGTCGGCTGCGGCCTCCCGGGTTCCGGTCGGCTCGGCCTCCTGGTCGGGGGAGACGACGTCGCCGCGCACGATGTACAGGACGACGCCGCAGGCCAACAGTGCGGCGGCGGCGGTCGCCATGCTGGTGAGGTTCGCGCCGCTCGCGATCTGTGCCCACAGCGACGTCGAGGCCTCTCCGTCCGGAGCGGACGGTTCGCGGCGATCGGGCCGGGCGCCGCGGGGTTTGCCGCGGTCCCCGGCGGCGCGACGGGCCGTCGAGACGATCGAGTCGTGCACCTCGTCGGGGACCTCGCGTTCGGTCTCCTCTTCGCGGATCCGGGCGAGGAGCCGTTCGTACTCCTCGAGATCGGCTGCCTCCCCGGGCGATGATTCCCGAAGCCGGGCACGCAGGCGTCCGGCCGTCTCCTCGTCGAGTTCGTCGGCGTACAGCAGGTCGACGAGATCCGACTCGTCCGGGTTGTCGTCGTTCGTCTCCATGATGGTCTCACCGTCGGGCGGTCACACGACTACCAACGTCGCGGGGCCGGTTTTCGATCTAAGTTCGTCACTGCTGGGGTTCGAGTTGCTCGCGTTCGTCGAGGTCGAAGCTGTGCTCGCGGAATTCGGCGAGGTGGCCGCGCAGCGCATCGAGGGCGTAGCGCATCCGGCTTTTGACGGTCGGGACCGCGGCGTCGACCACCTCGGCGACCTCGTGGTATTTCAGGCCCGAAAACTCCCGCAGGACGAAGACCTCGCGTTGCTCGTCGGGCAATTCGGCGAGCGCGGCTTTCAGTTCGCGTCGGAATCGGCGGCGGTCGTGGTCGACACTCGCCGAAGTTGCGTCCTCGTCGGCCATCCGGTCGACGAAAGCTTCGCCGTCGTCCTGGTCGCCGATCGGCTCGTCGATCGAAAGTTCGGTGTGGCCGGACTGCTTGCGCGCCCGGTCGATGCACAGGTTGCGGGCGATGGTGTACAGCCAGGTCGTAAATTTCGCCTTCGGCTCGTAGCTGTCGGCGTGGCGGACGACGCGCTCGAAGGTCTCCTGCAGCAGGTCCTCGGCGGCGGGTCGGTTGCCGCAGCGTTTGAGGATGAAATTGAAGACGGGTTTTTCGTGTCGGGAGACGAGAAGCTCGAAGGCCTCGAGGTCGCCGAGGTCGGCGTAGCGCAACATCAGCTTCTGGTCGGAGAGCTCCTCGAGAGGGGGGTCGTCGCCGTCGTCGGAGTGCAGGTTGTTGACGACCGCCAGAAGCATCTCAGATCCAGGATTCGAGCACCGAAGGTCACTTCTCGAGTGAGTCGGCGGTCTCGTGGGCGAGCTGGCCGACGCGTTTGGTCTCGCCCCAGCCGGGGATTTCGGTGCGACTCGAGGTGAGCGCCTGGACGGCCTCGCCGACCTTGTCGGCGCCGTCTCCGAGCAGCTCTTTGTCGTGGGCCGCGCGGGCGGTCTGGAGGCCGAGCACCTGGACCGGCCAGCGTTCGCTTTCGAGTGCCCGCACGAGCGTCGGAGCGATCGTCGAGACGTCGGCGTCTTTCATCTCCCCGGCGACAAAGTTGGCGAACCACTCGGAGTCCTTTTTGAAGCTGTCATCCTCGGGGTGGGCGTACGACTCCTTGTCGAGCGGCAGGGCGGTGGCGGCGGTCAGGATGCCGCCCTTGCCCCGGATGCTGATCAGGTCGTTGACTGCCGCCCAGCGAAGATCGCCTTTGTGCTCGCTGATCAGCTCGGAAAAGAAGTTGACCGAACGCGGCCCTTGAATGCTCTTGATCGCCTCCATCGCCTGGTCGATCAGCTTGGGGCTGCTGTCGGGGTCGCGGGTCGCGTCCTTGAGGTACGGGAGGACCTTGTCGCTTTCGGAATTGACGATGGCCGAAAGCAGCGAGGTCGACAGCTCGGGGTGGTTTTCCCGGGCGCGCTCGATGAGAATCTCGGCGACCTGCTCGTCGATCTCGGCGTTTTCCCGCAACGTCTCGGCGACCTGATGCGGGTCGTCGGTTTTTTTCAACCACTCGAGGAGGTGTTTGGCGCCCTGGTCGGTACTGCGGCTGAGACTCTGGTCGAGGTCGGTCTTGCCGAGCTGGTCGCGCAGCTCCCAGTCCTGCGACAGCCATTCGTCGAGGATGCTCTGGAGCGTCGACTTGTTTTCGCCGGAGGCGTACGGGACGAGATAATAGGCAGCGTCCTTGGCTTTGACTGCCTCCGACTCCTTGCTGACGTCGACCTTGCCGCCCTCTTGTTTGGTCTCCTCGTCGAGTTCGGGTGTGTCCTGCGTCTCCCACATCTTTTGAATCCGGGAGGTGACCGCCTCGACGATCTCTTTTTGGGCCTCCTCGTCGTCGATCGACTCGAAGGTCGGATCGAGGGTCGTCGGGGAGTGCTCCTCGATGATCACTTCGACGGCGCGGATGCGGACCGGCATCGGTTCACTCGGGCTGGTCGCCCACTCTTGCATCTTCTCCATGCCCCCCTTGGCGTTGCGCCATTGTTCGACGTCCTCCGGGGAGCGCTCGCAACCGAGACCGGCGACGAGGCCGAGCGCGACGATAACGACGGCGAGACGGGTGAGCTTTGGCATGGTTCCCCGGGGTCAGGCGTTCGAGACGAGAAGATCAGCGGCGGACGCCTCTCATGATGTCGTCCGGCGCGGAGGTGTCAAGGCACGCCCGTATTCCGGTCGTTTCCGTCGGGTCGACCAGTCGGTCCGTCTCTTCGTCGCCACCGGCACGTCCGCGTTGCCTCGTCGAACCTCGGGCAAAAAAAACCCGCCGCAAGAGTGCGGCGGGCTCGGTAGTGCATCGATGCGGCTTCACCCATCAGGCGCGGAACGACTCGTCGTCGTCCTCGTCGTCGTCCTCGTCGTCGTCCTCGTCGTCATCGGATTCGTCGTCCCACTGGGCGAAGTGAGCCTCGTCGTCGTCTTCGTCGTCCTCGTCGTCCTCGTCGTCGGACTCATCGTCCCACTGAGCGAAGTGGGCACTGTCGCCTTCCTTGTCCTTTTTGTCCTTGTCCCCGTCGCAGGCGAAGTGAGCCTCGTCGTCGTCTTCGTCGTCCTCGTCGTCCTCGTCGTCGGACTCGTCGTCCCACTGGACGAATTCGGTGCCATCGTCGTCTGATTCGGTGGCGGATGTCTGGTCGGGGGCCGTCTGGGCGGCCGCCGTCGACACCATTCCACCCACTGCGAACAAGGTCGCGACCATTAGCGAAAACAAGACCGATCGAATTCGACTAACCATAGTGCCTCCAACTTGGATAAGGGCAATCGACGTGATTCGCCTACGAGTAAAGTGCTCACAGCTCCCCCGTCGCCAATCATGCTGAAACTGTGAACGGTCCGAGATTTATTCCCGGCACGTCTCTGATCCGAAACCTCATGCGCCGAATTGTCGCGGTGCGCCACCGGCCCCTGTCGCGCTGACGGCGACGAGATTTCCCTCCGTGAGCGTGCGAGTGGAGATGGCAGGTCGGGCCGAAGTGGCGAGGGTGTTCCGGGTGCCGGGGAGTGTCGAGCGCGTGTGGGAGCAGCAGAGCTCAGCGAGGGAGGATCTGGAGGCGGAACAACAGGTCGTCGGGGCGGACGTCGGTGCCGACCAGCTCCAGGGGGGCGCCGGGAGCGACCGGCAGGGGGAGCGAGAAGGCCTCTTCGAAGACGAGAAGCAACAGCCGGCGGGCCCAGCGTTCGAGCGTCGCCTCCTCGGGATCCGTCTCCGCCCAGGGCGTCTGAAGCGAGGCCTCCTCGACGGTGATCGTCTCGAGCGAGAGGTCGAGCAGGCCGGTGGAGGCGTCCGAGGGGCGGTATCGGAACGACGCCGAGGTGGTGAGGCTGAGGACACGGAGTCTCGTATCGGCGACGCGGCCGTACAGGTCGACGCTCAGTCCCGACCAGGTGACCTCGATGGCCTCCTCGCGGGGATGGAAGGTCGTCTCCGGGAGGGAGCCGGGGCTGATGACCGATTCGAAGGGGCCGGTGGCGGGGAGGTCGGCGAGGCCGACATCGGCGAGGCGGACCTCCTGGCGGGGAATGCGTCCGTCGGTTTGCGAGGGGTCGTCGTCGAGGCCGCGGCACAGAAACCCGCTCAGCGTCGCCGCCCGCGCCAGCCGGCCGACCAGCGGTTTGGCGAGGGCGAGTCCGAGATCCGAGCGATCGCCGTCGAGACGTTCGGCCGAGACCTCGCCGGCCGGGGGAGCTTCGTCGGGCGAACCGAGCGAGACGGGGGGAGCGCAGCGGGCGCGGTTCGACGAGAGGCCGAGATCGAGGCGGAGGGTCGAGCCTCCGGAGTCGACGCCGACACGCTCCTCGCGGGAGGCGTAGCTGGCGTACCGCAGGACGCCCTGGCGGTTGGTGAACGGGCTCAAATGTCGGAGCGCCGTCGAGCCCCGGGGCAGTCCGAGTTCGTCGATCAGCGAGATCGCGACGTAATCGTCGATTCCCCGTCGAAGTGCCTCGCCGAAATACTCGCCCAGCCAGTTTTCGAGGCGGTCGATCGCCTCCCCGTCGTCGTCGACGAGTGGGGGGCACGAGCCGATCGACTCGACTTGCCGCGGACTGGTCAGAATCTCCGGTTCGGCGGGCAGGCGAAACGCCCAGGCGCGGTCGGGATCGGGGCGGGCGGCGGCGCTGGCGACGAGCTCGTCTCCGGCGACGCGAAACTGACAGATCCGCACCGAGGCCCCCTGGTCGACGCGCACCGGGATCGTCAGCGAGACGTCCTCGGCGGTCAGTGCGATGTCCAGCCCCGTCGCCCCGGCGTCGACGTCGGTGGTCGTCAGTGGCGCCGTCTGGGCGACCGGACCGAAGGTCAGCGTATCTCCCCGGTAGTCGTACTCGCGGCTCTCGGCTTCGACCTCCAGGCCCTCCGGATGGACGACCTCGAACAGGGTGGCCAGTCCGCCCGGTGAGATCCGCGAGTGCACCGCCCCGCCCTGGAGGACCGGATCGGGCGCCCCGCCGTTTCCCTTCTCGATGCGGTGGACTTCCTCACAGCCGGTGATCGAAGCGACGATGACAACGACGACGGGCAGCCAGTCTCTCATCGGGGCACCTCCCGGCGAACTTCGACGAGACGGCTCGCAAAGCCTCCGTCGCCGCGGGTGAGCCGCTCGGCAAAGATCGCAATCTCGGAGCCCTCCGAAAACGCGATTGCCGCGTAGAAACCGGCCGGCGAGGGGGGATCGAGGGTCCGGTGCAGCCAGTTCGCGTCGCTCGAGTCGCTGGCCCGGTTGGCGAGCCGAAGGCGCGCGCCGGAGCCGTTCATGTAGGCGATATACGGGATCTCCTCGCTTCCCTCCCGGCGGAAGGTGAGGTCGGCGAAGGCCCCGACCAGTTGCTTGCGCTCCTGGGAGAATTCATCGAGCCGGATGCCCGGGTCGACGAGCTGGGTGTCGAATCCGTCGGAGGTCTGGCGGGCGAACATCAGGCGGCCGCGCCGGACGTCCTGATAGGCGACGGCGAGGCGGCCCTGGGAATCGGCGGCGAGCGACGAAAAGCGACCGACATCGCCGGCCTGCTGCGTGTCGCTCGCGCCGGGGAGGACGAAATCGCCGGTGGCGAGCACGTCGGCTCGCCAGCTCCCGTCGACCCGGCGGCCGAGCCGCAGATCGCCGCATTCGGCGTCGTAGTACGAGACGAACAACGTCGCGTCGATCCGTTCGGCGTCCGGGTCGAGCCCGACCCCGGAGCGAGCCGGGTCGCCACCGCCGGCCGAACAATCGCTGCGCTCCGGGACGGCGGTCCCGTCGTCGACCAGTTCGAGTTCCCACGGCGCATCCGGCCGTTCGCGCAGCGCCAGCAGCCGCTCTTGCTCGCGGTCTCGGAACAGGATGCGACGCCCCTGGTTGCCGTCGACGACATCCAGGTGGCGGGTCCCCTGATACGAGCTGTCGGTGTCGACGCTCGCGACCCGCCATCGGCCCTCCCGGCGTGTGGCGAGCCGAAATCTGGCGTCGTCGCCGAGCCAGGCGACCGAGGCCCGCTCCGGGGTGGTGTCGACGGCGACCGAACGGTCGGCGGTATCTTCGAGGCGGTCGAGGACCGACCAATCCGACCCGGGGCGCCCGGCGACGACGAGGTCGTGCTCGGGGGCGAGGGCAGCGAGCAGGACCGCATCGCCGTCGGGTGCCGCCGCCAGGTGGCGGGCCGGCGGGCTCTCCGGATTCCCCCCGAACGACGAGAGGGATTTCGGCCGGCAGACGCCGGCACTCGAATCACAGGTGAACGTCGCGCGACACGGGGAGCCGCACTGCTCGTCCCCGGCGAACAGCTCGCAGCCGGCCGCGCCGAGGCACACGGCCACCAACAGGCCGGCGATCGCGAAGCCTCCCGTTACATGGTCTGCGCCCGGTGGGCGAAGCAACGACACTCGCATTACTCCAGTGCTCGGATCTCGAGCCGCGCGCCCGCCGGCTCCGCCTGTTGATCGATGACGTGCTCGACGACCAGGCCCGCTTCCGGCGCCGGGCTTGCCGCATAAAATCCGCGCGCGCCGTCGTAATTTTCGATCGCCCCGGGATCGCTCAGTTCGGTCGTCGACCAACTGTCGCTTCCGGACCGTTCGGCCTGTACCAGCAGGTGGTCGGTGGCGTCCTGGAAGACGACCTGCGGGGTCCCCTCGTCGGTCAGCCACAGGCGGACGTCCTCGCCGATCGCGGATTTGATATACTCCTCGGGGCCGTCGCGGAGGCCGTCGGCGACGACCTCGGGTTGATCGGCGTCCGGGGCACGATACAGCAGCGAGTGGGTCTCGGGGTCCATGTACGCGAGGTGGCGATCGCCGTCGGCATCGATTGCGACGTCGGCGTACGGGCCGCTCGGAGACTCGAGGTGCGTCGGCTCACCCCAGTCGCCGGTCGTGCCGGCCACCCGGCCGACCGTGCGGGCGACGCGGTCGTAGAAGACGACCAGCAGCCCGTCCGGGGTCGCGACGAGTCGGTTGTACAGGCCGGTCGACAGGCGGTGTCCGGGCTCGGCGGGCTTCTGATAGACGTTCCGGCATTCGGCGTCGATGCACGCCTGAGCGTCCTCGCAGTTTCCGTCGCAGTCGCCGGTCGTCTCGCGACATTCCGCAGCCGACTCGAGGCACGCCTCGCCGCTCGCACACCCGTTGCAGGGGCTGGGGGGCCCGATTTCATGGACGACCTCGGGTTCGGGCGCGATCTGCTCGAGGCCGGTGTCGGTCGGAAAGCTGACGTGCCGGATCTGGGAGCCGGTCATCGTCTCGCCGTCGATCTCGACCTCGGCCTCGGGGGCGGTGTAGACGGCGTGGACGACCCCGTCGACGACCGTGGCATCGGTGTAGTAGCCGAGGTCGGAGGCAGCGTCGATTTCGGCACTCTCGAAGGTGTAGCCATCCTCGCCGGCCGTGCCGCGGGCGTAGTGCAGAGCGTCGGTCTCCTCGCTGCGGAAAAAGACGTGCAGGCGGTCGGAGTCGTCGACGGCGAGGGCGGTGTGGGTGCCGAGATCGTCGCCTCTGGCCTCGGTGCCCCCGCGCGGGCCGGAGGGAGCGGCGACGATCTCGCCGTCCGACGGAACTCCCGCCGGGAAGTACCACGTCGGTTCGAGATCCTCGTCGATCGTCCCGACCATCAGGTCGCCGTAGAACCGATTGTAGGCGCTGACCGCCGTCACCTCGCCGTTGGTCGCCGTCGAGGCGTACTGGCCGTACCAGCGCAGATCGAGCGGGTCTTTTTCGACGCACTCGCAGCTGCCCTCCTCGACGGTGCACGCCTCGCGATCGGGGGTCGCCGGCGAGGCGACCGACGGTTCGTGGCCCGGATCGCAGGAGTGGCCCTGGCAGGGATCCGGAAGCGACTTGCAGGTATCCTCGGCGTAGCAGCAGTACTCGTCCTCGCTGCAGCCGTCGGCACAAAATTCCCGGCAGGTGCACGCGCCGTTCATGCAGGTACCCTCGGCGCCGTCCTCGCAGCTGCACTCGCTGTCGGACTCGCATTCGGGCTCGGCGCAGGTGCCGTCGATGCAGGTCGCCTCGCCGTCACAGTCGGAGGGGTTCTCGCAGCCGTCGGCGACGCAGGTGCCGGCCTCGCAGCTCTGCCAGTCTTCACAGGCGGGGTCGCATTGCTGCTGGGAGCCGGCATCGGGACCGGGTTGATTGTCCTCCTGGGCGATGTCGTTGCTGCAGCCGGCGAGGGCGAGTACGGCGAAAAGCGCGGCGAAAAGCCACGTCGAGCGGCGGCGTCGAAGGGCGACTCCGAGCAGGCCGACCAGGGCGAACAGCAGGGCGCCGGCGGGAGCGTCTCGGGAGTTCGGGGCGACGGCGCATCCGACGGCCGGCTGCGGGTCACCGTGCGGCGAGCTGCGCTCGGCGTCGTCGATGCGCTCGATCGATTCCTCGTGTGGCCGCAGCTCGACGGTCTCGGCGGACTCGCCGACGTACCCGGAGGTATCGCGCACCTGGGCGACGATGCGCACCGGTCCCTCGACTTCGAGCGCCGACAGGTCGACGGTCTGTTCGTCGCTCCACGAGCTCCAGTCGCTGTGCGGTTCGCCGTCGGGCGTCTCCAGACGATGGCGGTACTGCAGCTCGTCGGCCGAGTCGACCAGATCGTCCCCTTCGAGAACGAGCGTCGAATCGTCGCGCTCGATCTCCAGCTCCGGCGGCTGATAGTCGACCTCGACGGTCGTCTCGATCGGCGGCCCCGCCGTCCCCGGTTCGCCCGCCCGGCGCGCCCGGACCTGGATGCGGTGCTCGCCCGGAAAACTCAGGATCGGGCTGTCGATGCGCAGCGTCGAGCGCTTCGAGTACATGCTCCAGAATCCGTTGTCGACGCGGTAGCTGTATTCATAGGCGTTCGGGGCCCCCGCGGCGACGCCTCCGAGCGTTCGCGCGCCGAGTTGCATCTCGACGACCGGCTCGCGGATGCCTGCCTCGTTGCGCGGCGAGACGTCGACGTTCGTCTCCAGCACCCGCGGTTCGAGCCGCCCGCTCATCGGCTGACTCGAGCCGGTGTACTTGAGATCGGCGTACAGGGCGATGAACTGGTCGTTGTCGGCGGCGGTGATCTGATCCTGCTCGACGGCGATCCGGTAGCCGAAAAACTCGGGGAGTTCGATCGGCTCCTGCAGCGAGCCGGTGACCTGGGGGATGACGGCGTTGAGAAGTTGCGGCAGGACGTCGCGAAGCGTCTCTTCGTCTTCGGCGAGCAGGCCGCGGTTGCGCACCCGGACGTTCTCGGGGGCCTCGCGCAGATCGCCGACGACGGGCACCAGGCTGCCCATCCCGTCGGTCGTCACCCCGACCGGCAGCTCGACGTCCAGACGCGTCGTGTACAGCCGCACGAACCGATCCTGGACGAAGGCGTAAAAGTGCAGGTCGAGATCCTGCCAGTTCAGGGTCAACAGCGGCTCGTCGAGTTCGTAGTCGTCGTCGGTCTCGGTGATGGTGTTGGGGCCGAGCTCGACGGTCGGCGCGGTCTGGGGGACGACCTTCAAAAAGACCGGGCCGTCGCGGTCGGCGAGCCGCTCGAGGCTCGGCAAAAACAGCTCGAGACTGCCGGTCGTCAACATCTCCGAGACCGAGGTGCCGACCTCGAGGCAGGTGGCCCCGCCGGCCCAGGCCGTCCAGGCGAGCTGTTCGACGGCGTTTTTGTGGATGCCGATCCCGACCATGAACGGCTCTTCGAGGCCGGGCTGGAGGTTGGTGTAGATCGCCGAGGAGGGCTCGATCGGCGAGAGGCTCGGCCGGGACTCGTCGCTGGCCGGCGAGCAGTCCCGGAGCTGGTCTTGCTGGAAGCCGGCGCGGATGCCGAGATTGAGCCCGCCGTCGGTGACGTCGGCCGTGTCGGCCGCCCGGGCCATCAGGTCGATGTTGGCGGCGTCGGGCTGCATGTACTCGCCGAGCAGCGTGTGCAGCGCGAGCCGACCCTCGATCCCGAGCGGCTTGCGGACGCACCCGTCGCGGTCGTCGGCGTCCCAGTCGCAGTACCGGGCGTCGTCGTACTCCCGGCAGCTCGAATCGGCCGGGCACGCCGCCTGACCGTCGCCGCACGGCCGACAGCGCTGCTCGCGGATCGTGCTCTGGATGACGGCGTTGAGTTCGTCGGTCAACTGATTTTCGATTTCATCGCGCGCGAGCGGCTTGACGACGCCGTCGGCGGTCTCGCAGGCGGCGGTGTTTCCGAACCCGCCCCGCCCGTCGATGTCGATGCCGAGGTTACTCATGTCCGGCGAAACCTCGCCGACCTCGAAGGAGACGTCGCGGGTCGGCGACTGCTGGTCGACCTGAAAGCGGATCGGCACCGTCGCATCGATCGAGCCGGGCATGTCCTGGGCGCCGGATTCGTGGAGGTTCGCCTCGCATTCGGCCGTGATCCCCCAGACGCTGTAGTCGAACGGGATCGTCTCGTCGAGCATGCCGACGGTGACGTCGACCAGAAGCTCGTCGTCCTGGGGCGCGGTCTCGATCGAGACTTCGTCGATCGAGAGGTTCAACTGACAGCCGGTCGACCCGTCGTCGCAGGTCGAATTGTCGGTGTGGCAGACGTCGGCGTCGCCGCTTTCGGTCTCCGGGATACAGAAACTCAAGCCGTCCGGCAGCGCCTCGCGCAGGATGTTCGGCACCTGCTGTTCGAGAAAGGCGACGCCGGTGTCGGTCAGACGGACCTGGCCGCTTCGCGGGACGGTCTTGTCGTTGTGCTCGTCGGGAAAGTCCTGCTGCTGGAAGCCCCCGCAGTCACATCCCTCGCCCGAGCAGGCCGCCAGCAGGGCGGCCGCGAGCACGAGTGCGGCGGCGGGCGTTCGGACCAGCCGTTGCATCGACCAGCGGGCCCTCGTTGGCGAGGAGTTCATCGTCAGCCTCCATCATCAGCAGCGAATGGCGCTCCCTTCGGACGGGTCCCGCGTGCGCCGATGAACGACGCCCCGGGGCTTACGACAGGGCATCCCGGAGAAACGCCGGTGGATTCTCTTCGAGACACCTCACATAATAGCGGGAATCTCGTTCATTTTCGAACCATCCCTCGACGATGCCCTCTTCGAGGTAGTCCTTGAGTTCCCCGATCAGCGGAGAGGGCTCCAGGTCGAACCGATCCATCAGCTCGTCGCCCAGTCCGGTCGGGAGGGTCGGCCGAAGCTCGCGTCGGCGCTGCAGCTCGTCGATGCGCTCCTCGAGTTCGTCGATCCGGGCGAGGGCGCGTCGGCGCTTCTCGTCGACGTCGGTCGTCAGATCGGCGCGGGCAAACTCGAGCATGCTGGCGACGTACGGGTCCATCTCGCGGACGTAGCGTCGAACGGCGGCGTCGGACCATTCGCCGGTGTACTGAGGGGTGCGTCCGTGATGCTCGATGATGAAGGCGACCTCGTCGCCGGTGGCGTTGTCGAACTTGAAGCGTTTGCGGATCCCCTCGAACAGCATCGCTCCGTGCTTTTCGTGGCGGTGAAACGTCACGCGATCGTCGTCGACGACCCGCGTCCAGGGTTTGCCGATGTCGTGAAGCAGCGCCGCCCACCGCATCGGGGCGGTGGCCGGAGCGCGCTCGACGACCTTCAGGGTGTGCGCCCAGACGTCCTTGTGGTGGACCGGGCTCGACTCGTGCAGATCGACGAGGTTGACGAGCTCGGGCAGCATGATCCCGAGGGCCCGGACCCGGTACAAATACCGGAGCGCGTCGGCGGGATGCCGCCCGCGCAAAAGCTTCGTCGTCTCCTGGTACCAGCGCTCCCGGCTGATCTCGAGCAGATGGTCGGCGCGGACGGCGCTCGCCTCGCGCAGGGCGTCGGTCGGCTCGAAGCCGAGTTTGCTCATGAACCGGCCGACCCGGAGGATCCGCAGCGGATCCTCGGCCAGCGTCTCCGACGGGTCGCCGATGACCCGGAGGATGCCGGCGTCGAGATCGTCGCGCCCGCCGTACGGATCCTTCAGCTCGCCGGCCCCGTCGAGGGCCATCGAATTGATCGAGAAGTCCCGGCGGCCGAGGTCCTGCTCGATCGTGTCGCCGAACTCGACCTCCGGGTGACGACTGCCGCGCCGGTAATACTCGTCGGAGCGATAGGTCGTGATCTCGCAGTCTTTCGGATAGCCCTGCTCGGCGGGCCCGCGGAGGACCGAGCCGACGGTGCCGAACTCGACCCCGAGATCGTAGGTCGAAAAGCCGTGCGCCTCGAGGATGCGCCACGTCTCATCGGGGCGGGCGTCGGTGCAGAAGTCGAGATCCTGCAGATCGGTCATCGAGGCGCCGAGCGCCCAGTCGCGGACGGCCCCGCCGACCAGATAAAGCTCGTGGCCTTCCTCCTCGAAGGCCTCGAACAGTGCGTTGACTTTCGGCGGAAAAAGCTCGCCCATCGGAGACGTCGACAATGCTCGGGGAGTGGAATGTCGCAGTGCGAGATATAGCAGCTAAGAGTCGGTTTCAAAATGTCCGGACCGGGGAAAAGCGTGTGGCAAACTGCGTGGGGGCGCAAAGCGTCGGTGGATCGGGAATGTGATTGAATGAAATACTACGGATCGGTAGTGGTGTTGTGGATGCAGTTCGCCCAGACGCAGTTTGCAGTAACGGAGTAACGCAATGTTGAGCAAAGAGATGCGCGCATCGGCGCGCGATGTCGGATTGTTGATCTTTCGCGTCTGCGTCGGCGGTCTGATGATCGTCGGACACGGCTACCCGAAGTGGGCGAGTTACGGCGAGAAGGCAGGGGGGTTCGCCGATCCCTTCGGTCTCGGCGCCGAGATGAGCCTCGCGCTGGCGGTCTCGGCGGAGTTTTTCTGTGCGATGCTCGTGGTCGTCGGCCTGGCGACCCGGCTGGCGGCCCTCCCGCTGGTGATCACGATGGCGACGGCGGCGTTCATCGCCCACGCCGGCGATCCGTTCGCCGACAAGGAGATGGCGCTGCTTTACGGCACGTGTTTTCTGACGCTGGTCTTGACCGGTCCGGGGCGTCTCTCGCTCGATGCCCTCATCGACTTCTGGCGGCGCGACTGACCGGATGGCGATCGGGCCGTCACCGGTTCAGGATCGTTCGGTATGCCTCCGCCGCGCTCGCCGTGTCGCCGTCGCGGTGCGCGACGATCCCGCGCAGGATCTCCAGGTAGGCCTCCCGCTCGCTCCCGTCGGCGTCGGTCTGCTTCTCGAAGGTGCGGAGCGCCTCCCGAGCCTGCTCGGGACGATCCGCCTGCACGAGCGCCACCGCGCGGTACCAGTGCACGAACGGCATGTCGGGGTTGCCCTCGATCGCCTCCGACGCCAGGTCGGCCGCCTCCTCGTGCCGCCCGTTCAACAGCGCGATCGCGGCGTCGGCGATGGTCATCCGGCGGTCGATGATCTTGCGCACCCCGGCACTCTCGGCGATCGAGCGAGCCGCCTCGAGTCGCATCTGCTGGCGTTGCCACTCCTCGAGGGACAGGCCCGGGACCGGCTGGTCGCGCTCGGAGACGAGCAGGCCCTCGTACTCGTCGATCAGACGCTTCCGGAGCCGTTTTTGCAGATGCGCCAGCTCGGGGGCCGCATATCCCGTCCGCAAGAGCGCCTCGTACAGCGCCCAGGCCCCGCCGCCCCCTTCGGTATAGGCCTCGCCGTCGGTCAGTTCCTCGCGCAGCGCCTCCAACACCCGCCTCTGGGACTTCGGCCGCTGCCAGACCTCGTCGCCCGCCCGCTCGGCGGCGTGCTTGCGCTCGCGCTTGACCTTGTCGAGATCCTCCGGCTCGTCAGCGAGCTGCAGGTAGTGATCGTAGTAGGTGCCGGCCCGGGCGTACTGTTCTCGCCAGAAGTGCGTCCGGGCGAGATTGCGGTACGGTTCCGGCCGATCGGGGTGGGCCTGGGCGGCCTCGACGAAACGCTCGGCGGCTTTCTGGTAGTTTTTGGCGTTGTAGGCCTCGCGCCCCTTTGCGAGCATCTCGTCGAGGCCGTCGTCGTCTCGCTCGCCGGCCGCCTCCTCGCTGCCCGACCGGGAGGTCTCCTCGGCGGAGTCCCCTTCCGGCTCGGTTTCGGCGAGGCCACTCGCCGCCCAACACCCGATCATCGCGGCGAACCCGACGGCGGCGATCCTGGACGCGGCGAGGCTCATAGCTCCTCCGGAGGTTCGGGTTCGAGGCCGAACAGGTTCGGATACGCCGCGCCGACGCCCAGGCTGATGACGTGCTCGACCCCTTTGCCGCGATTGAAGTAATCCTGGGCACTGTAGCGCAGCATTCCGAACCAGTTCGCGGTGAAAAAGTACTGGCCGCTCAGGCCGATGTTCCAGAACGCTTCGGTTTGATTCAGGGTCATCGGCGGCGTCTCCTGGGCGTCGTTGGCCTCGAGATCGACCCACTGGAAGCCGATGCCGGTGCCGAGTTCGATCGAGGGAACGAAGTTGCCGAAAAAATGCCGGTAGGCGACCTGCAGGGGACGCAACTGCAGGCGCCGCAGTCCCGTCGCCCGGGCCTCGAACTGCGGGCCGTTGCCCGATTCGACGATCGCATTGCGCTCGATCGAGGCCGAGGTGTACGACAGCGACAAAAACAGGACGCCGAAATGCCGGGTGAAATACGAGACGTCGAGCCGCAGGCCGTTCGGCGCCAGCGTGTGGCGCAGCGGATCGCCGGCGGGCAGTTGCCCGTCGCCGTCGGCGAACCCCTGGAACTCGTATTCGGTCCCGTTCTCCGAGCCGCGCGCATCGCGGAAGGTCGTCCCGTGGATGCTCTGATCGAAACTCAGCCGCGCGACATAGTTGTTGACCGCGATGGCGTCCGGGTCGACGTCGTTCAGCAGCGGATTGGCCCGCTCGAGCGGGATGCTGCGCTGGAAGAGCTGACCGGAGGCCAGCTCGACCGACTCGCTGTACGGCTCGTAGCCGTCGGCCCGAACCTGCAGCTCGTAGCTTCCGGGCTCCAGCGAGAGGCGTTCGCCGGCCGGCCCCAGTTTCTCGCCGTCGACGTAGATGTCGGCCTCTCGGGGCGCGTTGCGGATCAGGATCGTCCCCGGCCGCGCCTCGAGCTTCTGGGAGATCGACTCGGTCGCGCCGCTGGTCAGCTCGAATTCGCCGCTCGCCTCGCGGTGGTCGGGATGCTCGAGTGTGTACGAGTGGCGACCGACCGGAAGGCGCGTCTCCAGGGGCGTCGTGCCGACGACGCGCTCGTCGATCCGGACAGACGCTCCGGAGGGCGTTGATTCGATACTCACGCGGCCGGTCGCATCGAACAACTCGCCGACCAGGCCGAAGGCCAGACTGCGGGGCGACTCGCCGGTCACCTCCGCCTGCTGGGAGACCTCTCCGCGGTGGTCGACCAGCTCGTAGCTCGCCCGCAGGGGCTGCTCGGCGTGCACCTCCACGCGCACCAGGGCCGTCAGCTCGAGCTGACGAAACACCAGCGAGCGCGGCGAGATGCATCGCTCCAGCCCCTTCAGACAGTTCGGCACCGACGAGGAGCGCTCCTCGAGGTACGCCTCGAAGTCCGAGCGACTCACCAGATGGCGCCGATTCGTCTCCGCGAGCGCCTCCTCGAGGGCGGTGCGAAACTGCTCGTCGGCGTCGTCTCCCAGGGCGTCGTCTTGAAACATCCAAAGCGCGACGCCTGTTTTAGAGAGTGCCGGCGGGGAGGAATCCTGTTCGGCGGACGGTTCCGAGGTGGTGTCGGTCTGGGCGGACGGGGAGGTCGGAAGCGCGAGCAGCACCACCAGCGCCATCACCCCCGATAGACCCCTCGCCGACGCCCACAGACGACCGTGTCCCCGGTTTTTTGGCGGGGACCGGAGTTGTTTGGTACGATTGCACGTGGAGTTCACCGCACCGGACGCAGGAGGATGTGCATGTCTCGATCCCACGAATCCATCCAGACGGTCAGCAGTCTTCTCGCTTATTTCCGCCAGGAGCTGACGACGGCCTTCGAGAAACTCGACGTCGAGGCCTCCGAAGAGACCGAAGCATACCTCGTGCAACTGCTCGACGGCTACTCCCGACTCGAGCCGGAAGATTCCGAGGCGGTCGGCTTCGACAAACCCGCCGCCTTGATCCTGGTCGAAGCGATGAACTCACCCGGCGAACGCCGCATCGAGATCTATCGGCGCCTCGGCGATGCCAGCCTGTTCAACTGCGGGTTTTTCGAAGGCTACATCAGCCGCCGGCTCGTCGACGCCGACTACTACCAGGACGTCGGCCGTCTCGCTTACCAGAAATTGACGCATCTGTTGACCGCCAAAGATTCCAGCCAGATGTTCCGGGCGATCTTCGGGGAGCTGGCCGGCAATTTCGACGGCGTGGTCGATGCGTTCCAGTGGCTCGGGCGGAGCCTCCAGACCGACGATACGGTGATGGTCGCCGAACACGTCGAACGCAAGATGGCCGAGCGGGCCGATTCGGAGGCCGAATCGCTGCAGTCGGCCGGCAACTTTTTCGAAGATCTCAGCGGCGAGTGACCCGCCGGAAAGCCGGCTGTCCGTCGCGAGGTCATTCGGCTTCCGCCAGCTTGGACGCCGCCTCGGTAAACGATTCCGGGGAGAGGGCGTCTTTGAGCTTTTGTTTGCTCTTTTCGTCGAAGTCGACGTCGCCGGCGGCGACCTCGCGCAGGATGTGGACCGGCTCCTTGTTGCTGGAGGGGAAAATCCGGGCCGGACCGGTTCCCTTGCGAAGCTCCCGGGTGCGCTCGGATGCCAGCATCACGAGCGAAAATCGATTTTCGACCTTTTACAAGTGATTCTATGTCCCGTATCTTACATATACATTATCTCTATCTTCGAAGTTTTTTATGAGTGTATAGGGGCTCAACATGTTCTCAAACACTGCCCGATGGAATGTTGGTTATCTGTGCGTGGTCGGTATTTTTCTCGCTGTTTGGGTTCCGCCGGAGGGCGCACAGGCTGGTCAATATTGTAGTCCAGCGGTCAAAGATGCCGATTCCGGTGAGCCGTGGACGGCGGAATTGAATCTGATCGCCAATCTTCGAAATCCGTTGACTCAGGGGGAACTCGACTCGTTGAAATCCGCCCTCAACGAGACCGACGAGATCTTGTGTGACGCAACTGACGAACAGCTC
The DNA here is from genome assembly GCA_964600555.1 of uncultured Bradymonadales bacterium. Lineage (GTDB taxonomy): Bacteria > Myxococcota_A > Bradymonadia > Bradymonadales > Bradymonadaceae > CAJXPB01. The sequence goes on from CAZRLK010000037.1 coordinate 21,769, forward strand.
GTTATCGACAAAGTACATCTTACCGAAGGCGCTGTCGAGAAAGAAAACGCCGCTTTCCACGTCGAGTCGAAGGTAGGTCGGTCAGGGGGGCGCATGCAGAACGAAGGCAATCTCTGCGGCGGGGACGCGCTCACGCTCAAGCAGCCTTATCGTGCCACGACCATCGCCCACGAACTTGGTCACCATCTGTTCGGGCTCTTCGAGCAGTACCCGGAACAACACCGGTTTGGTGGCGCGTGCGGGATGGGTGCTGGTTTCGAACCGGGTCAGATCACCGAAACGGATCATTCGCTGATGCAGGATGGAGCTTACGGCAGAACTTGTTTTGAGACCGTCTCATCTTCGTCTGGCAGCTACTACAGCCCGGGAGATGGCGGAGCTTGCGGAGGCTGTGGTTGGCCGCGCGAATGCGATACCACATCCAATCGGTGTCGGCGCTACGATTACGATTCCGGGATCTTTGTGGGACCCGGACGCGAAGTATGCGGAGACAGTTGTCCCTCCGACGAGGAGTGTCGCTGGTATCCGGATGGCAAACACTGTGTCCTGACGGATGCCTCGACCAGTGGCTATGCGGGATTCGGCTCGAACTGTACCTCGGACGCCGATTGCAGTGCCAGCGGTGCTGAATGCCAGTTTGTATTCGGCTCCGAGTTTTCGGTCGCCCAGAACCATGATCCCGTCCAGGACAATTCGCCGTCGATGTGCAAGGCCCCGATCCCGACTCAGAATCTCGCATTCTGGGGGGCACTCAACATCAACGAGACTCCGCAGGAGGATCAACAAAGCTCGAAAGCGATCTTTTCGCCCAAAACCTACAAACTGGCCGAACGCACGGCCGACCTCGCTCCCAAGCGTTCCTTCGGCTCCAACCCCGAGGTCTATCCGACCGGTCGCGATGGTAATCCGAGTATCAACGCGATCGACGACGAGGGGCTGATTGAAAAGGGGTGGGGTTTTAGCCCGTCGTCTCACACTTTGACCCACTACTTCATCCGTCAGTCGGGACCCATGCCCCAAGAACTGTCGGGGGCAGAAATTTGTGACAACGGCACCGACGACGAGGGGGACGGCCTGGTGGATTGCAACGATCCGGAGTGCGCTCAGGATAGTCCCACTTGCCGAGATTCGGTCTGGTATATGAAAACCGGCGTCAACAAACGCGAACTCAACTCCTGGTCCGGAAGTTGTACCGTCCAGACGACCGTGACCGTTACCGGGGCCCGTTCGGGGAATTACGAGATGACCTTCGACGGCAACACTTACAGTTACTCAGCTAGCAGCGGCGATTCACGCGCCCAGATTGCCAATGGTCTGGAGTCGCAAGTTGCTGCCGATTACACGACCTCGCTACACGGTCGGCATTTTGTCGTCACCGCCGCCAGTTCGGGCACTGGCAAATTATCGGCCACAGCGAACGGTCCCCAACCGGGCGACTTGATCGAAGATCGCGGATGCAAAGACGAATTGAAGATCATAGCAACGCACAAACTTACCTTTCGCGACGGGATCCTTCAGAGCGTCGATGACGTGCCAGTCTACAACGCAGATCCGACGATGACCCTCTCGGATCTGCGAACCGAGGCCTCGGATATGGAGATGGAACTTCAGTTTCGGACGCCGAGAGGAAACCTCACAGAGAACTCGACTAGCTCCAATGTTACGGCCTGGAAACTTGAAGGCGAAGGAATCTGTCTGGTCAGCGGCGACTGCCAAGATTACGACGGGACCAATTGCAATGTGAACACTAACCACTGTACGAAGACGCTCAACACGAACTTCGGTCGCTTTACGACGGCGGGTCAGACGAATTCGCATCCGAACAATCCCTCAGACTGGGCGACGATGGCCAATGTTTCAAGACCGTTTAAAAACATTCTGACCGTCCCGTCGAACGAGCCCAATGCTCCGTTGAGTTCGGCCTGTGCCGACCACGATGTACAAATCGATGACGACACGGGGGCAGCCGAAAACGTCACCGTCGTCATCGACCGTTCGAACAGCATGAGCCAGACGGATGGCGACAACAAATCTCGGTTGTCGATGGCCAAGGCCGGCGCCAAAGCATTTTTGGGTACGCATCTCGACGATATCGACGTGGGCGTCTTCGAATACAATAGTGACACCGAACAGCTGTGGCCGAATACAACCAACTCGTTGAAGGAGCTCCACGACGGCTCGTTCAATGACGTCAAACGCGCCCTCGACGGCGTCAGTCCTCAGGGCAATACTAATATCGGAGGTGCGATCGACGACGCTCGACAAGCCTTCAGTTCCGACGCCGCCAATGTCGTCTTTTTGCTCAGCGACGGCTATCACAATACCGGAACCCCGCCGCGACCGGCGGCCGACCGGCTGCGGCAACAAAACGACGGTCGACTTTTTACGATGGCCATCTCGGGGGAAGCCGACGAACAAACACTCAATGAAATCGCCGGAAGCGCCGGTGGATCGATGGCCAAAGCGGCCTCTCCGAATGACATTCCGCCGGCCTTCTTCCGACTCTCCGGAAAAATGCGCAGTGCCGACATGATCGTGCCAAAGCGCAAGGTCGATCTGTCGGTTGGCAGTTCGTCGTCGATGTCGACGATGTCGACAGCGAGTTCAACGACCGCTGATGAAGACTACGTCTCAATTCCGGTTGAGCCCGACGCCGATTCGCTCAACCTGTTGATCTCGGCGAGAAACTCGAACCTCATCAACTGGAGCCCGAAATTCGAACTCGTCGGACCAGACGGTCAAGTCCGTCTCGTCCACGGCGACTCCCAGGTCGTCTCTGGCAGTGCTTTTCGGATCATCGTCTTGGACGAGCCGGACCCCGGACAATGGTTTTTACGCATGTACACCACCGGTTCCGAGGCGGTCTCGCAAACATCTTACGTCTCGGCCTACCTCGAGTCGCCCCATCCGGCATGTCGGATCTGGTCTTCTCGACGAACCGTCGAGTCGAACAATGCCCCCGAAATTGGCGCCCAGGCCTCCTACAAACAGCCCATCGCACCGGTTGTCTCCTACGACTTCCAGATGATTCGACCGGACGGCACCGCCGAGAAAGCCACCGTCGAAGACACCTCGGACATTTCTTCCGTGACCTGGACACCGACTCAAGTCTCTCACCGCGGTTTGCACAAAGTTGGGGCAAAATGTGCCGTTCCCGAAGGCACCCCCACGGTGCCCGGAGACGTCCCGACCGACGTCGATTCCTCTCCGCCGACTTCGCCGGCGTTTACACGATACGATTCGGTGACGTTCTTTAACGAATCGTCGGACTTCCCACCCTGTGAGGGGCCGTCGGGTGATTGTGATGGCGACGGAATCCCCGATAGCGAGGAGGACCAAGCCCCGAGCGACCCAGACGAAGACGGGATTCCGAACCGACGCGACAGCGATTCGGACAACGACGACATCCCCGACTGGATGGAAGGGACAGACGATACCGATTCCGATGGCAAACCAAACTTCGTCGATGACGATTCCGACGGCGACGGGGTGCCGGACGGTTCCGATAACTGCCGACTCGAGCCCAATCCCTCACAAGTACCAATCTGCCGGAGGGCCGATGTCGACATCAATCTCGATGGCCGTGGCGATATTGTCTGGGGAGACAATTCGAGTTCCACGGTCAATATCTGGTGGATGAATGGTATCGAATTCGAAGCCGCGAGCGTCTTGGATGAACCTTTTGATTCCGAATGGCAGATCGGCGCAGTCGGCAATGTCGACAACGAACACAGTGCGCTTGAAGCTGTTTTTCAGCATCCGGAGGGTGAAGTTGCGATGGGAACAGTGATGCCCGACGAACAGCAGCCTGTTCTTCAAAACGTCCATACCGTCGATGCGTTGCCGAATTCCGACTGGAAGCTCGTCGGTGCAGGGGATTTCGACGGAGACGCCGATGCGGATCTCCTGGCTTGGAACACCGTCTCACACGAGTTGCTCATCCGGGAGATGGACGCCGGCTGGGTGCTCGACTCCCATCTTCTTGAATTTGTGGTGCCCGAGGACGCTAAACCTGCCGGAATCGCGGATGTGGATGCAGATGGTGAGCCGGATCTAATCCTTCACATCCCTTCCGAGGGTATATTGAGCGTCCGCTACATGGATGGAAGGCGTATTCGGGACTCTGAGGAAGGCTGGCGGGTGATTCCGAAAGGGACCGACACCTATGTTGGAGCGATCAACGACTTCGACGACAACGGGTATCTCGATGTCATCCATCACCGATCTGACAACGACGAGCCGGCCGTCCTCGAACTGTATGGTTCGGAAGGTCATCTCGATTCCGTCGAGCTTCCGAACGAGCACCCGAACCTGGACGAGCCGACTCTCGGATGGAGGATCCAGAACGCATCCGATGGAGAGTGACCCTCGATAGTTGATGGTCTACAAAAGGGAGATCGTCGCATGCTCACGTCGACACGCATCCTCGGAACGATGACTCCGTTTCTCGTCGCACTTGTATCTTGCAGTGCGCCGGACGCGAACCCGGGCCAGGGGGAAAGTGAGGCCGTGGATTCGATGTCGACGGATTCGACGATTAGCAACGATACTGGCTCGAAAGACGGGAGTCTCGATTCGGCCGAGGACACAATCGACACACCCAGACGTCTGTGCGACCCACGAACAGAGACGACAAGGGGCGACCTCGAGCGGCTTCAATCAGACTCGGACTGTCCCGGCACGCCTCCCTCCCACCCGCATGACTGCCCCGACTGCCAAGAAAGGCCGTCAGCGTGTTATTTTTGTCCAGAGAGTCGCGACCGGGACTACGTATACCAAATTCTGAACCCGCCGGATTACGAAGTCTATGGAATGTGTGACGGCAAAATCTTCAAACTATGACTCTGGAGCTTAAAACTAAACACCTGTTCGAACTCATGACTCACTTTCACTAGTTCTGCCGTCGATTTTGTCGTCGCGCAATTTTGACGATACGTCCGAATCGTCTCCTGAAGCCAGCTCAAAGCTGGTGTATCTCCCGCCGACGGCTACTACCCTGAAGATGTCGCGAAGCGTACCCCTTTCTCGCGCCGATCGATCTCCAGGCCGACGATACGGCGGGTTTTTCGAAGGCTACATCAGCCGCCGGCTCGTCGACGCCGACTACTACCAGGACGTCCGACGTCTTCGAGAACCTCGACGACTGAACGACTCGCTGCCGCATCTAGCAGCCTGTTGCACATAGATTCACCTTCGCCTCGGCGGCGGCTTTTGCGCCAGAATCCGCCCGTATTCCTCACCATAGCGCTGCTATTTGTTCGTCACACGAACGAATCTGGCATCAAAACCTTCTCGCCGAACGCTCGATTCACTACGCACAACAGGCTGCTAGGGGGCGAGATCGGGAACGGCTTCCTTGAACGACTCCGGCGACAGAGCATCCTTGAGTTTCTGTTTGCTCTTGTCGTCGAAGACGACGTAGCCGGCGGCGACCTCGCGCAGGGCGTGGACCGGCTCCTTGTTGCTGGAGGGGAAAATCCGGGCCGGACCGGTCCCTTTGCGAAGTTCCCGGGTGCGCTCGCTGGCGAGCATCACGAGCGCGAACCGGTTTTCGACCTTTTCGAGACAATCTTCGACGGTAACTCGGGCCATGGCCTGTCTGTGGGGGCGTCGGAACCTGGTGGAGGCGCGAATGCACTCACCGCAGCGAGCGTGGCGGGGAACATAGACCGACCGGTCGGTGCCGTCAAGTTCAGGGGCGGTCCCCGAAAAACTTGAGCGAGAGGGGCGAAGTAAGTATGCTTTTAGATCCATGACGCGAAACATCATCTGCTACCGCTCGAGTACCGCCATGCCGACCGATCTGGACCGGATCGTATCGACGTTGTTCGTGGCCGCGGCGCTGGTCGCCGGCTGCAGCGAAGGATCGCTCGGGGAGCGGGGAGTCGCGGGGGAACCAGATGCCGGACAGGGCGTCGACGCCGGCGACGAGATCGACGGCGGGGAATCCGAGGATCGGTCCGATGCCGGCAGTGCCGACGCCGACGGCGAGACCGGGGTCGAGGATCCCGGCCCGCCGGCCGTCGAGGCGTTTCTCAACTGCGGGGCGGGGGGCGTCTCCTCGGGCGCCGGAGTGCGGGTGATGCAGTGTTACGGCCCCGGCGATCTCGGTGAGCGCGAAGCGAGTGGCTCCGAGACGCGCTGGCAACCGGGGGCCTTCCGGGTGACCTCCGAGTGAGGCCCGGAGGGCGAGTTGTGTGGGAGTTGAGCGTTCGATTTTGATGAATTCGAGACAGAGGCGACGTGCCATGGTGCGCAGACGTGATGTTCGCTGGAGTCTGGTGGGGCTCGCTTCGCTGATGACTCTCCTGTGGGCCGGGGTGGCGATGGCCCAGGTGCCCGAGAGTCTTACCCACCAGGGGCGGCTGCTCGACGACAGCGGCGAGCCGCGCACCGGAGAGGTGAGCCTGCGGTTCACCATCTACGATGCCGAGACCGACGGAGCGCTCGTCTGGGAGTCGCAGGAAAAGACCGTCGATCTCGGCGACTCCGGCTTTTATTCGGTCACCCTCGGCGGCGAGGAAAATCCGATCAGCGGGGAGACGCTCGGGGGCGGGGCGCCGCTGTGGATTGCCCTGAGTGTCGACGGGGGCGAAGAGCTGTCGCCGCGCATTCGGCTGCGGTCGGTGCCGTACGCGGTGCGCGCCGGGACGGCCGCGAGTGCCGAGAGCGTCCCCTGGGAGAACGTCGGCGAGAAGCCCGACGGCGTCGAAAACACCATCGGCAGCCTCTCGTGCGAGTCCGGTCAGATCGCCGCCTGGGACGGTAGCAGCTGGATCTGCGAGGACGCCGGCGAGACCTACGACGGCGGGGACTTCGCCGTCTCCGACCAGGCCTGCGGCAGCGACGAAGTCGTCAGCGGAATCGACGATCAGGGCAACGTCCAGTGTGCGACCGACAGCGATACCACCTACTCGGCCGGCGCCGGCCTGGAGATGGGCGGCAACACCACCCTCGAGCTCGCCTCCCAGTCGTGCTCCGGCGGCCAGAAGGCCGTCGGGATCGACAGCAACGGCTCGCTCATCTGCGACCCCGATGCCAACACCGTCTACAACAGATCCTGCAGCTCCGGGGAGGTCGTCGGCGGCCTCCAGAGCGACGGCTCGGTGACCTGCGTCAGCGACGACAACACCACCTACTCCGCCGGTGCCGGCCTGACCGAAAGCGGCAACACCTTCAGCCTCTCGACCCAGACCTGCTCGACCGGCAACGTCTCGACCGGCATCCAGACCGGCACCGTCCAGTGTGCGGCCCCCGTCCAGGGCGGAAACGGCATCGACGTCGATACCTCGACCGACCCGGCGACCGTCTCGGCGGATACGACCACCCTCCAGCAGCGGGTGACCGGCTCGTGCACCGGCGACTCGTACGTCACCGGCATCAATCAGGACGGCACCGTCTCGTGTAGTCCGGCTCCCAGCGAACCGGGCGATTGCTCGAACAAGGACTTCGACGAGGCGAATGTCTGCCCGGCGGGAGATATCGACGGGCCCAACTGCGACGAGGTGCCGGTCGGGAGCTTCTGTGAAGGGGGCGACTCCTTCGGGGACACCTGCGACAGTCTCGCCAGCGATCTCAACAACTGCGGAAGCTTCGACTGGTTCCTTCGGACCGACTGACCCGGCCACCGAACCCGGGGGTGGGGCGTGGGCGTCGAGGGCGCGTCACGGCCGGTCCGGCGGGCCGATCCAGACGTAGTCGGCGGCCCGCTGCTCGCGCAGATGCTCGAGGGTCAGCGGCCCGTCGACGGTCTGCTCACCGGCGTCGTACGGGAGGAGCACCGCCACCTCGCCACTCGCTTCGCCCCCCAGCCGCCGGACGATGCGAGGGGGAATGCCGAACGACTTTCGGGCGTGCACTCGCCCCGCCACCACGACCATCGCCTCGACCTCTCGACGGCTCTCGACGAACTCGACGGCCGAGTCGGCCATCGTCTCGTCCCAGCTCGCCTGCGCCTGCAGGAAATGCTCGAACTGCATCTCGCCGCCGTGTCCGCCGTGCTGTGCGAAGACGTCTCGCAGATAGCGTCGTTGCGCCTCGATCGAGGTGTCGATCTCGTCGGGGAGTCGGCTGCGCTGCTCGTCCGACAGACCCTCCAGTCCCTCCCGGGCGATCCGGCGTGTGAGCTCCCGGGGGACGTTCAGCGCGGCGATCGGGACCCGGTGCTCGCGGGCCGTCTCCCAGAGGGGCCGGTACAGCGAGGCATCCATCCCCCAGCTACTCTCCCAGTCCGTTCGATCGAGCATCGTCTCTTCGTCGTGTTCGCCGCCGACATACGCGTCGAGAGCCTCCTGGTAGGGGCGCTCGAACATCTCCATGCCGAGGGCGACCCGCCCGTCGCGGCGCTCGAGCACGGCGGCGAAGATGTCTCGCTGGATGGCGTGATGCCAGGTCGTATCATGGCTTTCGCCGACGACGACGTAGGTGGGCTCGGCGAGTCGCCGGTACAACGCCTCGCGGGAGAGCTTCTCGCCGGTCTCGACGGCGTAGATACCGGGCTCGAGACCGGTCGGCTCCTGGCGCGCTCCCTCGTCGCTCCGCTCCGGCGACGAGGCGCAACCGAGGGTGACCAGCGCAAACGCGATCAGCGACCATGCGACGAACACCGCGATGCGCGTACGGCGGAAAGGGGGCATCGAGTCGTCTACTCCCCGTCGCCGGATGCGTCGTCCGATTCGTCGTCGGCGGCCTCTTCGCCTTCGTTGTCGGCGGTCTCACCGTCGTCGCCGGTCGTGCCGACTTCGGTCGTGGCCCGCCGCTCGCGGATGCGAAATTCGACGGCCGGGGCGTCGGCCTCGCGTTCATCGGCGTCGGTGGCGACCGCGACCTCGAGGCGATCCCGGTCGAGGTCGGCGGCCCCCAGCAGGTGGTCGCGCACGGTCTCGGCCCGGCTCTGCGCGAGCCCCTCTGGATCGTCGGCCTCGGGGACCGGATAGGCGCGAATCTCGATGCGGGACAGAACCGTTCGCAGGGCGAGCACCTGAGCGAGTTCGTCGAGCAGCAACTCCGCATCGGCGGTCAGCTCGGTCGACGGCTGCGCCTCCTCGTCGTCCGGCGCCTCGAAGTCGATCTCCCCGTCGACGACCAGCCGGTCCCCCTCGACCGAGACGGTCTCGCTCGGACAGCCCTCCTCGTCGGGGATTCCCCGTTCGTCGGGACACTCGTCCTCGTCGTCCGGGACCCCGTCGCCGTCGTTGTCGGGATCGGGGCAGCCGTCGTCGTCTTCGAAGCCATCTTCGTCTTCGGGTTCGTCGGGACACTCGTCCTCGTCGTCCGGGACCGCCTCGACGTCGTTGTCGGGGTCGGGGCAGCCGTCGTCGTCTTCGAATCCATCCTCGTCTTCGGGCTCGTCGGGACACTCGTCGACGTCGTCCCGCAGTCCGTCGTCGTCCCGGTCGGGAACGTCTTCGACGTGCTTGGGATACTGTCCGAATCGAAAGCCGAGGCTCGCGTAGATGCCGCCCTCGTACAGCAGGTTTTCGTCGCCGACCTGGTCGGGGGTTTCTCCCGGCTGTTCGATTGAAAGGTTGTCGGTGTTGGCGTCGAACGGGAGCCACTGATTGAACCCGAACCGCAGGTAGCCGGCGGCGAAGTTTTCGATGTAGCGGCGCACCTCGAAGACCGGACGCAGGGTCACCAGTCCGGCGCTGAACTCGCGATTGTCGCCGGTTTCGAGACTCACGCTCCCGAGTCCGACGCCGAGCCCGAGGGCCATCTCCCAGTCGCCGCGCCGGAACGCGAAGGCCGGTTCGACCCCGCCGTAGACCGCCGTCAGGGTGGGGTTGGAGGTGAAGGGACTCTCGACGCCCGCGAACAGGGTGAAGCGGCTGCCCTTCAGAAGCGAGGCCTCCAGGGCGAACTGCAGACTCGAGAGGCTCGCCGGATCGAGCGTCGGACCGTCGTTGGGGGCCAGGAGGTTCGAGTTCCAGCGACTCATGTCCGTGAAAAAGAGCCCGTACTCGAAGCCTCCCCCGAACGACGGCTGCCAGGCGTACTGGCCGTGGGCACTCTCCCGTGCGTCGGAGGAGGCCTCCTCGCCACTCTCGGAGTCGGCTTCGCTCTCTCCCGACGGATCCGAATCGTCCGGCGTCTCGGCCTCCGATGTCTCTCGCTCGGCATCCGCGGGCTCCTCCGGGGCCGCCTCGTCGCTCGCATTCGTCTCGGCCCCCTCGTCGCCGGCCGTGTCGGATTGAGCGGCGACGGGCGTCGTCGCGAGCGAAGCGGCCAGGGCCGCGGCGGCGATGCAGACTGAGTCTCGAAAGTCCATTGATTCTCCGGTGTCGTGGCGCAACATCCAACCATCCAGTCAGTGATCCCGACCCCGGCAGCCGTTCGCCGGCTCCCGCGATCTCCAGTCTCCCCGGACTGGCGGCTCGCGTGGTGTGAAACGCGCTCCTTTTTAGAAAGAATCGATCGAGATTCAAACCCCCCGCCGAACTCACGTCTCTCCCGGGCTCAAGTCCGCCTCGTCGGCCAGCGGATCGATCCCGTAAAAATCCTCGTCGCTGAGGTTTCCGCGCACCTCCCACAACATCGGATAGGCCCGGTGCTCGAGCGTCGACTGCAGGTACTCGACGCCGGGCGAGCCTCCCGTCCCCGATTTCGTGCCGATCAGCCGCTCGACGACCCGAACGTGGTGGTACCGCCAGGTTAGAAGCTTCTGGTCGTGCTCGACCAGGGCTTCCGCGAGGGTGTAGATGTGATGGTGCTCGCGGGGCTGGCCGTAGATCTCGAGCAGCGCCTCGAGCGTCCGCTCCCGCGCCTCGCCGTCGGGCGTTTGCTCGTCGTCGGGCACCACGACGTCGAAGTCGAGCGCCTGGAGCAGCCGATAGAAGGTCTCCCGCAGGCTCGCACTCTCGAGTCGCCCCTCGAGTCGCTCCCGCTGCTCGTCGGTCAGTTCGACGAACTCCAAAACCTCGGGCCGGTCGATCCCGGTCAAAAACTCGACCTCCCGAAACTGGATCGACTGAAAGCCGCTCGCCGGCTTGAGGGCCTTGCGAAAGGCGAGAAAGTCCCGCGCCTGCATCGTCTCCAGTAGGTGGATTTGCTGGACGAGCAGTTCCTCGATCTTCAACACCCGCCCCATCAGCCGCTGCGCCTCGTAGACGTCCTCCTGGCGCATCCGCTCGCGGACCGTCTCCAGCTCGAAGATCACCTCCTTGAACCACAGCTCGTAGGCCTGGTGGATGGTGATGAACAGAAGTTCGTCGTGGGCCGGCGGGTCGCTCTCCGGCTGCTGCAGAGACAGCAACTCCGGGATCTCGAGATACGATCCGTAGCTGAGCAGATCGTCGGCGTTGGCCGCGCCGCTGTCGCCGTTGCCGTGGACGGGGCATCCGCTGTCGGGTTGCTCGCTGTCGTCACTCATCGTCGTCGGAGGGGTGAGGGGTCGCGTCGAGGACGTGCGAGATGGGGGCGATGAACCAGTCGGCGAAATCCTCCAGGAGTTGCTTCAGCTCGGGCTGGCCGTCCAGCGCCTCCAGCTCGGCGACCTTTCGCCGGCGTCGCGCGATCTCGTCGACCGCCGCTCGCAGCGATCCGGCCTCGCGGAACGCCTCGGCCACCCGCTCGATCGCCTCCGCCGGCGTCTCGCTGCGGTCGCGAGCGAGAAGCTCCCGCAGCCACTCGGCTCGTTCCTCGGGCGCATGCGCCAGAAAATGCACGACCAGCGCCGAGATCTTCCCCTCGGCGATGTCCGCTCCCCGGGCCTCGCGCCCCTTGTCGCCGTACAGATCGAGGACGTCGTCCTGGATCTGAAACAACACGCCGAGATGGCCGCCCGCCGACTCCATCGCCTCGACGACCCGCTCGCCAGCTCCGGCGATCTGCGCGGCGCCCGCCAGAGTCAGCCGGAGCAATCCGCCGGTCTTGCCCCGGACCATCCGCAGATACGCCTCGCGGGTCGGCGAGGCGGCCCGCTTGAGCTGAAATTCCCGCTCCTGGCCCTCGATCACCGACAGGGCGCACCGGCTGAATCGCTCGACGACCGCCCGATGGGTTGCGTCGTCGCCGTCGAGGCGTTGCAGGCACAAAAGCGGCCAGTACAGCATCGCATCGCCGGCGTTGACCGCGCGGTCGGCCCCGAACTTCGCCCAGACCGCCGTTTCTCCCCGCCGCGTCTCGTCGCCGTCCTGCAGATCGTCGTGGACGAGCGTCGCGTTGTGGAGAAGTTCACAGGCGGCCCCGAACGGGTACACCTGCGAGGGCGGCGTCCCGAGCGCTTCGGCGACGGCCACCGGCACGATCGCCCGGAGCCGCTTGCCGCCGGTTCGCAGATGGTAGCGACACATCTCGACGAGCAGCGAGTCCCCGGAGGACTGCTCGACGAGCACGTCGTCGACGACCTGCATGACCGCCTCGAGGTGTCGCTGGCGCAAACTGAGAAGATGGTCTTTCATCGATGCTGGGGCGCGAGACGAGGATGCTCCTTCGACATAGCACACCCCGTCGAGCTGATAAATTGGCGCCGGGTGAGATCGATCACCTCCCTCGCCGGTCTGCTCGTTGCCGGAAGCCCGCGCACCACACCTCGAAGCCGGCGTTGACTTGACCGACCACCTCTGCAAATTTGCGCCACTGTGACCCGCGACTTCGTCCCGAGGACACGCCCGTGGAGACGGATCTGTTCGACGCCATCGACGCGATCGACGAGCATCTCGCTTCGCTCGAGTTCGAGGAGGCCGACAGGCAGTACGCCGAGGCGCGCGAGGAGTTCGGCGAGGAGCCGGAGCTTCTGGTGGTCGGGGCGGAGATCCCCTTCGAGCGCGACGACTGGGAGGAGTCTCTCGAGCGGGTCGACCAGGGGCTTGCCGCCGAACCCGGGGCGGAGTTCGAGGCCGAGCTTCTGGCACTGAAGGGTTACGCGCTGTTTTATCTCGACCGCGAGCGGGAAGCGAGCGAGGCGTTCAACGAGGCGGTCCGGCGCGACTCGCAGCTCTGGATGGCGCTGGTCGGCCGCGCGACCGTCCACGAACATCTCGGCTACCTCCGGGCGGCGCTGCTCGATCTCGACCGGGCGATCCGACTCGACGACCAGGAGGCCGAACCGTTTGCGATCCGGGGCGAGGTCCACCTGCAGCTCGGTGACCGCCAGAAGGCCGCCCGCGACTTCGAGTATGCCGTCGAGATCGATCCCGAGGATCTCGAATCCCGGCTGGAGCTGGCCAGGCTCGAGGCCGCCGCCGGCGACGCCTCGCGGGCGACCGAGCTGCTCGAACCTCTGGTCGACGAAAAGCTCCCCCCCGAGATCGCCGTCCCGGCGGCGATCCTCCGCAGCCAGATGACCTCGACGCTCGGGAGCCTCGAGGCGGCACTCGAGGACGCCGAAACCGCCGTCGAAATACTTCCCGACGATCCCTGGGGGTACCTGCAGACGGCGGCGGTGCATCTTCAGGCCTCGGCACCCGGGGACGCCATCGCGGTGCTCGAGGAGGCCGAAGACCGGGTCCCCGACGGGGAGTCCGTCCCCGACATCGACGCCCTGCGCGCCTCCGCCTACGAGCAACTCGGCAAACACGACAAAGCCGAGACGTTCCGCGGACGCGGCCAGGGCACCGCCCGGCTCCCCGAGATCGTCTACGGCTCCCGGCTGAATCCGGCGCGCACCGCGCCGGTCGATCCGGATCAGCCGATCAGTGCCGAAGCGTTGCTCGAGGAAATCTTCGGCGATCCGGACCAGGCCCCTCCCGGCTACGCCGACGAAGTCCGCGAATTGCTCGCCAAAATCCCCGACCTCGCCGAACAAAATCCCGAGGCCGAGCAGGTCGAAATCGAGCTGCCGCCCCTCGAACCCGACGGCGACTCCCCCGGCCAGCTCGTCATCGATCTCGGCCCGGTCTAGC
>CAZRLK010000038.1:0-6926 GCA_964600555.1 uncultured Bradymonadales bacterium
TCATCTGCGCCCGAATGCGGCGACCTCCCGGGAGACGGCGTCTCCCGGGCCGGTGCCTCGATCGCGCGAGTCCTGTCGCGGGGCCGAGATCGCCTTGGCGAGCTTGGCGCCTTGGCGAGCTTGGCGTAACTGATCCGGACCGTCGAGAGCCCGAGGACGCCTTTGCGTGCTTTGCGTTCTTTGCGGTTCCCCGCCGTTTTTCCGGACCGTCGGTGCCCGAGGGCGCCCCACCGATTCCGATCCGACCCGATCGAGGGCCTCGCGGCGGGAGCGTCGGGCGGGCTTGACGCGGGGGGCGGGGATGTATAAGGTCTCGCGTCCTTTGCGATCCGCCGCGACGCGCTTAGACTTTTGACGGCCAAAAACTGCTGGAGTCGATCATGCACGCAGTCATCGAAACCGGAGGCAAACAGTATCGGATCGAGCCGGGCGACGAGTTCGACGTCGAGAAGCTTCCCGACGTCGAGGCCGGCCACGAGGTGACCGTCGAGGACGTCCTCGCCGCCGGCGAGGGCGAAGACCTCGAGATCGGCCGCCCGTATCTCGAGGACGCCTCGGTCGTCGGCGAGATCGTCGAGCACGGGCGAGGTCCGAAAAAGATCGTCTTCAAAAAGAAGGCCAAACAGGGCTATCGCCGCAAACACGGCCACCGCCAGCCGTACACGAAAGTCCGCATCGACGAGATTCAACGTCAGGACTGACCCCACGCACCATCGGGAGGACGACCCATGGCACACAAGAAAGGACAAGGCAGTACACAGAACGGACGCGACTCGAATCCACAACATCGCGGCGTCAAGTGCTTCGGCGACGAATTCGTGCGGGGCGGCGGGATCATCGTCCGCCAGAACGGCACGAAATTCCACCCGGGGCGCAACGTCGGGCTGGGCAAAGACTACACGGTCTTCGCCAAGTGCGACGGGTTCGTGAAATTCCGCCACGCCCAGGGTGGCCGCAAGGTCATCGACGTGCAGCCGGTCGAAGAATACCTCGAGGAGAACGAAGAGCTGGAAGCGGCCGCCGAGTGATCCGCCGGCCCGACAGCATCGTCTGACCCGGGTCGCTCTTCCGCCCCACCGACGCCCCCGGCCGGTCTCGGACCGCCGGGGGCGTTGTCGTGTGGGGAACAGAAATCGGGATGGGGAGCCCGAGACCCGGGGCCAGGGCCAGGCCCCAAAAAGCTCCGGGAGGTTTTGCGAGGACCGAGGCCCTCGCGTTGGCCGGGATCGGCGAACGGTATCGTGTTTTTTTAGTTTTTGCCGTTACTCAGATACTCAGTTACTCACTCACTCAGTTCCTCAGTTACTCAACGACTGGCAGTCCGATGTTCGTCGACGAATGCGAATTGGAGGTACACGCGGGGGATGGCGGCAACGGGATGGTGTCGTTTCGCCGGGAGAAGTACGTCGCCAGGGGGGGACCGAACGGCGGGGACGGGGGCGACGGCGGCGATGTCGTCTTCGTGGCGACGACCAACGAGCATGCGCTGACCGAGTACCGGCACACGAAGACGCTGGAGGCGGCGGGCGGCGAAGACGGCGGGTCGGACAACAAGACCGGCGCCGACGGGGACGACCGGATGGCGAGGGTGCCGGTCGGGACGGTCGTCTACGACGCGCGAACCGGCGAGAGGGTGGCGGACCTGAGCGAGGAGGGCGACCGGGTCGTCGTCGCCCGGGGGGGAGAGGGCGGGTTCGGCAACACGCATTTCAAGTCCTCGACGAACCGAACTCCCCGACAGTCGACCAACGGCGAAGCCGGCGAGCGGCGGGAACTGCGGCTCGAATTGAAGATGATCGCCGACGTCGGGCTGGTCGGCTTCCCGTCGGTCGGCAAGTCGACGCTGATCTCGAGGCTGTCGAACGCCGAACCGAAGCAGGCCGACTATCCGTTCACGACGCTGTCGCCGAACCTGGGGGTGGTCGGCTGGAAGGATTTCAAGGAGTTCGTGATCGCCGACTGTCCGGGGTTGATCGAGGGGGCCCACCGCGGCGAGGGGCTCGGGGTGCAGTTTCTCAAGCACGTCGAGCGCACCTCGGTGATCGTGCACGTCCTGGAGGTCTTTCCCGAGGCCGACGGCGTGCCGAGCGACCGCGATCCGATCGAGGATTTCGAGGTCATCTACGGGGAGCTCGAATCGTACGATGCGGAGCTGGTCGACCGGCCCCAGGTCGTGGTGCTCAACAAGATCGACCTGCCGTACGTCCGCGACGAACTCGAGCGGGTCCGCAGCTATTTCGCCGACGAGCGCGAGCTGCCCTTTCTGGGCATCTCGGCGGCGACCGGCGAGAACCTCGAGGCGTTCACCGACCTGGTCGGCGAGCTGGTGTTCGAGGGGGAAAAGGAGGCGTGGGAATAGTCGTCAGGCGGCCGACGACTCGTCTTCCTCGTCCTCGCCGTCCTCTTTTTGTTCGCGGAGGGCCTTGCGGCGGCGCAGTCTGCGCTGCTCGTCGCGTTGCTCGGCCTCGGCGGCGCGGCGGCCGACGAAGTAGCCGGCCAGGAGGCCGACCATGAAGATGACGGGAATATAGAAGATGTGGGCGGAGGACATCGCAGGTTACTCCGGCGTGTCAGCGAGTTGGTCGAGCTCGTCGTCGAGGCGGTCTTCGAGCCCCTGAAGCTGGTGGTCGAGCTGGCGCTGGCGGTAAGCGAGCCAGGCGACATAGCCCATCAGGCCGACCCACAGGACGATGTAGGCGGCGATGACCAGCCAGCCGCCGTGGATCGAGGTCTCGGCGGCGGCCTCGGAGTCGCCGGGTTGCTGCGCCCACGCCGCCGACGGCCGGTACGCCACCAGCAGGGCTCCCGCCCAGGCGACCAGCCGCTCAATCGATCGGATCGTCTCGCTCCAGTCCATCCTCACTCCTCGGTTCGGGTCCGCACCAGATCCTCGAGGTCGACGTGCAGCTCGTCGATCCGCGACTGCAGGCGCCGCCCCCGGATCGCCAGCCACAGGACGACGACGAAGACGAGCAAAAAGGCGAGCATGTTGGCCGAAAAGGCCGTCTTCATCGCCGGCGCCAGTCCCCCCCCGCCCTCGCGCTCGATCACCGGGTGGGTCCCTCGCCACAGCCGCACGGCGTAGTGGACGATCGGGATGTCGACGAAGGCGACGACCGCGAGTACGGCGGCGATCTGGCGCATCCGGTCGCTGTCGGCGGAGAAGGCCCGGAGCAGCACGTAGCCGCCGTACAGCAAAAACAACACGAACGTCGCGGTCAGTTGCGGGTCCCAGACCCACGCCTTGCCCCAGGCCTTGTAGGCCCACAGCGGCCCCGAGATCAGGACGTAGGCACAGAACAACAGCCCCAGGTGCGCCCCGGTGACGGCGGCGGCATCCCAGGTGCGGCTCGGGCGAAGAAGGTACAGGAGACTCGCCACCGAGGTGATGGTGAACCCGGCGTAGGCGGCCATCGCGGCCGGGACGTGGGTATAAAAGATCTTCTGGACGATCCCCATGCTCCGGTCGACCGGCGCGTGGAAAAACGCCAGTCCCACGGCGACCGCCATCGCAACGGCCGCCAGGCCCGCCACCCACGGCATCCACCGGCTGATCGTGTCGACAAGTCGTCGCATCGTCTCATCTCGAATAGCATCCGAGCCCCCGGGGCGCCAAGTCACCGCGGAGGCCGTGGAATTGACGGGCTCGATTCCGCCCCTCTATAATGCCGTGCATGCCCGTGTCCCGCGACCGACAACCCAGCCGCCTCGAATCATGATTCCACAGGAAGTCTTCGAACAGTCGATCCTTCGGTACTTCGACCCGATCCGGGATTTTCTCGAGGGGGACGAGGTCGGCGAGATCATGATCAACGGACACGACGAGATCTGGGTCGAGGTCGACGGGATCATCCAGAAGACCGACCGGCAGTTCGATACGGTCGACGAGCTGAAGGGGGGCGTCAAACAGATCGCGCAGTTCGTCGACAAACCGCTCGACGAGCTGAATCCGCGCATGGACGCCCGGCTGCCGGACGGGAGCCGGGTGCATGTCGTCTTGCCACCGTGCGCCCGCAACGGGATCTGCGTGGCGATCCGGCAGTTCGGGGATTTCACGCTGACGATGGACAAGCTGATCGAGTGGGGGAGCGTCTCGCCGGACGCCGCCGCGTTTCTCGAATCGTGCGTGCGGCTCAAAAAGAACATGGTCGTCGCCGGCGGGACCGGCTCCGGGAAGACCTCGCTTTTGAACGTCCTGTCGGCGCAGATCCCGGCCGAGGAGCGGATCCTCGTCATCGAGGACTCCTCGGAGCTGCAGTTCCAGCAGCCCCACGTGGTGATGATGGAGGCGCGCAAGCCCGACTCGAAGGGGCGCGGAGAGGTCACGATCGGGGATCTGTTTCACTCGGCGATGCGGCTGCGGCCGGACCGGGTGGTGATCGGCGAGGTGCGCGGCAAGGAGTCGCTGTCGATGCTGCAGGCGATGACGACCGGCCACTCCGGGTCGATGACGACCACCCACGCGACCTACCCGGACGATACGATGCGTCGCCTCGAGACGATGGCGATGATGTCGGACATGGAGATGCCGCTGCACGCGTTGCGCTCGCAGGTGGCCTCGGCGATCGAGCTGATCATCCAGCAGAGTCGGTTCAACGACGGCTCGCGCAAGATCACCCACATCGTCGAGGCGCTCGACCTGGACGAAAACGGCGAGTATCAATTTCGGCCCCTGTTTCGCTTCGATCACCGGGGCGAAGACGCCGACGGGACGGTGCTCGGAGAGCTCGAGCCGGAGGGGAATTTGCCGACGTTTTACGAGCAGGCCGAAAGCCAGGGAATCGAGATGCGCAAGGAGTGGTTTCACGCCGGCCGCTGAGGCGGGCGCAAGACGGGCCGAGCAGTCGCCCCGGAGTCTTTTGACGAAGATGGACGCCGATGTCGGATGACCGATTCAAAGAGGCGCGCCGGAGTCTGATCGACGAGGAGGACGATCAGGCATCCGAGGACGAGCCGGCGGAGGGGGAGGCCGACGAGAAGACCCAGATGGTCGATCTCGATCGGCTGCAAAAGGGAGCCGCTCAGGCGCAGGAGGGGGAGGGGCGTTCGGAGGACGGCGGGTCGTCGCGCCGGGGCCAGCGCGGCTCGAACACCGAGCGTGGCGGCCGGCGAGAGGGCCGGGAGGGCAACCAGCCGGCTCGAGGGCGGGGGAGTCGCGGATCACGAGAGCGGGGGGACGGGGATCGAAGGCAAGGCCAGCAGGGGCGCCGGGAGGGCTCGCAGCAGGGTGACCGCCGCGGGCGGGGCCAGGGCCGGCGGCGGGGTGGATCGCCGGAGCAATCCAACGCCGGGAGGCGGGGCAGCTCGCAGGGGGGGCGGGAGCGAGACGACGGCGCTGGAGATGCGGCCGACGAGTACGACTCGACGATCAAGGAGGGGCAGCGACGCGGCGGCGGGCGAGGCGGCGCAGGAGGCGGGCGCGGGGCCGACTCCGACCCCTCGCCGTCGGTCTCGATCAACGCCGGCTCCTCGCAGGGGAGCTCCGGGCAGGAGCCCTCCCAGCCGGCGTCGAGTGGCAGTTCCGGACAGCAACTGTCGGTCCCGGCCGCCGGCGACGACGGCGGGGGCGGCGGCTCGAGCGGCCAGAAGCTCAGCGTCCCCGGCGATCAGGAGGCCGACTCGCGCGAGAAGACGGCGTTCGTCAACATCAACGACTTCGCCGATCAAGAACCCGAGCCGAGCTCGAGTTCCCAGACGTTCGCTCCGGAACAAGACCAGGCCGGCCACGAGGGAAGCACCCAGCTCGTCGACATCAACGACCTCGAAGGGGCCCCCGACCAGGACGACGACGTCCCCGAGATCGCCGAGGATCGCATCCTGACGACCGCCTACGAGTTCCAGCCCGCGGACATCGACCGCGGCGAGGTGACGCTCGTGCAGGCGACCAACCAAAACGGCGAACAGGTCCTGTTGCGGCAGGTCTGGTCGGGCGACGCCGACGAGATGCCCTCGCGGCTTCGCGAGCGGATCGGCGCAATCGACAAGCTGTCGATCCCCGGGCTGATCACCCCCGAAGGGATGCTGATCACCGAATCGGGCGCCTGGCTCGAAATCCAGATGCCACCGGGCCGGCGCATCGGCCGCATCCTCGAGCGGGAGGGTCCCCAGGAACCCGAACGGGTGGCCCGCTGGGTGCGCAGCATCGCCGGGACGCTCGGACAGGTGCACGATGAGGGGATGGTGTATGCGAACCTGACGCCGGCCAGCGTCTGGATCGCCGAGGGCGAGGACCGGGAGCGGACCTTCCTCGAGCCATTCGACGTCTGCTCACTCGCCGACCGCGGGAATCTCGGCCAGTTCGGCCCCCCGGAGATGGACGTCGTCGACGACACGACGCAACTGTCGCCGGCGGCCGACGTCTACAGCCTCGCCGCCGTCACCCTCGCCGGCCTGACCGGCATTCCCCTCGAGCCCGAACGCGTCGCCGCGATCGACAGCGAGACGATCACGAGTGCCGTCCAGAAGGCGGTCGTCGACGCCCCCCGCGAGCGGACTCAGTCGGTCGAGGAGTTCGCCCACCAGCTCGGCAACCTGGGCAGCCCGTCGCTGCTCGAGACGCTCAAAGTCGACCCGTCGGAACTCGACTTCAAGACGCTTTTAGCCATCACGGCGGGATTGATGCTGGCGACAACCGGCATCCTGTTCGCCGTCAAGGGGACGCCGGGGTCGTCGCCGAATCGCGGGGGAGGCGGAGGCGGCGGCGGGGGTCAGAAGGCCGCGGCGGCCGACCAGAAAAACAACGAGAAGGGCGGCGGAGGCGAGTCCGAAACGAGCGAGTCGTCGGCCCCATCCGAGAGTGGCGACGCCGAGGCACCGCCCGAGACGGTCGAGGCGCCCGGGCCGGTCGAGTCCGACCCGCGGACCACGGTCGAGAGCAGTTTCCAGACCAACCCGCCCGCCGACGTCAGCCGCGACATCGACGGGGA
>CAZRLK010000038.1:6936-35359 GCA_964600555.1 uncultured Bradymonadales bacterium
GACCTCCGGCCGGCTGGGGGTGCTGGACGCCTCGGAGATGCCCCCCACCTACGGCACGGACCCGGAGATGGTGCAGGGGATCATCGCCGGGGGGAGGGAGGCCCTCACCCGCGCCATCGAGGGGGAGCCCAAAGACCTCGCGGCCCTTCCCAAAAAGCCCCGCGACAAACTCGATCAGGCCGAAAACGCCTCCGGCTCCGCCAAAGAGACCCTGACCGACGCCCTCGAAGCCGTCGCCCGTTCGATCCGGCTGCAGGACGACGAGCCGACCGACGCCGACAAGGAACTGATCAACGACCTGTACGAAAAGGACCCGATCCGGGAGTATTACAAGTCGCTGATCACCAAGATCGACGACAACCTCGAGGGGGGAACGGTCAGCCGGTCGCGCCTGCACTACCAGAAACTGCGGGCGATCGACCCGACGGCCACTTCCGCGAAGTTCTTCACGACGATCAATTCCGCGAAGGTCGAACGCGTCGAGCCCGCCGACCGACAGTCCGACTCGTCCGAGGAGGATACCGATGAGTGACCCACGCCCTGTGTCTGCGGCCCGGCTGGCGGGGGGGTTCGGCCTCGTGGCGATGCTTCTGGTCGGGATCGGCTGCGGCAATCAGTCCCAGAAGCCGAAGCCGACCTCCCAGCCGCAGGACTTTCCGATCGAAGTCGAAGTCACCGACACCGACGGCAATGTCGTCCCCGCGGCGCCGGTCAAACTCGACGGCACGACCGTCGGCTACACCGGCAAGGACGGGACCTTCACCGCCACCCTGCGCGAGAAACCGGGCACGAAAATCGAGTTGGCCATCGGCGAGATCGACGGCTATCGGATCGTCGACAAGGGATCGGCGACCGAGAAACTGCAACTGAAGCGAAATCTCTCCGGCAAGGGCGTCCAGTGTGTGCCGGTGTTGTTGCATGCCGTCACCGAATCGGTCGATCGCTCGTATTTGATCTGGGTCGACACCGACTGCGACGAGTCGCTTCCCGAGGAAGCCTGCCAGGGGCTGCCGGTCCGCCGGGGCGACGAGGTCGTCGCCACGACCGACCGGCTCGGCAAGGCGCATTTCAACCTCCGAGAGCAACCCGACGAGCAGGTGACCGTGACGATCGAGACGCCGGACCCGCCCGACGACGAGAGTGAAGACGGGGACGACGAAGACGAGCAGGCCCCGCGCTTCGAGCCGGAGGATCCGACCTACGAGATCTCGCTGGGGCTGGAGCCGACGATCTATCGACTCGAACCGACCTTCACGGACCCGACCGAGGAGGAATCCGACGAGGACGACGGGACCACCCATCGGCCGCCCTCTCCACCTCCTTCCTCCGGGGGGTCGAGCGGCGGTTCGGCGGAGAGCTCCGGGTCGTCGGGGGACGAAAACAGCGGAGGCGGGGGTGGCGGCGGCGAAGGGGGCTCGAAGAAGAAAAAAAAGGACGAGGGCCCGATCGACCTCTTTTGAGCAATCGGTCCGGAAGCGGCCCTCGCGGGCGGCCGTTCTGTTGCCAATCGATGTAGTTTCCAGTAACAAAAAACATACGCGCACCTCTCCGCGCCCCGGGCCTGTCGCCGGGCGTCGGCAGCATGCGTGGCGCATCGCGGACTAGATTGTCGGCTGCGATTGTTATCCGATACGACCAGCCGCTCGTCCGGGTCCATCCGCAAGCTCTCGAGGGCCGCCATGACCAACCACGCATCCGAAGATCACGATCGCTCGGCCGACCGTCGGCCGGACGCTCCCCCGGAGCGGCTCGAGGCGCCGGACGAGGCCGAGGCCGGGCTGAACTGGCGGCCGGTCGTGGCGGTCGTGGCGACCGCCGCCGCGATCGGCTTTTTCGTCGTCGACGGCCTCGACTCCGAGACGTACTTTTTCACCGTCGACGAGGCCGTCGCCGAGGCCGACTCCGTGGGCCACCAACAGATTCGCGTCAAAGGCTCGGTGGTCGAAGGCTCGATCGACGGCGAGGAGGGAGACGTCGGTCGCACCTTCAGCATCTCCGAGAAGGGCGAACAGTTGCGGGTCCACTACGATCAGGCGCTGCCGGATACGTTCGAGCCCGACGTCCAGGTCGTCGCCACCGGGCAGCTCGACGATCAGGGGAGGCTCGAGGCCAGCGAGATCATGGTCAAATGTCCGAGCCGCTATGAGGGCAAACCGCCGACTGCCCACGAGGGTGGCAGTGACGGCCCGCGTTCGTCTCGCTGATCCCGTCCCCCCTCGCCGGCTCCTCCAGCAGGCTCTGCACTCACTCGACTCTCCACCCCCACGCGCCTTCCCATGAAAGCCATCGGGTCGTTCGCCATCTATCTCGCCCTGTATGTCTCGCTGATCGGGACGGCGCTCAGTTTCGTGGCGGGAAAAAGCGGTTCGCGCCGCTTCCTCAAAGCGAGCCGCTTCGCCGTCTACGCCAACTTCGGCGCTCTGGCGGTCGCCAGCTCGATCCTGCTGCACGCCTTCCTGACGCACGACTTCAGCATCCAGTACGTCGCCGAGTTTTCGAACCAGTCGATGCCCCTGTTTTATCTGATCGGGGCCTTCTGGGGAGGCCAGGCCGGCAGCCTGCTGTTCTGGATCCTGGTCGTCGGGGTCTTCAGTGCGGCGGCCACGTATCTCAACCGCGACCACCACCAGGATTTCATGCCCTGGGTGCAGATGGTGTGTCTCGGCGTCTCGAGCGGGCTGCTGGTGATCCTCGCTTTCGCCTCCAACCCCTTCGAAGGCTACCAGGTGATCGAGCACCCGGCCTCCGGCGAGGGACTCAATCCCCTGTTGCAGACCCCGAAGATGGTCATCCATCCGCCGATGCTTCTGAGCGGACTCGCTTCGATGACCGTCCCGTTCGGCTTCGCCATCGCCGCGTTGATCACCGGCAAGATCGACGACCGGTGGGTGAAGGCGGCCCGCAAGTGGATTTTGATCCCGTGGCTTTTCCTGTCGGTCGGCAACATCCTCGGCGGCATGTGGGCCTACGAGGAGCTCGGCTGGGGCGGGTACTGGGCGTGGGACCCGGTCGAAAACGCCGCCTTCATGCCGTGGCTTCTGGCGACCGCCCTGATCCACTCGCTGATGATCCAGGAGCGACGCGGCATGCTCAAACGCTGGAACGCCGGGCTGATGCTCGGCACCTACCTGCTGACCGTCTTCGGCACCTACATCACCCGAAGCGGCCTGATCGAGTCGGTGCACACCTTCGCCCAGAGTGACATCGGCAACTACTTTCTCGCGTTTTTGATCGCGGCGACCGTCGTCAGCATCGCGTTGTTCGCCTGGCGGTGGAGCGACATGGAGGCCGAGGAGACGCTCGACAGCGCCGCCAGCCGCGAAGCCGCATTCATGTTCAACAACTGGCTGTTCGTGGCGATGACCTTCGTGGTGATGTTCGGGACGATGTGGCCGAAGGTCAAAACCTGGCTGACCGGCCAGCAGATCTCGATCAATCCTCCCTGGTACAACCGCTGGATGATCCCGCTCGGGCTGATCTTGTTGTTGCTGATGGGCGTCGGCACGATCATCGCCTGGCGCAAGGCGACGATCGAGAACTTCAAACGCGATTTCCTGTGGCCCATCGCCGCGACCGTCGCCGCAACCCCGGCGTTTATCGGCGCCTACTGGTTTTTGCGCGGACGGGACCTGGGCGCCGACCCGACGGCCTTGAGCGCGACGTACGCCATCCTCACCATCGCCGGCTGCATTTTCGTGCTGGCGACGATGGTCCAGGAGTTCTGGCGAGGCATCGCGGCCCGCCGCAAGGCCCACGACGAAAATGCCGCCGTCGCCCTGTATCAACTGTTCCGCAAGCAGCGCCGACGCTACGGCGGCTACGTCGTCCACATCGGCATCGTCTTCGCCTTTTTCGCCTTCTCCGGCAACGCCCTCAAAATCGAAAAGGACGTCTCGCTGGAGGCCGGCGAATCGGTCGAGCTAGCCGACTACACGCTGACCTTCGAGGGCTTCGAGCGCGACCGCGACGCCCAGAAAGTCCTGGTCACCGGCGCGATGAGCGTCGAGCAGGACGGCGAGAGCTTTTCGATGAGTCCGGGCAAAGCGATGTTTTTCGCCTCGCCCGAAAAGCGCCGGGCCGGCGAGCAATTCAAGATGGGGACCTCCGAGATCGACATCCGCTCCGGACCGCTCGAGGACCTGTATGTCGCCCTGGTCAACTTCCGGACCGGCCCGAACACCGCCGACACCGCCGCCTTCAAGATGTTCGTCAACCCCTTTACCTGGTGGTTCTGGGCGGCGGGCGTGATCCTGGTGCTGGGCGCCCTGATCGCGATGTGGCCGACCCGCGAGAGCGTCGACAATCTCTCGCCGCTGCCGATTCGGTTCGGGCGCACCACCGTCGGGGCCGTCTTGATCGCGGTCTGTCTGTCGCCGCTGGCGGTCTGGCAGATCGAATCCGACACCCGTTGGGGCGCCGCCGAACGCTGGCAGGAAGCCGAGCTGAGCGATGCCGAACACGCCGATGACCGACCGGCGACGCTCTCGACCTTCGACCGCGACGAGCCGTCCTCATGAATCCAACCCTGTTTTTCGTCTTCATTTTTGCGGCCCTGACGGTCTATACCCTGGCCAAGATCGTCTCCCCGTTCCTCGAGGATCGGCAGGAACAGCTGCGCTTCGAGCTGCTCGACGAAGAAGTCCAGCAAATCGAGCGGCTCGTCGCCCGCAAGTCGGTCCTTTTGCAGAGTCTCCGGGACATCGAATTCGACCACGAGACCGGCAAACTCTCCGAGGAGGACTACCGGCGGCTCAAAGGCGATCACGAGCACCGGGCCGTCCAGGTGATGCGCAAGCTCGACGAGCTTCGGGGCGACGACGCCGAGCGCGACGACGAGATCGACTCGGCGCTCGAGCAACGACTCCGGCAGCGAGCCGACCGGCAGCAGGGGACGCCTCCCGAAGGGGGCGACCAGGCCGGCGAGGCGGTCGAGTGTCCCGACTGCGGCAAGCAGCTCGAAGCGGAGGCTCGCTTTTGCAGTCGGTGCGGGACGCCCCTCGACGAGGAGGAGACGGCCGAAGGGGGACTCGGAGACGAGGCCTCCGACGAGCAGGCCGACGCCGAGCAAGAGGAGCCGGACGAGGCCTCCGACGAGCAGGCCGACGCCGAGCAAGAGGAGCCGGACGAGGCGACCTCCGAACCGGACGATCGAAACGAACCGACAGTCAGCGACCTTCGCTCCGAGGCGACGGGTTGATGAACCGACACACTTCCATTCTCGCATTCGCAATCGGCGGACTCGTCGGCCTGGTGGGCTTCACCTCCCCCGGCCTGGCGCAGGACGGCCCCTCCCCGCAGCAGCAAAACCCCTCCGGCACGACCGAACAGACGCCCGGAAGCGCCGAAGAGGGGCCGCCGACCCGTCAGTCGGCCGGCCGAACTCCCTCTCGACCCTCGATGCAGAGGCCGGGAGAACGCGAGGCGCCCTCCATCCCGAAGACCGCCGAAAGCGAGGACTCGGCCTGGCGCGCACAGGTTCGCGTCGTCGACGGCGTCAGTGGAGAACCGGTCGCCGGCGCGGGCGTCGAACTGAAGGCCTCCCGGGCCCGCGGTCCGTTCGAGCCGCGCGAGCCGAAGCCGGCTCAGACCTGGAGCGCAGAGGCCGGTGCCGAGGGACGGGCCAGCTTCGAGAACCTACCCGGTGCAGTGCTCGAACAGGGGCTCGAGATTTACGCGACGACCCGGGAGAACGGCCTCGAGTTCAAGAGCTCCCGCCAGACCCCCGGCGACGCCGCCGAACTGACCATCGAGGTGTACCCACGGGCGAGCGATGCCAGCTCGGTCAAAATCCAGCAGTTGCGGACGGTCGTCGAACCCTGGGAGGACTACCTGGTCATCACCCAGTTCTGGCAGTTGACCGTCGACGACAATCTCGCCGTCGACACCACCTCGCTGTCGGGTGAGGAGTACGACAAGGGACTCCCCCTCGAGCTGCCGCTCGACGCCAAGGGCATCCACGCCTCCGGGCCGGGGGAGACAGAAACCTCCGAGAGCACCGTCTACTGGCGCGGTCTGCTGCGCCCCGGCGAGACGGTCGGCCTCAGAACCCGCTTTTCGATGTCGGCGAGTTCCCCGAGTTTCGTCTTTCGCCACTCGGTCGACTATCCGGCCGACGAGGTCCAGGTGGTGTTGCCGCTCGAGAGCGACCACGAGAAGGTCGGCCGCCTGTCGGACGCCTCGATCGCCGCCCCCGATTTCGAAAAGGTCTCCGCCACCCGCCAGATCCCGGGGTTCCGCAGCAACACCGACTACCTGTTCGCCCGCGGCAACTCGCTCGAGCCCGGGGAATCGTACGCCGCCAAGCTGACGGGACTTCCCCTCGAGCGCCCGATCGGCCCCTGGATCGCCCTCGGACTGGGGCTGCTGGGCATCGTGCTCATCGTGGCGCTAGCCGGCCGCGAGCGCATCGACCCGTACCGCGACGAGCAGGCTCGATCGGCGGCCCTCGAGACGCTCCGCGAAGAACGCGAACAGTTGCTCGACGAACTCGCCAATCTCGAGGAGGCCTGGCAGGCCGACGAGATCGCCGAGGTCACCTACGAGACCGAGTCGCTGCGTCTGCGCGAGCGCCTCTCGCTCGTCATGCGTAAAATTGACGAGCTGAGCGGCGAGTGAGACCGACCTGATGCAGCGTATCGAGCTAGATTCCGTCTCCCGCGTGTACGGCCGCCTGTTCGCCGTGCACCGCGTCTCGACCGAATTTTCCGCCGGCGCGATCTCGGCGCTGGTCGGCGACAACGGCTCCGGCAAGACGACGCTGCTGTCGCTTCTCGCCACCCTCGAACGGCCGACCGACGGGACGATCACCTACGACGACGTCGCCTGGTCGACCTTCTCGGAGCACTTCCGCCAGCACGTCGGCTGGATCGCCCACGAGTCGCTGCTGTACGACGAATTGACCGGCCGCGAGAACCTCGAATTTTTCGGCGAGATGTACGGGCTCGACCAGCCCGCCGGCACAGCCGCCGCCTGGCTCGAACGCGTCGGCCTCGCCGACGACGCCGACCGCCGCCTCGACACCTACTCGCGGGGCATGCGCCAGCGGCTGACGATCGCCCGGGCGCTGCTGCACGACCCGGATCTGTTGGTGCTCGACGAACCGATGTCCGGCCTCGACCGCCGAGGGCGCGAGACGGTCGCCGACCTGCTCGCCGACATGCGCACTCGCCAGAAGATCGTCGTGCTCGCCAGCCACGACCTCCAGACCGTCGATCGGCTCGCCGACCGCCTGGTCGTCCTCCGTCGCGGCAAGATCACCCACGCCGACGAGCACTCCGAGGACGCCTCCGTCGCCGACCTGTATCGAGAGTGCGCCTGAGATGTCCGCTTCGTTTTTCCGCCAGCTTCGGGCCGTGGTCGCCAAGGATCTGCGCCGCGAGCTTCGGACCGGCGAGATCGTGACGACCACGGTCTCGTTCGCCGTCTTGCTGACCGTCATCTTCGCCTTCGCGTTTTTCACGGGCGGGGAGACCGTCTCGATCGTCTTTCCCGGCATCACCTGGATCGCGATCGTCTTCACGGGAACGCTGGTCATCACCCGGACCTTCGCGCAGGAGGCCGACAACGGGTGTCTGCGGGCCCTGGCGCTCGTCCCCGGCACCGACTCCGCCCTGTATGTCGGCAAACTGGCGGTCAACCTCCTTTTCATGGGCATCTTCGAGCTGTGTCTGCTGCCGCTCGTCGCCCTCGCTTTCGACGTCGCACTCACCGAGCACATCTGGGGGTACGCCGCCGTCGTCGCCAGCGGCACGCTGGGATTCGCCGCGCTCGGGACCCTCGTCTCGGCGATGCTCGTGCACAACCGCCTGCGCGACGTGCTGTTGCCGCTGGTGCTGTATCCGCTCGCCGTACCGCTTCTGATCGCCGGGGTGAAGGCGACCCGCCTGCTGTTCGAGGGGGGCGGCTGGTCGGCGATCGAGACGTGGCTCGAGATTCTGATCTGCATGGATCTCGTCTTCGTCGCCGCCGGCTGGGCGACGTTCGGGTGGGTGCTGGGCGCCGTCGAGTAGCCGATCGGGCCGGTCAGCGCCGACGAAACAACACGTATTTCGCCTCCTCGGCGACGCGCCGCCACCGATCCGAGCCGTCGGCCGCCTCGATCAGCGGTTGCTGGTCGTCTTCGTACAACAAAAGGGCGGCGATCTCCCGGTCGCGGAGTTTCCGGCGCCATCCCTCACCCGTCCGCGAGATGGCGAAATACTCCGCCCAGACGGCCGGCGGGATCAAGCCCATGCGCTGGTCGACGAAGGCGACCTGCCGCGGCCTCGACGGCTCCGCCGCACCGAGCCGGTGGTCGAGCAGGCCCCCGACCGCCTGATCGTGGAAGATTCGCCCCGCCACCTCGTTGTTCCGGAGACGCTCGACGAGCTCCAGCGGGTTGCGATTCGACAACAGGTGGGCACCGGGGGACGCCTGACGAGCTTTGTCGGCGAGGAGCGCGCTTCGCCACCGAAAGCCCGGCATGCCGGGCTGGATGGCAACCGCCGCCCCCACCAGCGCGAGCGCCGCCGTCGCATGGATCAGCCCCTGGAGCCTCGTCGGCTCCGCGCGGGGGCCCTCCCGCGCCGGCAACAGGCCCGCCAGATGACGCGGAAGCACGACCGCCGCCGCCGCCGCCCACCAAAAGACGGCGCGCACCGAGTCGACTGCCAGATAGGCGGTCGCCGCATACAGGACGACCTCCCAGAGGTGGGCCTTTTTGCGGCGCACGGCGAGAAGCAGTACCCCCGCCAAAACGGCGGCATACACGAAGGCCCCGAACGAGCTTCCCACCTCCGGCGGCTGCCACTCGGTGACCGTCGCGGTCACGCGCGGCGAGAAGGCGATGTCCCCGACGTACGCATAGATCTCCGCCCCGAACGGATGAGCGGTCCCGGCCGCCACCACCCCCAGACCCGCCGCCAACCACGGTATACACCCTCGCCAGAGCGCCTCCCCGCCCTCCAGCCAGCGCTCGAGCGTCAACGCTCCGCCGACCACCGCGACCAGGAGGGCGACCAGCACGAACGACCCGTGGAGATTCACCCAGAGAGCGACGATCGGCACCAGAAGTGCCAGCCAGCCGGGGGAGAGCCGGCGATCGGCGACCGTGACGACGACACCGAGGGCCCCCACATACAACGGGAGCGCGAACATCCGCGAGCGGACCGAAAAGACGGCGGCCGAGGCGACGACGGCGACGATGGCGACCGCCCCGACCGCTCGGGCGTCGCGGCATCGCCGGCGGGCCAGCCAGACGAGACCGGTCCAGACCCCGGCGGTCAGCCCCGCCCGCAGCAGGTACGGACCGGCGTGCCCGAATTGCTCGACCAGCCGATACATCGTCCACTGCGCCAGCCACGGCTGGTCGACAAACGACGCATCCGCCGGCATCGTGTACAAAAAGAGATTCGTCGACGGGATCGTCCCGGTTTCGGCGATCATCCGGCCGAAGGCCAACTGCCACCAGTAATCGTGCGGCGAGACCAGCCCGAAGCCGGCCCGAAGCGTCATTCCGACGACCGGGATCACCAGCCACAGCAAACCGAGCGGTGGCGGCCACCGCCACACCGACTCGCCGGCCTCGTCGCTCGGAGCCATCGGCTTACTGGTTTTTGCGCTGCTTGCGGAGCTTCTCGAGGGTCTCCTCGTCCATCTCCTCGATCGGCGAGGGACACGACTCGGTGACCTCGCTGTAGGCGTCGCGCTTTCGGAACTGCCGGCAGATGCGCCGCCGATCCTCACTCTGATCGAGCCGATCGTAGACCTCGAGTAACGAGCCGACCACCTCGGGGTCGGGCTTGCGCTCGACAACCCACTCGAGCCACTGCCGGGCCTTTTCGTTTTCGCCCAGCTCGGCGAGGGAAAGGCCGTAGATGCGCATCGAATCGACGTTCATCTCCTCGAGCGAAAGCTCCGAGATCTCGTCGACGACCCGCTCGTGGGCTCCGTGCTCGAACGCCTGTCGGGCGCGCTCGAGTCTCGCCCGCCGACTCCCCTGGTCCGACGTCGCCTCTCCGCCGCCGGACTCCCCGGATCGACCCTCGTCGCCCGCCCGGTTGGCCTCCGGGGGTGCTTCGGACGCCCGATCGATTCGCGGCCCCTCTCCCTCGCCCCCGTTCTCTCGCTCGTCGTCTCCGGCCTGTTCGTCGTTGTCTGCCGTGGCATCGGCCTGTTCGTCGGGAGACGGAGACTCGGCCCCCTCGCCGGCAGCCTCCTCACTGGAGGGATTGGACGATGCCTCTCCCGACATCCCTTCGAACGAGGCACGCGGCGACTCCTCCGAGCGGTCCCGGGTTTCCTTGGCAGAGGCCGACGCCTCCCCGTCCGCCTCCCCGTCCGAGCCGCCGAACCCGAGGTCGATCGGATCCTTGTCTTCAGCCCCCGCCTCCGCCTGGCTTTCGCCAGGAGAATCTCCCCCTATCTCCTTCATCTTTTCTTCGAGGTCGGCGACGGTTCGACTGTTGGGCGAATACGGCTTCCCGCACTCGACCTGGCTTCCCGCCGAGACTCGCCCCTGCGAGCTGATCCGGGAGAGTCGGCTTCGGATTCGCTGCTGTTGTCCCTGCTTCCCGTCGGCGAGCTTCAGATAGCACTTGTAAAAATCGGCCGCGAGCTGGGGGCGGCGGATGTGGCGGTCGTACAGAACACCGAGATTGACGTACGGGATGGGATCCTCCGGCTCCATCTGCTGTGCCACCAGCAAATACGACTCGGCGTCGAGGGGGGAACCGGCGTACATCAAGGCCGTCCCCAGATTGTTGTACAGCGACTGCTTGTTGTTTGGCTCCGTCTCGAGCAGATACTGCAGCAATCGCACGGCCTGCGAGTAGTTGCTCGTCTGCAGATAAAATTCTGCAAATTTGCGGGCCACCCTCGTCCCCCCGCCGTTGCGCAGCGCTCGACTGTAGTATTTTTCGGCCTTCGAGAAATTCCCGAGATGGGTCGCCGCCCGTGCCGCCCGAAAATATACCTTCCAGTCCGCCTCCCCCTCCTCGATCAGGGTTTCGTAGCGGCTGTACGCCTCGTCCCAGTCTTCGGACTCGAAGGCGCGTTCGGCGCGCTGTTGCTGACTCGCACATCCCGCGGCCGCCATCAACGCCGCCGCGAGGCAACAACCGAGTAGGTGATACGTCTTCATGTACCTCTCTTGTCAGAAGCCGGCCGGATAGTTGCCGCGCTTCTTCATCTTCAAGATGCGATCCTGCGCCCACTGGTACTCGGGCGCTCTCTTGTTCGGAAAGTACCGTTGGATGGTGTTCAGTGCATCGGCCATCTCGCGCGATTGCCCATTTTTCTCCGCACTTCGGTATTTCACCTTGTAGTTGCGGAAGATCTCTTTCAACTTCGCATCCGCCTCGTCGATGCGATTTTGCAGATCCGAGAGTTTCGCCGGGGTCTGGTCGGTCTCGGCCATCTCGAGAAACTGCTGGGCCTCCAGCAGCCGAATGTATCCTTTGAACAAATTGGCGACCTCGGAGTCCTGCTTTTCGAGATAGTCCACCCCGAGCGTATAGGCAGACTCGGCCTTTTTCGTACACTCCTTTTCAGACAGGCACTCGACTTCGACCAGCTCGGACGGGTCGGTCTCTTCGAGCGGATCGGCCTTTTGCTGGCCTCCCCCGCCGCCGGAGGGCCACATGAAATACACCATGAAAAGCGCGATCAACACCCCTCCCAGGCCGACGATCTTGGGGTCGGTCTCCTCGATCTCTCCCTTGTTGTCGCCACCGATCCCGGTTCCGATCTCGTCGCCGGCCCCAGCGGACTTCGATCCGTTGTCCCCGTCCTGTTCGTCGTCGACTTCGGCACTCTGGGCAATTTCGTCCCAGCTTTTGACTCCGGCGCGCGAACTCGAATCGACCGTGCTGCTCGACTGCGAATCGTCCGGCGTTCCCCCGGCCTCACTCGACCCGCTCGCCGCCCCCGAGCCGGTCGCCGCCGCGCCGCCGTCGGGTCCGGAGGTTCGCTGCTCCGGCCGACCTCCCCCTCCCCGTCGGACGCTCTGGTCCCCTTGCCGACTCCGCGCGTTTCGATTCCGGTTCTGATTGCGCGCGGGGGCCTGTTCGGCTCGAAATCGAAAGACGAGCTTTCCCAGGTACACCTCGCTTCCGTCATACAGGGTCGTCTCGTCAGCGATCTTCTCGCCGTCGACCGCCGTCAGCCCCCCCTGCGAGAGGACCACCAGGCGAAACTGGCCACCGCCGTCGTCGACGATCAGCGCATGCTGACGCGAGACGGTCGGATGATCGAGCACGAAGTCCGACGACTGGTCGCGCCCGATCGTGATGTTGGCCTCGTCGAACGGAAACGTCTGAACCTCACCGCTCTGTTCGTATTCGAGCCAAAACGAACCCATGAATACCTCGTTGTGACGATGGCTGGTGCGCGGCGCCGGCCGAGCAGGGAGCGTCCCGCCGTCGAACCGGCGACCCGCGCCCATGCACTTGCACCTTGTCGCGCAGAGTCATCTCGACGTCCCAACTCGAGATGACGCACTCATCCCATACTTCCCTGCGCGCGCAGGATCATGATGCCGACGATCAGCACGACGACCGCGCCGAAGATGAACATCAGAGGCAGCAACATCTTGACCGCCGCCTCACTCGCTTCCTTTTCGACTCTCTGTGAGCGCTTCTTGCGAATCGTATCGACCTGCACCTCGAGGACGCTGGCCAGTGGCGTACCTCGTTTTTCGGCCTGAATGATCGCCCCGACCATCGACTCGAGATACTCCGAACGCACCCGCTCGACGAGATTCTTCAGCGCATCCGCCCGAGAGGTCCCGACTTTCAGCTCCTGGAGCACGACACTCAGCTCCTGGATCATCGGGTTGTCCGGATCCTGCTGCCGGCCCTGCTCGACCACCCGATCGAGCGCCGTCATAAAGTCGAGCCCGGCGCGCATCGACAACACCAGCAGGTCCATCGTGTAGGGCAATCGCCGGTCGATCTCGACGAG
Source organism: uncultured Bradymonadales bacterium (assembly GCA_964600555.1). Classification (GTDB taxonomy): domain Bacteria; phylum Myxococcota_A; class Bradymonadia; order Bradymonadales; family Bradymonadaceae; genus CAJXPB01. The sequence goes on from CAZRLK010000038.1 coordinate 19,876, forward strand.
TCGCTCCTGGATGGCCCCGTTGAGCGTCGAAAACGGCAGCGCCATGCCCACCGGGGCCAACAACAGCGCCAACAGCGGCTTCGGCAGCCCGGTCAGCCAGGTCGTCAACAGCAAAAACGCCACGAAGGTGGCCAATCCCGCCACACAACTCATCCCGAGAAATTCGTTGGCCGAAAACGCCCCGACATACCCCGATCGGGGAAGCTTGTCGCGGAGGTCGGCGCGCAGCCGCCCGAGGACGTTGAGCTGATTGTCCCCGATCTTGGAGATGTAGTGTGCAAAGATCTTCACCAGTGGCAACGTCGCCCGGTACAGCGGGCTCTCGGCGATCAAACGATTGCGTTTGCGTTCCCTGTACCCGTACAGCTCCTCCTCGTGGACGTGGTCGGGCACGAAGGCGATGACCAGCAACATTCCGGCCAGAAAGACCAGCACGATTGCCAGCGTCGCTATCTGGGAGGCAGCCAGGCCGAACACGGTCAGATCCTACGGTTGCAGGGACAGCGAACCCGAGCGCCGATCCAGCGGCGATCGGTCAGACGCGAATGTCGATGACTTTGCGAATCATGTACACCCCGATGACGTTCAACACGGCCGCGACCGCGAGGATGACGTAGCCGAGAAGTGTCTCGAACAGGGGCTGGACCATCGAGGGGTCGAACCAGTACAGGACCCCGAGAAACACCAGAGGGATCAGCCCCATCACCCAGGCCTGCATCTTTCCCTGGGCGGTCTTTTTGTCGATGTCGCGCTCGAGTCGGTAGCTCTCGCGGATCGTATCCGAGATATCCTCCAGGATGCTCGGAATGTCGCCTCCCACCGACCGGCCGACTCGAATCGCCGAGACGGCGAGCTGGAGATTGCGTGCCGGCATGCGCCGCTGGAGATTGACCAGCGCCTTGTCGAGCGGTGTCCCGAGCTGATACTCGCGGATCAGCACCCCCAGCTCTTCGCTGATCGGCGGGCCCATCGACTGGGTGACGTCCTTGATCGCTTCGGGCAGCGAGGGATTGGCCTTGAACGAGTTGGCCATGTAGACCATCGCCTCTTCGACCTGTTTGTTGATCCCCTCGACCCGCTCTTTCCATTGGTGTTTCAGATAATAGCGCGGGCCGATGGTCCCGACCACCATCCCGACCAGCGCCCACAAAAAGCTCCCCCCCGCCGTATACCCGACGATGAACCCCAGACACACGACCACGAAGTGGCCGAAGATAAACTGCCGCGGCGAGGTATCCAGAAACAGCCGGTGCAGCTCTTTGCCGACCACGGCCTCGTACAGACTCTTTTTCTGCGAGAGCCGGTCGACAATCCAGTCCCCTCCGCCGAGCACGGCGAGCACCACCGTGACGAATACCAGTCCCAGAGCCAGCGAGATGTAAAGCACGATGTGCCTCGCTAAAAGAAGTCTTCCTCGTCGGCCAACCCCTGAACAAGAAACTCATTGAGGAAGCTCGGAAGATACCCGGTCGCCTTGTGGTATCCCTGCACTTCCGCATCTTCGTTCATCCCGGTCTGCTTGAACCGGTAGATGTCTTCGAGTTCGATGAACCCGTCGTCATTCAGGTCGAGCACTTCGGTCACATACGAAATCCGGCGACTGCCGTCCGAGTAGCGGGTCTGCTGGACGATAATATCGACCGAATTGGCAATCTGCTGGCGAATCGCCCGGGTCGGCAACTCCATGCCGCTCATCAACACCAGCGTCTCCAGCCGGGCAATCGCCTCGCGCGGGCTGTTGCAGTGGACCGTCGTCATCGACCCTTCGTGGCCGGTGTTCATCGCCTGGAGCATGTCCAGCGCCTCGCCCCCCCGACACTCCCCGACGACGATCCGGTCGGGACGCATCCGGAGGGCGTTTTTGACCAGATCCCGGATCGTCACCTCCCCTTTGCCCTCCAGGTTCGGCGGCTTGGTCTCCAGACTCACCACGTGATCCTGGTGGAGCTGAAGCTCGGCGGCATCCTCGATGGTGACAATCCGCTGTTCGGGCTGAATGAAACTCGACAGGACGTTCAAAAGCGTCGTCTTCCCCGATCCGGTTCCTCCGGCAATCACGATGTTTTTGCGTGCCTTGACGCAGCGGCCGAGAAACTTCGCCATCTCGGGGGTCAAACTCCCGAAATCGACCAGATTGTCGATTGTCAGCCGGTCTTCCGGAAACTTCCGGATCGTCAGACACGGGTCCTTGAGGGCCAGCGGCGGAATCACGGCATTGACCCGCGAGCCGTCCGCCAGCCGCGTGTCGACCAGCGGATTGGTCTCGTCGATTTTGCGCCCCCGCGGAATTACGATCCGCTCGATCACGGTCATCATCGACTTGTCGTCGTTGAAGAACCGATCGGTCAACACAATTTCGCCGTCGAGCTCGGCGTAGATGTGGTCGCGGTCGACGACCATCACCTCGGTGACGTCCTTGTGCTTGAGCAGGTCCTCGATCGGCCCCAGGCCGCACACCTGGTCCATCATCTCTTTGAAGACCTGATCGGAGGTGAATCCGTCCGGAATCTCGTGGGCGTGGATCTCGAGGAGCTCCTTGAGTTTGTCCGAAACCTTCCGGACGACCTTCGGCGAGCGGTAGTTCGAGATCTCGAGGCTGTGCAGATCGAGCCGTTCTTTCAGCTCTTCGTGGAGCGTTGCCTTGAATTCGACGAGTTTTTCGCGCTTCTCGCGGTCGATCGTCTGGACCTCTTCGCCCAGAAGATTGACCCGCGGTTCCTCGTAGTCTTTCGCCGGCGCAATGCCTCCGAGATAGCCGTACAGGTCGTCGACCTGCTCCTGGCCTCCCCGCGGACGTTCCCGCCGCGAACGATTGCGGGCGGTCGGGTCCGAGGTGCGCCCGTCGAGTTGCCCGGCCTGGCCGCCCCCCCCGTCGGTGTCGTTTCGCCCGCCTCGCCGGCGCGCCCCATCACCTCGCCCGCCAGCGCGGTCGGCGGAGGGTCCCCCGCGCCTCGGCTGTCCCCCGTTCGCCCCCGCCTGCTCGTCTCGGCCCCGGCGCTTTCGGTCCTCGCCGCTCGCACGGCCCCGACGGGTCCGCTGCTGGCCTCGGGCCCGATGCCCTCCACTCTGCTCGGCGACCTCCGTGCCGTTCGCCGGCGATTCCTCACTCTGTTCGACACAGATCTGGTACGGTTCGATCCGCGCAAATTCGCCGAAATCGAGTTCTCCGACCCGATCGATGCGTTCGCCGTTGACCAGCACACCGTTCGCCGACTGATTCACCAAAAGCACCCGATCGCCCATGATCTTGACGACGGCGTGGCGGCGGCTGACCGTCTTGCTGCTCAAGATGATGTCGTTGCTCTCGCTTCGACCGACCGTCACCTCCGCCACCGCATTCTCGACCGGATAGGTGTACTCCCGCCCCTCGCTGTCGACCACGCGGATTTGTTTCATCTGACTGTCGCTGCGATCGCGATCATTCCATCTCCTGCAACTCGTTCGGCGCACCCTCCCCGGCGGATTCGCCGTCGTCTCCATTCTCCTCCGAATCGGAGCTCCCCTCGCTCGACGAACCGCCGCTTTCCTGCGACTCCTCGGCGCTCGACAGCTCCGGCAGGTCACCCGGATCGGCCCCGTTGTCGAGCAGGTCCTCGAAGACCCCCTCGACCAAGCTTTCGTGGCGCTTCGAGCCGGCTTCGTACACCTTCGGCGTCACGAACAGGGCATTGTCGAGCTTCCTCCCGATATAGTTGCGCGACTTGAAAAGCCACCCGAGAATCGGCACGCGGCTGACCATCCACCAGCCCGATTCATTGGACGTATTCTCAGTCTCGTCCTGGCTCGAGACCAACACCGACTGGCCCTGTTTCATGTTGACAGTCGTCGTGATCTTGGTGTCCATCAGGCTCGGCATATCGCCGACCGAGTTGGCGTAATCGAGCCGACTCATCTCGACGTCGAGATCGAGTTTGACCTGGTTCTGGAAGTCGACGATCGGCTTGACCGTCACGTTCAAGCCGTACGGAACACGCTCGAGGCTCGTGCCCCCGAGACTCTCCAACTCGATCAGCAACGTCCCACCGGTGTGATATTCGGCTTCTTTGCCCCCTTCGGTCACGATCATCCCGTGCTGGACCGTCTTGACCATCCCGTGTTCGGTCAGAAAGTCGAGCGTTGCGTTCAAGTTCCCGATCAACGACCAGTACGACTGAAGCTGACTGCCGCCGGCCAGCGCCCCGGGCTGTGAAACGATGTTTTGCGAATCCATGCCGGGCAACACGCCGGATTCGAGATCCGAGGAATCGTAATACAGAGGGGTATCACCCATGCCCGCCGTGAAATTCGCGCCGAGAAACTGCCCCCAGCTCACCCCCAGATTGTCTGTGTTCGAGACGGCCATCTGGACGAAATACACGTCGACGGCGACCATCTTCGCCCCTTCGACGAATGCCTCCCGAAAGGTCGTAAAATTCAACACCTGCTGGGGGTACAGTTCGGTCAACCGCTTGATCTTCTTTTTGAACGTCTCGCTCGCCACCTCCCCCTCCAGCAACACCCGGCCTTTGACGACGCGCACATCCACCCCCGAGCCCTCCCCGAGGATCTTGCGCACCTCCTTGGCCAGCGACGTTGGGTTGACCCCGACGACCCGCACCAACAGCGTCTTTTGTTCGTTTTCGGAATAGATGTTGATCGTGGTGACCCCGCGCGATTTGCCCACCAGGATCAACTGGCGGCCATCGTCGGTGCGCTTGATGTCCGCCACGTCGCTCAACCCGACGGTCACGCGCCGAACCGACCGGGCGTTGAACGTCAGCGTCTCGCCGACCGCAATCGTAAACTCGCGGTCGGGCGCCTGGGCCTCGGCCGTGTCCGGAATCAAGGTCACCGTCGCGACCGCAATGGCCACCACGGACATCCACCATACACCTGTTCGGGATCGTCCATTCATATCGTTATCTCGCACCCTCGGCACCACACACGCCTCGCTGCACGCCCCGATCCCGGACGCACCGGGCGAGGCGAGATGGCACCTTCGTGAAAAAACTCTCGCTCAATATCCAGATCGACGCATCCACTTCACATGAGACATCGAGAATTATCTTAGTCCAATCGACGGATTCTGATAAGGTCGGCACGATTTCCTCTCTCGTGGCTCACCACTGCAGGGAGGTTCCGACCCTCACGCCCCCCGGCGCCGGGTGCACCCCGAACGCCGCCCGTGCCTGCCCGGTCCCCTCCCCGGATCCCACCAGATCCACGATCAACAGGCCCGTGCCGACCGCCACCGCCCCCATCCCTCCGTACATCAGCCATCGCCCGGTCGACTGCTTGGAGCGAATCGTCGACGTCAGCCGTTCAGCCCGTTCGATCTCCCCCCGTCGCCTCGCTTCCTCGCGCGCCTCGAAATCGCTCGAGAGACCACGTTCGATGACGAACGCCCCGGTCAGCAACCCGATACCGGCTCCGATTCCCCCGATTCCTCCCCAGCCACTCGCAGTGAGCCCCGGCGGGGCATCCGCCTCCCTCCGCTCGGCGATCTCCTCCGGATCCGGCGCCCCGGAGGCTCCACGCTCGTCCCCTCCTCGCTGCTGCGCCGAACTCCGCCCGACGGCGCGGGCCGCCTCTCGCCCGCGCAGCAGCCTTCGACCCGCCAGAATTGTCGCGCGATTTTTCGCCCCTGTCTCATCGTCCAACTCGCCGGTCGCCGCCACCTTTTCTCCCTGGGCGATCGCCCGTTCCCATTCGCCGAGCTTCACGTAGGCCTGCGAGAGATTGAATCGAAGCACCGGATGATCCTGACGTTCGAGCGCGTAGTGAAAATACTCGACCGCCTCCGCATACTCGTCGTTTTCGTAGTGGCTCATCCCGCGTTGATACGCCTCTTTGACACTCAGATCCGACTCCCCACCCGGCTGACCGAACGTCCCGGAGCCCCAGACCATCAGTCCCCCGCACACGAGCAAACTCACGACTCCTCTGACCTGTATATCTCCCATCGTTGACGTCCTCTCGATGATGATCTCGCCGACTCCCTGTCCAACGCCCCGCTCACTCGACCGGTTCGAAATCAAACCCCTCCGACTCCGATTCCGTCCCCTCCTCGCTGCCACCCTGCGCCGGGGCCTCGGACTCGTCGTCTCGGGATTTCGCCTCCGATTCTCGAGCCGGTTCTCCTCCCGTCTCCTGCCCTCCGGCCGGCTCCTGGCGAGTCGAGTCCCGCCCCCCGGAAGAACCGCGCTTCGGGGTCTCCTCGTCGGCCTCCGGCCGGGCCTCCCGCTGCAAACCCCTTTTCGTCGTCCCCGGTCCGGAGCCCCCGCGGCGATTCCCGGCAGCGCCGACGCCGGATCCTTCGCCCTCGACGTTGCCGGCGCCTGCATCGCCGGCCTCACTCGTGACGTCGGCTCCGGCATCGCCCGCGTCGGTGCCCCCGGCGTCCCCGGACTCGACGCCCGCATCTCTCTCGCCCGGCGCGACGGCCCCCTCCGGCTCATTCCCCGCCGCCCCGGCCGCCCCGGTCTCCATCTCGGATTCCTCGGAGGGGGGAATCTCGTTTACCTCACCACGTTTGCCTTCACCTCCGAACGTCCAGAGGGCGAGCCCTCCGGCCACGCCGGCGACGATCAGGATCGAGAGCCCGACGTTCAGGTACATCGCCAGATCCCACGTCTCTTCGGCCGGACGCTCCCCCTCGGAGGTTTGCCCAGCGAGCACATCCGCCAGATCCGCCTGCGAGTCCGACTGTGGCGAGACCCGGCCGGTCGGGGTCTCGGCCTGATCTCCGGCGATCCGGCTCGGATCTCGATCCTCCCGGCCGGGAGATTGCGGAGACTCCATCGTCTCGGTGGTCGTCTCCCCGCCGGGCCCGGCCGCACCCGGCTCGGGGATCCGCTCCTGGACATTCGGGTCGACCTGCGTGCGCTCCCCCTCGAACTCGCCGGCCGGCGCCGAGACCCCGCCCGTCTCGTGCGGGGAGGCGCGCTGGCCGGTCGCCGGGGCGCGCTCGATTGGGGCCGACTGCCCGGCCGGATCTTCGATCACCCACGGATCGAATATGTCCGGGGGCTCGCGATCGAGGTCCAGACGGATCGGCTCGTATCCCTCTTCGCAACGCACGGCCTCGAGTTCGTCGCGGACCTCGAGCACGGAGTCGGGACGTCGCCCGGAGTCTTTCGAGAGCATTCGACGCACCAGATCGCAGAGTCGCTCCGGGAACTCGTCGGCAAACGGAAACGTCCGAAGCTCCGGAGGCCGCTCTTTGAGGTGTTTGAACAGAATCTTGACGTCGGTCTCCGCATCGAAGACGACCCGCCCGCTCAACATGAAATGCAAGATCGCTCCCAGACCGTAGATGTCGATCGTCGGGGTCGTCTCGTCGCCTTCGATCTGCTCGGGAGCCATGTAGTGGGGAGTCCCGCAGGCGACTCCAGTCTTCGTCAGGCGCGTCTGGCCCTGGACCTGATTCGCAATCCCGAAGTCGACGAGTTTGACCAGAAGCGAACCGTCGAGCCGGGGCAGCAACATCAGATTGGCGGGTTTCAGATCCCGGTGCACCACCCCCTCGTGGTGGGGCTCGGTCAGCGCCGAGCACACCTGGAGGCCCACCTCGACCACCAGCGCCGGGTCGAGCCGGGCATCCTCCATCAGCTCCGCCAACTCGCACCCCTCGATCAACTCCATCACCAGATACAACGCCCCGTGGCGGTTGTCCTGGCCGAAGTCGATGAAATTGACGATGTTCGGGTCCGACAGCTTCGAGATCGCCCGCGCCTCGCGCAAAAACCGACGCACCTTCGTATCGTCGCTCCCCGGGTCCGCCCGCAGCACCTTGATGGCCACCTCCCGGTCAATCCCGCGCTGGATCCCCCGGTAGACCTTGCTCATGCCCCCTTCGCTGAGCGCGCCCCTCACCTCGAAGCGCTCGCCGAGCGTCTCGCCGATCAGCGGGTCGCGATCCTGCTCGCCGACCAGTTCGTATTCCATCAACATCGTCCCGTCGTCGGGACACTCCCGGTGTTCGGCGGGAAATTTCCGCTCACAACGCGGACAAAAACGTATGGTACGCGACTCGGCCAAACCGCCCGCGGGCACCTCGTGCATGGAGACATTTCGGCTGCAAACTTATCACGTCGCAACCGAGATGGAAAAGGTCTCGCAAACAGTCGTCCCGGGCCAGCACCTACGCCGTCGTCGTCGACGCCCTCTCCATCCTCCCCCCGCTCCGAGGCCGACACCGCCAGTGAGATCCCGGTGAGCGGACGGGACGGCTCGCAGTTGCCCTGCGAAACGAGTCGATACACCGCCTCGTGCAAACCTCCCGGAGAGGCTCTCGTGCTGCGAATTGACGGCCTTCTTGTCTCCCGGATACAGTGGCAACTGCAGTATGTACTTCGACCTCGGTCCAGCCGCCGGCCCCGCGCGCCGGCGACCCGCACTTCGAGAAGCAGCGCGTCTCAACGGAGCACCTCGAATGACGGAGCCTTCGACATTTCGGCCCGGCACACTTCTCGCGGAGCGCTACCGCCTCGAGGAAATACTCGCCAACGGGGAGCTGGTGGCGCTGTTCCGAGCGACCGAACTCGGCTCCCAGCATGCCGTCGCCGTCAAACTCGTCACCTCCGATCCCGACGGCCCCGGCGAGGCCTTCGGCGATCACCTCTGCCACGTGCTGCGGGCCGGCCAGCCGAAGGACCTCCGGACCTCCGGCACTATCACCGACTTCGGGCGCACCCTGGCCGGATGCGTCTATCTCGTCCACCCGAATCTCGATCCCCCCCTCGAACAGCTCGATGACGCGTTCAATGCCGCCCTCCGGGAGCGGATCCGGCGCGCCAGCGGCGAGGGCGACCCGTTCGCCCCTCTGTCGTACTGGCTGGGAAGCGGCAAATTCGACGTCTCGCTCGGAGTCGACGCCGAGACCGCCCAGTTCGATGTCGAACACCCCGACCACTGGGATCCCCGCCTCGACCGCAAGGACGGGGAGGCATTGGCCGAACTGGTTCGCGCCCTGGACGCTTCGCGCCCCTCGCCGAGCGGCCCGGCGGCCGAAGAATCCCCCTCGAACGGGCGACCGTCTGCGAGCGGGGAGGAATTCGACGGCGGCGAAACTGCCATCCTCTCGACTTCCTCTCCCCCGGAACCCGAAGCGAACGCCCAGCCCGAGACCGCCGAGACGCCCACGCCCGACGCCGACTCCGAGGTCTCTCGCCCCTCCCCCGGAAACGAGGCCCGAGAGGCGGCCCCGTTCGCCGACGAAAAGACGGCACCTGCCGCTTCACTCAACTCCTCGCCCGATCCGGGCCCGACGGAGCCCAGCATCGATCTCGCGACGATCCCCCACCCGGACGACCGCTCCGACTCCGAGGCCGGATCCCGCGACCAGCAGCCGCCCGCCGAATCCGGCGAGATCGACGAGACGAGTATCCTCGATTCCTCGGAGGTCCCGGAGCCGTCGCGCAAGAAGGTCGACCGCGAGGAACTCCAGCAGGTGAGTGAGGATCGGAAGGTCGCCGAACAGACCGACCAGTCGGCCGTCGAGACCGCCGATATCTCGCCGGATCGATACCGAACCGGCCGCTGGCAAGACGTCCTCGAGGAGACCTTCGATGAATTCCGCTCCGGGGAGTCTGCCGATGGAGACGACGACGAGGAGGGCGAAACGCTCGAGACCGAGTCGCTGATGCCCTACGTGCTGGTCTTCGCCGCCGGCATCGGGATTTTGCTGCTGGTCGCCCTGACGACGCTTGGCGTCGTGGTCCTGCTCGGGTGACCAGCATCGCTCCACCCCTTTGGTTCATCCGTCATTTGACATCTGAATTTATATTCAACTACGATCCAAATGAACGATAAAATAGAGATGGGCGCTTCACCCCCGATGGGGAGGCGAGACGTTGGAATATTTTGCTGAAAGGTCGTTCTCGACTCTTCGGTGTTTCGGGCCCCGGTATCGATGGTGAATCGACACGGCGACAACTCCACCCGCGTCAGAAAATGGGGCGACTGGATCGCGGCCGCCACACGAGGGCTCGGCCACCTAGTGGGGACCGCCGTCGTGGCTGGAGTATCGCTGGGTCTTCTGACCAACGACTTCGCCCGCCAGAGTGTCGCGCATGGACTCGGGGATGGAGCTTACGCCACCTCGACGACCCTTCGACTCGGACTCCACGTCGCCCTGTCCGCGATCGCGTGGTGGATTGTCGTCGCGGGCTGGAAGCTCGTTCGAGCAGGTCGCTCGTCGGATCGGACACGCTCAGCCCCGCGAGGCGCCGTGATGCTCGAATCGGCGATCGTGCTGCCGGTCGCTCTGTTTTTGATCATGGGACTGGCGCAGCTCGGGATCGTCAACATCGCCGAGACCCTCTCGTATTTTGCCACCTACGAGGCCGCCCGCTCCGCCTGGGTTTGGGAGGGCGAGCGCGACGCAGGCCGCATGGAAGCGAGTATCGGCGAACCGGAAGTCGAAGAGTACGCACGCATCCAGGCCGCGCTCGTCCTGACGCCGGTCGCCCCCGGGGCCTTCCGGCAAAGCTGGGACCTAGACGACCGCGCCGAGAAGGCTCGCGCGATGCTCCTCGCCGCCCAGATTCCCGTGCCGTTCGACGACTCCGGCAACCAGATGCTCGCCGTCTCCAGCACCTACCGCGCGATGGGCGTCGACCCGAACGATACGACCTTATCGATCGCACTGGACACCTCGTCGTTCATGGGGCGAACCGCCCGGAAGTTCACCTGGGCGTATCAGGCGACCGACGTCGACTACCAGGAGGAGACCGGCGAGGTCGGCGTCGAGGTCACCTACGACCATTACTGCGCCTTCCCGCTGGTCGGAGCGGCCTTCGGCGATCAGCGCACCGTGGCCGGGCGCGAGGGATTTTATCGCGAGATGAACCGCGAGGTGCTGCGCGAACAGGAACTCTCGGCCCACGGAGAGTGGCCGGAGTGGCAGAACGACGAGATCGATCGGTCGATCAACTACTTTTGAGGCTGGCTGACGCAACCCCCGGCGGGCCGAACTCGGCCCGCCGACCACCGACGGACACGACGTGAAAAGGCTGCTCGCCGACATCCACAGTGACCGCCGCGGAGCGATCTTGATGCTCTGCATCGCGGGTCTGCTGATCTTGTTGATGATCGGCCTCGTCCTCTACGACGCGACCGCCACCTCCAAGGACAAGGTCACCGTCCAGGGCGCGGCCGACATGGCGGCGATGAGCCAGGCGTCGGTCAAGGCCCGGTCGATGAACATGCTCGCCTACTCGAACATCGCCAAACGCTCGATCTTTTCGATCCACTCGACCTACATCTCGAGCTTCATCGCCTACGGCCAGCTCGCTCAACTGCTCAACTGGATCGGCTCCGTCCTCTGCAATCTGGACGTCGACTGCACACTCCAGAGCCTCGGCGAAAACGCCATCTTGCGCTGGCGGACCGAAGCCGAAACCGACTTCGCCAACTTCTCCGGACTCGACGGCGACGAACTCAAGAGCCTGGTGCAGGAATATTACGAAGCGACGAATTCGACGCAGGCCGTCTTCGACCTCGTGGTCAACGAGGCCTGCGGCGGCGGGCTGATCGCCTGCCTCGGACAGATCGCCTCCGGACTCAAGAGCGGAGAGAGCGTCTTGAGCCAGATCCAGACGGTCTTCGAATCGATCCAGGATTCGGCCGCCGACCTGGTGTTTTCCGGCGAAGATCTCCGTTCGGACGTCTCCGCCGGCAACTTCAAACCGAGCGAGTGGGGAGGTCTGACCGAACAGTACTACGCCCAGGACCTGAAGGCGCTCGACAACTATCAGCGATTCACCGCGGGCATCACTCCGTGGTGGGCGTGGATGGAATCGCTGTCTCGAGGACTCCGCAACGGGGCCACCGCCGCGAGTTCGGCTCCCCTGCCCGACGGCATGCCCCGACCAACCGAGGACCTCGCCGAGCAGCTCAGCCAGTCGTTCAACTACCCGGTCTCGCTCGACGGCACCCAGATCTCGGACGTGTTGCCGGTGCGTCCGGGCATCGGGCCCCGCACGAACAAACAGGGGGTGGAGCTGAAACCCAAGCACCCGAACGAAGAGCTGATGTATCGCAACCTCGCCGATCAGCTCGACGACCAATCGAGCGCCCTCATCTCCGATCTCGGCAACAAGCTCCGTGAACGAGAAAACAGTCCCAGCCTCGGCCAGGCGGTTCTGCGAAGCCCGGCAGGGGTCGAGTATTTCGCCAACATGTTGATCACGCTGTTGCAGTCGCGCTGGCCGGAAGGCGAGTCGGCGATCATGGAGGCGGGATTCGCCGCAGTCTTCACTCTGTGGACCCACAACACCGCCACCTCCATCGACGGAGGCGCCCGGCTCTCTCAAGAGATCATGGACGCCAAGCTCGGCCCGTACGTCGCCAACCCCTGGATTCTGAATCGCTACCGCTCCGAAGCCGACTGGCTCGCCCACAGCTCGAACATCGTCTTCACCTATCTGAACCGACCCGAAGACGAGAAGCGCCGCGAGAAGTACGATTACGTCGAAACCGACCAGCGCCGCCGCGCCGCCCTGTCTCGAACCTTCTGGGAGTCGATCTATCGCGCCGACGGGCAGTGGGGCATCGCGCGTAGCGAGATCAGCTTTCAGGGGGAAGCGGGGACCGAACCCGACCTGTGGCATCCAGTCTGGAGCGCCCGGATGCGGCCGGTCGCCCTCGAGGGTGAATTTGCGGCCGCCCCGTTTACGATCAAACGCGCCTTTCACGATGCGCTCGGGGGCCTGGGCGTCTCGACGTTGATCGGAGCTGCCGAAGCCACCGAACTTCTGGATGCGGTTCGGGATTTCGCCCAGATGGAACGGGCCGCCTCGGGGATGGGCCCGGCGACGGCCGAGGGGGTCGTGCGATGAACTTCCGCCAGTGGCTCATCTCGCTGCATCGCAACCGCCGCGGCACGTCGATGACCGAGTTCATCATCTCTCTGCCGGTCTTTTTGATCGTCTTCGCCGGTCTTCTGAAACTCGGCGAGTTTTCCCACGAGACCGTCCGGGCCGGGGAGGAGGCCAAGCTCGAGACGTTCCGCAAGTTTCTACGCGTCCAACAGGGGACGAGTTCGGATTTCGGCGACATGATCGACAACGTCACCCAGGAGGGAGAAGGCTCGCACCTCAACCCGGTTCCCGCAGGGGCCAGCGCCGGCGACCAGATTCGCAACCACGAGCCGCGCCTGCCGACCGATGCCGGTCGTGCCGTCCTCACCTCGTACGAAGCAACCAGCTACGGGCGCCTCTCTCAGCGCGGGAGTTTCGGGGAGTCGACGGCCCGACTTCGGCCAACCGAATTCACCAGTGAAATGGGTCCGATGGGCGTGCAAGACCTGCTGAACACTCCGGAAAGATCCCTGTTCGGCGACAACGCCAACGGACAGGTCCTCGCGTTCGATCTGGTCTCGGATCGCATGACGACTCCTCCGCAGGGCGGCGACTGTTCGTCGCTGCTGGACATCCTGAGTGACGAGGTCAACAGCCTTCTCAACAGCTCCGGTGCCCGACCGATGCTCGCCGCCGGAATCCGCTACGGAACCGTCACCGGGGAGATCGACAAGACGGTCACGATCGCCGGCGAGGACAACGTCGAGATCGAAACCTACTACAATACTCTCGTCGCCCCGCACATCTTCGACGATGATCCGCACCGACAGGCCTCACTGGCGACCTACATCTCCCGGCTCGCCCTGAAGACCTGCAGCCGGGCGCCCTACAACCAGATGCTCGGAATCAGCCGGGGCCGTTCCCGCGATACGCTGGGGTTTTCGGTCGGACAGTCCAACCGACGACTCCCCTCGGTTTCGGACGGTTTCGAGTTACACGTTCCCGATCCTCACCCGGCGGGCGACTACGAATCGGCCGACTTCCAGCCGCCGTTCGTCTACTACGGCGGCGGGATGGACGTCGACTACGGCAACTGAATTGCGAATCGCTCCTCGAACCCCGTGTGTTGCTCCGTGAAGAGTCTCGCCAAAATTGGCGCCACCCTGGCGACGATCGTCGCCATCGCAGCGCTGATCGCCGCGCTCGGCGGGAATGCCGCCATCGAACCCTCCCGGGCCGACATCCTCGATTTCAGTGGGGCGGTTGAGGATCAACGTGCGTTTCGGCAGGCGCTCGACTCGATGGGTCACGGAGCCCCGGAGACGTACGTCGTCAACGGAAACCAGATCCGGCTGTCGACTGCCCGCCACGACGTTCCCCCTCGTCGTGCTCTCGCTCACTACCAGCAAGCGTTTGTCCGCCGGGGGCTCAACGACGAAGCCTACACCGAATTGTCGACGACGGAGAGTCTCCAGCGCACCAGAACCGGCCTGACCGGCGGCCTCGTTCCCTCGATCGTCTCTCCCGATCAGGTGGTCATGAGGGGAGCGATCACGGGGGCGGGCCAGACCGACTATCGGAGTTTGCTCGACCTCGATTTCCAGGCTGAAGACGGCTCCGGTATGGCCGAGTTGTTCGAGGGGTTTCGCTGGGTCGAACTCCGGAAAAATCCGGGCACGAGCGGAACCAAGGCCGTCGCCATCTGGAGCGGCGAGGAGTTCGACTACGACCGCATGTTTCCCGAAAAGCTTGAGGAGCGCGCAAGGCGGGCGGACCCCGATCTTCCAGTGTGCCCGAACTGCCAGCTCGTCAACCAGTTTGCCGATCCCGATCGGCCGGACCGCTCCGAAGCCTACCTGTTTGTCAGCGAACGGGAGCCCGCCTCGCTGGAGCACTTCTACGAGCAGCACTGTAAAACACCGGAGCAAGGGGAGGCCAGCGCCTGGTGGGACGAGTTGACCGCAAAAGTCGAGATTCCCGACGCCAAGATGCGTCGGGTCATCTGCCAGCAGGAAGACAGACGCACGATCATCAAGATTCATCCGACCGCCGAGGACAAGACGGCGGTACGCATGGAACGAGACGTCCGACAAACCAACTGACGAATGGATGACGAAGTCGACAATCGAGGCTGAATCAAGGGAGCCCTGACGATGCCTGCCCACACGAATAGATTTCCGGATCCCCGCGTTTGCTGGCTGCGGTGGACATCCCTGGTCGCCCTCTTGCTTCTGGCGGCGACTACGCTCGGATGTGGCGGAGCCGACGATCCCCCGCCGCGCGAACGATGGGGAAGCGAAGACGACCCGATGGAGATCCGGGAGGTGTACACGCGCACCGAGGGTCCCCATATGCGGGCGGGCGGAAGAGCTGAGATCGGCAAGGAGGAGCTTCCGGAGGGGGAAAGCCCTCAGATGCGTCTCCAGCCCAACGTCTACGCGCTCGCCCCGGACGTGGCAGGCAGCGGCGAGATCGAGCGCGGCCGAATCGTCCTGCCCCTCGACGAGCAGGGATACCTGGCGAATCGCAAAGCCGGGGACATCGTCATCTCGCCGGACTCCGATGTTCAGTGGCGCAAGATTGAAGAAGTGAGCTTCGAGAACGGCGAGGTGGAATGGAAGACCTCGACCCCCAAGATCGAAGACGTCGTGCGGGAGGCGAATTTTAACGCCGATGACGACATCTCCAACCCCGACTCACTC
>CAZRLK010000039.1:0-34872 GCA_964600555.1 uncultured Bradymonadales bacterium
AGCATACGAGATGCAGGGTGGGTGGCACCCTGCGAATAGGTGGGGCGAGGTGAGAAATACAGGGTGGGTGGCACGCTGAGGAGAGGGAGTCGAGTGAGGGACACTGGTAACATCTCCCCGGCGAAATCGTCGTCGCTTGTCTCTCATCGGCTGGTTGAGTACACCTTGAGCGAACCTTGAATCTGCCGACGAGGTACTCGATGAGTTTTCCGTCCCCGTTTTACCGCTGGCGTCCCCATCCCTGGCACGGACTCGAAGTCGGCCCCGACGCCCCGGACCTCGTGCACGCATACATCGAGATCACCCCCCACGATTCGGTCAAATACGAGGTCGACAAAGTCACGGGTTACTTGAAAGTCGATCGCCCGCAGCGCTACTCCTCGCAGCCCCCCGCCCTGTATGGGTTCGTCCCGCGCACCTACTGTGGACGGCGAGTCGACGCTCTCTCCCCGAAATCCGACCGTGGCGACCATGACCCGGTCGACATCTGTGTACTGAGCGAACGCTCGATCACTCGCTCGGAGATTCTACTCAACGCCCAGGTCATCGGTGGGCTTCGGATGATCGACAACGGTGAAGCCGACGACAAAATCATGGCGGTTCTCGAAAACGACAACGTCTGGGGGGCAGCGGAAGACATCGCCGATGTTCCGGAAGTACTCGTCGAACGCCTTCGCCACTATTTTTTGACCTACAAGTCTGGCCCCGAAGAAGCGATGCAGTCCCCGGACAACGACATCGAAGTCGACGCCGTATACGGGCGTACACACGCCGAAGCCGTCATCGACGCCTCAATCGAGGACTACGACGAGCAATACGGCGGGCAGTGACTTCAATACCCGGCTGAACGAGCGCGGACGGGAATCACTCCGCATTTCCGACATCTCTTCAAGGCAGGATGTTCGATCCGGTCCAAAACGCCTACGATGTCTCGCCGATCCGCGGTGTGTACTGCAACCGTAGCCTGAATCTTCGCTCGATTCGAGCGATTGGCTACGACATGGACTACACGCTCATCCACTACAACATGGCGGAGTGGGAGGAGCGCGCCTTCGAACACACTCGTCGGCGGCTCGCCGACCGGGGGTGGCCGGTCGACGATTTGAGCTTCAATCCCGAGCGAGTCATCCGAGGACTCGCTGTCGATTGCAAACACGGAAATCTCGTCAAAGCCAATCGTTTCGGCTACGTCAAACAGGCGGCCCACGGAACCGACATGCTCGATTTCGGAGAGATGCGCGACACCTATGCGCGCACCCTCGTCGATCATCAAGAGGATCGGTGGTATTTTCTCAACACGTTGTTTTCGATCTCGGCGGCCACGATGTACCGCCAACTCGTCGAATTACTGGACGCCGGCGAGTTGCCGACGGCAATCGGCTACGACGACCTCTGGCGAGCCGTCCAGGATGCACTCGACGCCGCTCATCTCGAGGGCATGCTCAAAGAAGAAATCATGGCCGACCCGGAGCGGTACGTCGAACTCGACCCGGAGATGCCGCTGACCCTCCGGGACCAAAAACAGGCCGGCAACAAACTTCTTTTGATCACGAACTCGGGGTGGACCTACACTCGGTTTATGATGGCGTACGCCTTCGATCGGTTTCTTCCCGGAGACTCGACCTGGCGCGATCTGTTCGATCTCACGGTAGTTGCGGCAGGCAAGCCCGACTTTTTCCTCACCGACAAACCGATGTTCCGGCTTGCGACCGAAGACGGACTCGTCGAACCGATCGTCGGCCCTATCCCCGAAGACGGCATCTATCTCGGCGGCAATGCCAACCTCCTCGAGGACTATCTCGGCCTCTCCGGCGATCGGATCTTGTTTGTCGGCGACCACCTCATCTCCGACGTCAACGTCAGCAAAAATGTCGCCCGCTGGCGCACCGGGCTGATTTTGCGAGAACTCGAGCAAGAAATCGCCGCCACCCGGCAGGCCGCCGGGCGTCACGCCGAGATCCGGGAATTGATGGATCAAAAGCTCGCCCGGGAGCGCGATCTCTCGAAGCTCCGCCTCGAACGCCAACGCCTCGAGAACGACTACGGCCCCGGAGTGCCCGAAGACGACACCGACTACCGCTGCGAAATCGCCCGGCTCCGAGGCGAAATGAACGCTCTCGACGACGACCTCGGCGCGCTGGTCGCCGGCGACGGCGAACAGTTCAATCCCGAGTGGGGGTACCTGACCCGGGCGGGCAACGACAAAAGCTACCTGACCCGCCAGCTCGAACGCTACGCCGACCTGTACACCTCCCGGGTCTCGAATTTTCTCGAGTACACGCCGTATGCGTATTTTCGGGCGCCCCGCACCGACATGCCCCACGACCCGGTCGCCGAGTGACCAACTCCTTGCCCTCGGCGGCGGGTTCGCGTTCAGGCAACGAGGCTAGTCTCCGATCTTCGAGATGGCATGGTGGACCAGTCCCGGCATGTGTTTTCCGAAAAAGGAGGCGACGCGTCCATGTCCGGTGAACGTGTACTCGCGTTTCCGACGCGCAATGGCGTTCAACATCTTTTCGGCGGCCTTGTCGGTCGGCCAGACCAACATCTCCGGCCGCCGATCCTCCCAGTCCTCGTGCACCCGATCGTCGTTGTCGCGCTTGACGATCTCGCTTTCGACGAATCCCGGCTGCAGGGTCGTGCAACTGATCGGAGAGTCGTCGAGTTGCATCGCCAACGCCTGTCCGATCGCCCGGACGGCGTATTTCGACGCCGAGTAGGCCATCTCGTCGGGAAGAGCGACCGTCCCGGCAACACTTCCCATCAAGGCGAGCCGACCGTCGGTCTTCTCTAACTCCGGCAACGAATGCCGCGCAGTCATCGCAACGCCAACTACGTTGACGTCGAGCTGACGCCGCCAGTCGTCGGCCGACAACTCCTCGATTCCGCCGGTCGCGGCAAACCCGGCGTTCGCAATGGCGATGTCGAGTTGCTCGTATTCGTCGACGACCCGATCGACCGCCGCCTCGACCTGCTCTTCGACGGTCACATCGCACTGCACGGCGAGACCGTCGGCCCCCCGTTGCTCGATCTCGTCGACGGTCGACTCAAGCTTGAACAATCGACGCCCCGAGACAGCTACCTGGGCGCCCCGCTCGGCATACGCCAGCGCCAGCGCCCGTCCGATCCCGGTGCCTCCTCCCGTAATCCAGACGACCTTTTCACTGTAATCGCGTGCCATCTTATACTCCTCAGATTCGAACAGCGTTCGATAGAACCAACTTCAACGAATCGATCACTCGGTATTCGCGTCGCACGTTGTGGGCAACCCGCCAGACCTCGCTGGCAGCTTCGCGACTGGCATTCCGCGCGTACACCTTGTATGGCACACGTGCGAGTGTGAAGCCACGTCTCCATGGGTACCGACCATGCCAACCTCTGCGCAACCGACCGGCGGAGAGCGATCGAGCGACGACCCGAGGGCCCGCGATTTCTTTCGGGCGGCCCTCCGGATCGTCCGCCGTTCTCCGATCCTTGCGACTTGGAAGATCGTCGGGGATCTCCTCGGGATGTGTCTGCGAACGATCGGAGTCGTCTGGGTGGTTATCTTGTCGGTGCTCGCCCTGCGCGCCGGTGAACTGGACTCGTGGACCCCGGAGGTATTTTTCGCGGTGGGCGCCCGGGTCGACCCGGTGGTGGCCGCATCTGGCCTCACCGGCCTCGTGGTGACTCTGTGGCTGGTGGGAGCGGCGGTCGAATCTGTCGTCGCAGGTGGCCTCTTCGCCTCGTTGAGGCGGGGCGTCGAGGAGGACTCGAGGACTGGAACTCGGGGGCTGTTGGAGTGTGTGCGCGAAGGATTTCCGCGTGTCTTTTTGTTGCGCATCACCGAAGGGGCCGCGGAACTGTGCCTCGTCTTGCTCGGGGTCAGCGTCTCGATTGCCATCGCCGTCCCGTTCGCCTCGTACGGAGGCCTCGCGACCTGGAGTTCCGCCTCGAAGGCGGCGATGATCGCCGTGCCGACCTTTATATTTATGTCGTTGTGGCTGCTGGCCCGTCTGACCTTCCAGATAGCCGCCGCCCCGCTCTTTCTCGACGACACCACCGTCGGGACCGCCATCGCCGACGGCGCCCGTTTTCTGCTCGCGCGGCTCGCCGGCATCTACAAAATTCTCGTCTTCGCCGCCACCCTGTTGCTCGTTCCGCTGTTTGCGTACTGGGGATGGGCCATGCTCGAGAGCCTCTGGGGCATCCAGACGGTACTCTCTCCCCTGTTTTCAGCCGGACGACTCGTCGGCCAACTCGTGGTGTACACTGCAACGAGTCTGGTCGCCGTACTGTTTTATGGTGCCCTGTTTGCGTTTTACGCTGTCGAGACCGGTGCGAAGATCGTCGAATCGACCGCCCCGGCCGACCGTCCCCGCTCGCCGGAGCGCCCCGACGTGTACGACGAGACAACGCGCATCGGTGATCTCCTGCCCGAGCGCAGCGACCGCATCGTCGATGTCGACGAGCTCCCGGGATGGGATGTCGACGAGGCATCCCGGGAATGATCGAAGGATTTTCCGGGTTGGACGAGGGCCAAGTCGTCAGGTCGTCCCGGTACTGCGCCGGGAGCTGACATCAGCTCGACTCCACGTCTAAGAGGCGAATCCCAACCGTGACCCGACGAGGAGCCCACGATTCGTGAGTGAAAAGAGACTTCCCGATCATTGGCGAGTTCCCCTCGAAGAATTTGGGGAGGAACCCGAGTCCGTCGAACCGCCCGAGGGGAGCGAGGGAGCGTGGTACGAACTCTACTCGAGATTCGCGACGCACGGATTCATTCGAGCCACGCTCCGCGCCGACACGGAAACCGCCTCGCTGCGACTCCAGTTGGCGCTTCCGACCGGCTCCCATCCAGACCGCGAGTTCCTCGAAGCCGTTCGCGCCGAAATGGCCGAGTTGCTCGGGGACACGTGGGAAATTGTCGGTCTCGACCCGGACTGGCAGTTGCGGGGAAATCTCGACGAACCTCCCGGCGACGAGATCATCGCGACCTTCCTCGACCGACTCGAACAGCTCGGAGAGACGGCGACGTCCGCGCCGCCGAGCCCACCCGACTGGCTCGACGCGCGTCTGGGCGAGGAGACCGAAAATGGAGCTGGATCCGACGAGAGATCCGGGCCGCCGGACGGATCCTCGGGGGCTTCCAGAGCAGAGGACGGAGTGCGTTCCTCCGAGGCGAGTGCCGGGGGGGAGGTCTTCGAGTCGATCGGGAGCGGAGAGAGCGACCATCGCGCTGCACCATCCGGAATGGTCGATCAAGCGGGCATTGCGAATTTCGAGATCGGAGGGCGGGGCGGGGAACTCGAAGTCCGGGTCGGACTCGACATCGAACTGTCCGTCTCGGACCGCGAATACCTGGGCCGGGCACTGGCTCACGCCCTTCAGGCACGATACGACCTCGAAGTGCGCCCACTTTCGCCGGAGGACGACGCGGGTGTTCTCGGCGAGTCGATGCTCCGTCTCAAGGTACGCCCGGTCGACATCGGGATTGCCAAGGAGGTCTCCCCGGAAAAGCTCCGCGCACAGGTCAAACAGTATTTCGAGCGACTCGAGCGCTTCGACGGGCTCGGCGTCACCCTGGCGGACGTCCTCGGGCTGGGCAGCGAGACGGCCGAGAGACCGGCCGGAACCCGCAGCGTCGAATCCGGCAAACGCGGATCGGGACGACAACGGGACCGCCGAACCGCCCAGGACGACTCCCGCCCGACGGAGAGGTCCAAACGGGAGAGCGACGCGCGCTCCTCCTCCGGCTCCCGATCGGAGACGCCCGCCTCGAGTGACGGAACAGACGTCGTCCTCGATGTCGACCCGCCGCGGGGGGGATCGAGAGGCGACGAGTCCCCTCCCAGCGGATTGGAGCCCGGCAACTACCGCGACCCGCGCCTGCTCCGCGACGACGCGACCACCTCGCTCGTCGACGTCGTCTTGCGCCATCCGGGCTACGCCGAACGAAAGATGGGGCACAACCTCTCGATTTTACTCGATGTCGACTATCCGGACGCCATGGAACTGGTCGAAACGGCGCCGCGGGTCATCGCCTGGGGAGTGGGCCGCGAGCGAGGGCAGAAATTCAAACGGGTGATCGAACGGGCCGGCGGGAAGGTCGTACTGGTCGAGCCGGACTCGCTGTCGGCGTAGGCGAGCGCCAGACCCCCTCCCGAAGCACCTCTCGGCAGACACTGCGTCCGGCCTGGCCCTCTCGAGACTTTCTAGACGGTCGAGACGATCGAACCCGTGAGGATCGGCCGGAGCAGCGTATCGTCGGGGCGTGCCGCGAGGCACAAGGTGCCGGCCCGGCCCCGCCGGCACATTCGCCCGCGCCGTCAGTTTGCGATCCGAAAGGTCACCTCGACTCGGTCGTTGCGGGCCGGCGAGTCGTAGCGGCGCTGGCTCTGGCCCTTGCCTTCGGTCGACATCCGGCTGTCATCGACGCCCTGTTGTTTGAGCAAGTTCCGAACCGACTTGGCGCGCACCTGCGAAATGGAGAGATTTTCGGTCGGATCGCCTTTGCGCGTAAATCCACCGACCGTGATCTCGAACTCGTCGAATTCCTGCGCCAACTCGGCGACCGTCTCCAGATCGTCGCGTTTGTTGGGACGGGGTTCGGTGGCATCCTTTTCGAATAGACTGGGCACCACCGCGCGCACACCTTGCCCGATCGATTCGACTTGGCCGTCTCCGAGATTGTAAGCGAGCTTTTCTTTCAGCGACGAGAGCCGCTGCATCGGATTTTCCTTGGCCTTTTGCTCGTTGAATTTCGGCTCCGCCTCCGCAACCGCCTCCTCGAACAGTGAACTCGCCTGCTTCGCCGACTGGGCGACGCTGTCGGCCGACTCGGGGTCGGATTCGAGCAGCGACTGAGCCGACTTGAGCTGGTTTTCGGCACGGTTGAACTTCGCCTTCGCGTGTTCGTTTGCATCCACCTCCAGCGCCCTTTCCTTCGCATCGAGCGCTTCCCGAATCCGGTTTTGCGCCTCGAGTTCCTGTTCCTCTCGACGCGAAGTATCGTCCTTGGCCTTCAATTCCTTGCGCCGCTTGTTGGCACGCGCACGCTGCGATTTTTGCACCTTCTGGTGCAACTGGCGCACCTCCTCGCGCATCTTCGTTCGCTCCTGCGCGAGTGCCTGGACCTCGGGATTGACCTTCTGGATTTTTTTGTCCGCCTTCTCGAAGCGTTTCTTGGCCTCGAGCTGACGAGCGATCGCCTCGGCAGTCCGGTAGGCGATTTTTCCGCGAATCGCGTAGTGGCGAGCCCGCTCGATGTTGCCGTCCTCCCATTCGTCGATCGAAGCGCGGCGTAGTTTCCGGGACTTTTCGTAATATTTCAGACCGCCCGAGACCTTTTTGACCTCGTTCGCTCCCGGTTCCTGGAGAATTCGCTCGAGTTCGGTCAGCTCCTTGGGTTTCGGTGCCTGCTTGCACCCGGCCAGAGCCACCAGCCCAAACATCAGGAACATCGCCACCAGACCGCGCACCAGTTGTCTCGTCGAATACATCGATAGTCTCCAGGTCAAATCGATATCAACGTCCGCTCTCGCTCGACTCCCCGCCGGGCTCCCAGGGCAACCCCCGGGTCAGACTGGCGAGGACCCCAAGCCGAGCGCAATCGCGTGAGGTTACTCGAGTTCGTCCAGCTCACTCTGGAGTTCTTTTTTCTGACCTTTGAGTTCTTCGATTTCGGATTCGAGCTTCGGGATCCGTTCTTCTTTGAGCTTGTGGTAGGTCTCCTCCTGCTCGTCGGCCATCGCCTCCAACTCCCGGACCCGAACGGTCGCCCGGATCAGGTCGATCGCTTCGCCGGTCTGGGTCACCAGCCAGCCCGCGGTCTCGGCGTTGCCCTGCGCCAGCAGTTCTTTGGCATTTTCGAGCCACTGGCGGGCGCGTTTGCGATCCTCCTCGGAGACGCCCCATTCGTCCTTTTCGGCCAGCGCATCGAGTTGGGTGGAGTATTCTTCGATCTGTTTTTTGTGTTGTTTCGCCGACTGGGCCGATGCGGGAGCCGACATGCCCACCGCAGTCGCCACGAAGCCAACGACGAGACCGACCACGACAATCCGCTGAAGTCTGTTCACGGAAATACCTCGACAAATCAAACAACGAATGAACCGACCGGCGGCGAACGCCCGGCGAAACTCAGCAGGTCCTGCGCGCGTTCGCAGCCGTTTTCCTCGAACGATCCGTTAGTCGTTATAGCGATTCGACAACAAAAATGCCACCGCTTCGCGAATGTACGGATCGGGGTAGTCGTAGCTGTCGCGCAGATTCTCCAGCGTCGTCTCCACCCGCTCGATCTCCGAGGAAGAGAGATTTTGTTCGTCACCCTCGAAGTACGTCAGGATATTTTCCTGTATTTCGCGGATCTGTTCGAGGCGCTGCTCGTAAAACGACGCACTCATCGCCTCGAAGAGATTCGGAAAGATCTCACGGTAGTCGACCTCCTCGGCGGATTCGTTGTCGATCGAGTAGGCGGCGATCGAGGAGATCAGCTCCTCGCGAAACTGTTCGACGTCGTCGCTCGGGTCGACCGTCTGTTCGACTTCCTGCATCAATTCCTGGTCCGGCTCCTCGCGGTCGCCGGTGATCGGGTTGTAAACTTTCTCGCCTTTCAACCAGGCGTTGACGTGGTCGATGTATCGGGAGAAAAGTTCCTCGTACTGTTCCTCTTCGACCAGTCCCATCGCCTCGCGCACCTCCGAGTCGATGAGATTCAAGTATCGCTCCCGGACCGTCTCGATGAACTCGGCATGGCGGTGATACGGCCCATCCGGCTCACGCTGCAGGAACGGGAAGACGCTCGGATCTTTGACCAGGTCGGAGAGCTCCTCAAAGACGGCCAGCGGCGAGAGAGTCGGAAAATCCTCGTTTTGGCTGGCATTGAGCAAGATCATCTTCATCTCTCGCGGGCTCGCGCCCCGGCGTCCCTCGTACTCGCTGCTTCCGGCATCCTCCTCCCGCAGATCCGCGATTTCGGCGCGCAACTCGCGGGCCTCTTCGGGGCCGATGTCGTCGGGGACCTTTCCTCGAGCATACAGATCGGCCTTTTCGATCGGGGTCAACTCCGAGATGATCTCCCGGATCGACTCACCGTAGTTGGCCGGATCGGGGCGTTTCATGCGAGTCAATACCGCCCAGAGCGCGGCGACGTACATCGTATGAGGAGCGAGGGGTTTGATGAAATCGACCGTCGCCAGCTGCTCCTCGTAGATTTCCTCCTCGACGCCGTACTCCAGCAGATACGGCACACGCACCAGCTCCATCCTGCCTTTGAACGACGAGTAGTCCGGCGTCTGTTTGAACGCATCGAGGTAGTCCTCGTTACCCGTCGCCAAAAGCACCGTGTCCAGGTGTAAGATTCGATTTTCCATCGAGACGGTCCCCTTTTCACTCGTCGCCAGCAGGTACTGGTTGAGTTCCTTGGGACGTTTGAACAGGTCGTCGTAGTCGATCAGGCCCCGGTTCGCGTCGACCAGATCGCCGAACGGCTCGAAGATCGTCTCGTTTTGCAGACTCGTCGGCAGGGCCGACAGACTCTTGTCGACGGTCAACTGGCGGAGGCCGGCGTCGACGGCGCGCTGCGGCTCGACGACGACCGCCCCACTGCGGTAGCGGCGGCTGATGAAAAACCGTTCGACCTGCACGTGGCGCAAGACCTTCTCGATCTCGCCGTTGTAGGCATTGAGGAGGGCATCGAAGATCTGTCGACTGGTGTGGCTGATGTTGCCGTGCAGAATATAGTCACTGATGACGAACGGCCGGTCGCCATCCTCCTCGCCGTCGTGTTCCAGCGCGTTTTTTCGAATCTCCTCGGAGGCATGGTCTTCGGTGACTCCCGGAATAACCAGATTGTCGATGTGACGTTCGAGCAATTCTCGGCGCTGGTCGGGAGGAATCAACAAAAGGGGATGGTCTTTCATCCCGCTCCGGATCGTCGCGTCGATCTCCTCCTCGTCGAGGTACGCGAAGGTGTCGAGATCGGTTTCCTCGACCTTGCGAGTCGAAAACCCCTCGAAGCCGATCGACGAGCCTCGCGCGATCTTGTCACCCGGGAACACCCAGTTGAATCGATACAACGCCCCCTCGTCGGTGCGGGAGTAATTTTGCAGTCCCCGGATGATCGATTCGATCATCGTGCTCTTGGCGCTGCCATTCGGCCCGTGCATCAACACGAGTTTGTTGATGCGTCCCTGGCGGACGAAGTTTTCAAGCAGACCGAACAGTCGCTCCTGCGCGCGTTGCTGGCCGACGATCCGGTCGCGGCCGTCGTCGAACGGCGCATCGAACAACTTGAAATGGGTCACTTCCCCCCACTCCTTCTCGCGCGTTTCGGTCCCGTAGTACAAAAAGCAGTCGCGCAGGTACTGAACGGCGTTTCGCGCGAACCGTCGGGGGTGGTCCTGAAAGGTCTCGAGGAACTCGGCAAAACTCATGATGCGCCGAGTCTCCTCGTAGTCGCGTTTGATTTCTCGATTGAGTCTATCGAGGATCTTCGAGCTGTCTTCCATAATCGTCTGGTTCCTGTCGTCAGCGTTCCGAGGAGCTGTCATCAGATGACGCAATTCGGACGCGAAAGCTCACCGCTTCGTCCCGCAGTACGTGGCAGGTCTCGTCGTTGCAGACGCTGAATTCGGCCGCACCCGGGATCTCGTAGCTTCCGGAGCGCCGGGCCAGTATCGTCGTCTCGATTCGGGCCCGATCGCGCTCGAGTTCAAACTGATCGGAGGAAAACGACCGCGCTCCCAGGCGAACTCCTTCGGGCGGCTGCAATTCCAGCCGCCAGTTGGGGAACTCCTCGTTGATCTCGAGCCCCTCGCCGGGAAGGAGTTGCAATTCAAGCCCTTGCTCGCGGTCGACCTCCAACGACTCGGGGGCGACGCCGGTGCGGTACCGCTCGTCGGCTCGCTTCCCATCACGGGCCGGCGCAGAAGCTTCGGCGCCGGTCGGTTCGACGACCTCCCCCCCTCGATCGCAACCCCCGACTCCAACGAGCAACACCAACGCCGCAGCCAGCGCCCAGTATCTTGCCCCCTCGCCTGGCGGCCGAGAAACGCCTCCCGGAGCCCTCCCCTCTAGTAGCGTCTCCGAGGTCGAAAAACCGACTGGTTGCCAATCGTGCATCGTGCCGGAAATGTTACAGGGTTCGGTCATTTGTAAAAGCCTCCGGTCCTCGCTTTGTGCCTAACAACGAATGGTGTAGGATCGTTCCATACGCCGTCGTTCCTCGCCGTTTTCGGACCTGACCCCCCATCCGGACGAATCTCGATTCATGCCGAAACACTCCCGCAATCTCAGCAGCGACACCTCCCGGCGCCGGGAGTCCGACTCTCCGTATCCGTTTCCGACCGAAAGCGCCGACGAGACTTTCTCGAGCGTCGATTTCGACGAACCTCCCACCGAGGCGACCGACGATCCGTCGCCGCCCTCCCCGGCACAACCCGGCCGATCGCCGCAAGACTCGCCTCTGCCGCTCGCCCGCCTCACCGTCGACCCCCCGGATGCCGAGCCGCGGACCTGCGAGATCGCCGGATCGCGATTTTTGATCGGGCGCACCGACGCCGACCTGGTCGTCGACGACCCCTTTTTGTCGACGTGGCACGCCCAACTTTTCGTCGACGGCGAGACCCTCGTGCTCGAGGATCTGAACAGCTACAATGGCGTGTACCTGCGGATCGCCGACGACCTGGTGCTCGAGGATCGCGACGAGTTGGTCATGGGTCAGCAGCGGTTCATGTTCCGGGCCCAGTGGGACGAGCCCTCCAGTGCCGACCTCCCAGACCGCAACGTCCCGCGACTGGGCGCGCCGATCGCCGGATCACCGGTCCGTCTGTTTCACATGCTCGCCGGCGAACGCATCGCCAGCGTCTACACGATCGGCGCCGGCTTGACCATCGGTGGAGAGGGCTGCGATGTCGCCTGCCCGGAGGATCTGTCGATCTCGACCACCCACGCCGAGATCGTCCCCGACGGCGATGCGTTTGTGCTCCGCGATCTGGAGAGCGACTACGGAACGTTCATCCGGATCCACGACGCCGTCGAAGTCGTCGACGGGGATTGTTTCGTCGTCGGCCGAACGCGCCTTGAAGTCACGTATCTCTGAGAATTCCGCCTTCCCCCGGTCCGCGATGTTGACCTCGCCGCCCTCGCCGATCTGCTCGGCCATTCTGTGGCTCGTCGTCGCCCTGTTGAGCCTCACCGCCTGCAGCTGGTCGCAGTATCCCGACCGCCAGGAGGCCGTCGTCGGACCCTTTGAGACGACCCTGCCCGGCTCCTCCGATGCGCAGAGAGACGACGGCGAGAATCTGTTCGTCACTCCCGACGGAATCTGGGTGTACCGCGAGACGCCGCCCGAGAGCCTCGACAGAGGAGATCTCGCCCTGGCGACGCGCCGCGGCGAACCGCACTCCGGTCGCGCTCATCTCTTTGCGGTCGTCAGCCGCCACGTCTGGGGACTTCGACTCCAGCGACTCGACGCCGCTCCCGTCGACAGCCGGGACTCCAGCCCGTACGGATTGCAAAAGATCGGTGGGGCCGACCGTCTCGGACGTTTTCCGGGGCACGGCCCGTCGAGTTGTCTGGTCGAGCCGTCGTCCCCCCGCACCTCGACGTGCCTGACCGAAGCTGCGGTTGGGACGCGCTGGATGCTGTATCCCGTCGACGCAGACGGCCACGTTCGTGTCCCCGAGAAGCCCCGCCCCGGAGTGCTTCCCGTTCCTCGGATCGGCTTCCTGCAGCGGACCGCAGGCGAGTCCGCGATCGAAGCGATCGGCCTCGAGACCACCGAATCCGACAAGTGGCTGGCCGTCGCCCACCCGGCTCTCCACGGACCCGCCCCCGAAGCCTCGGTCGCCGTCGATGCCAACTGCGGGTTCTCCCCCCGGCCCCCGAATGGGTTCGACGTGCAATTCGACGAGGCCGAGGTGCCCGAGCGCGACCACCCGGTGCACGTCGAACAGGCGGCCTACCGGTTGACGGCGGACGCCCTGTTGTCGTGCCGCAATTCGAACGCCTCCGCGCTCCTTCCGACCCTCTTTCGCCCGATTCTCGAGACCCTCGACGGCACGCCCCTCGGTCCTCCCACCCTCGGTCACCGCCGTGTGCCGGTCGACTCCGCCGGCGAGCCGACGCGCCGGCTCGTCGCAACCGGGTTTGCCTATCTGGCCGCCGGTGACCCGGCTCTCGCCGACTACGCCTTCGAGCGAGCAATCCGCACCAGCCCCGGGCGCATCCACGAGCGTCTGCTGTTCGGCAGCATGCAGGTCGCCTCCGCGGCCGGGCGTCCCGAAGCCGCTCATCGGCGCGGCGACCACGCCCTCGCCGGCGGGTGGAACCGCGACAACAATCCCCAGTTTCTGGTCGGCTCGGCGGCGGCCCGCGCCGCCTCCGGCGATTCCCGCCAGTACTATGCGACGCGCGAATCTGCCCGTGAGGCCGTCGAACGGCGAGATGCCCCCCGGTTCGAGGCATGGCTAAAGTGGGCCGAACTCGTGGTGCGCGCCGTCTCCGAGGATCTGAATACCGACAAACTCACACGCGCCTCGAACGACTTCGAGGGCAGGGAGGCCCGCCGGTGGCGTATCGCAACCCGCCTGACCGCCGCACGCGACGATGTCGACATCTCCCCCGTGTCGATTCCGCCGCTCGAGGAGGGTCGCACCGGTCTCGCGGGATTGCGCGCCGCACTCGACGGGGAGGACGTCGCGCAGACGTGCTCGAAACCGGCTAGCTGCCGACTCGACGGCTACGGACGTCGCCTCGCCGGCGTACTCGCTTCCGAGCCCCCCCCCTCGGGCGACGAACTGGTGGAACGCCTCCTCCGGATGGCACAGAACACATTTCAGCCCGGCATTGCGGCGACCCTCCGAGACGCCCGTACCCGGTCGCGCCTCACGCTCGCGTCTCTAGCCGCGATCGCGCCCCGCATTCGCGGCGAGTACGCTGCAGACTTCGACGAAGTCTTGACCCGCCGGCTCGTCACCACGATCCGAGACCGGAAGCAATGCCGGTCCGATCCCCCGGCGAACGTGCGTCGCCACCTGGCCATCGCGCACGGCCGCTCGAGGTCACCGAGTGCTCGCCTCCGACTGCTGAACTGGTGGTACGACGGCGACGGCGCCTTCGCCTGCAGCGATCCGCCGCGCGCAGCCCGGTCGCTGGTGGCTCTGGCCGCCGACCACACCGATCTTCAGCCGTTTCTCGCCCCCCTGTTTCCCGTCCTCGTCGAGCGCGCCGACTCGAATCTCGCCCGGCGCTCGGTCGTCGAACGGGCCGCGGAGTTTGCCGCCGAACACGACCGGCCGGCCCTGTGCAAACGCTGGCGACTCGCGCTCGCGGCCGGGGCCGCCGAATCGGGCGATCATCGCGAGGCGGGAGCCCAGATGGAGGCGGCGGTCGGCTGCGGAGCCGACGGAGCCTACGACCGCGCCGAATCGCTGGTGATCGGCTATATCGGCTTTTTGCGCTCGGCGGCGTACCCCCGGAAGACCGACCGCAAACTGCGGCCAAAGCTCGATCGCATCGTCCGCCGCCGCGTCGAGGCCACCTGCGTCGGCCTCGCCGACTTCGGCCATCGGTTCACCGAAGCGCTCCCGGACGAAATCGCGGCGCTCGCCTCCCGCCTGACCTACTCGACACGGCCATCCGGCGAGATGTTGAGTATTCGCTCCAGCCGCGATCGCTTGAACGAGGGCGTCGAGGCGCTGAAATCGGCCAAGCAGGCAACCCGAAGCGGGGATTTCGAGACTGCCGCCGACCACCTGGCCGGGGCTGGCGAAGGGTTCGAGGCGGTCACCCACGCGCCCGGGCTCGCCCAGGTGGATTTTCTCGAATCCCTGCTGGTCGCCGATCCGGCAGACGACGTAGAGACGAAAGACGAAACTCCCCTCGCTGCACGCTCGCCCAGCGGCGAGAAGGCGTCGGAGTGTCGACTCGAGCAGACCCCTCCCCCGTCGACGCGCGCCTCGCTTCGGTGTCTGCTCGCCAAGCACCCACCGGCCGAGCTCGCCGAGCGCTGGAGCGAGGTGCCCCCCACGGAGCTCTCCCCCCGTCAACGCCGCCATCTGGCGGTCGTGTATCTCCTGGCCGATCGGCTCGACCGCCTCGAGCAGTTGAACCGAGGGTCCGAGCGCGCCGACCGACTCTCGGTGTGCCGATATCCCTCCGACATCGAGCGTGTCGCCGACGACGAGCCGTAGAGGTTCTCTCCGCCCGGGACCGTTTACACGTCCCCCTCCGCATCGTAGACTCTCCCTCCGCGACGAATTCCGTGGCTCGCACCGATCCGGTGCCCGGCGAAAGGCGGGGTAGACCGTCCTCGCGCGTCCCCACTGAAGTTGGACGATGATCGGCACATCCCTCCAGCGTTACGAGATTCTCGAGGAGCTCGGCCAGGGCGGCATGTCGGTTGTCTACCGGGGCCGCGACACCACGCTCGACCGGGTCGTCGCCGTCAAAGTCCTGCACGAGCATCTCGCCAAAAAACAGGAGAATCGAAGCCGGTTTCGCCGGGAAGCCCAGGCGGTCGCCCGGCTGCAGCACGACAACATCGTCGACGTCTACGACTACTCCGACGAGGACGACGATCAGGCGTTCATCGTCATGGAGTACATTCCGGGGAAGAATCTCCGGGATCTGCTCGACGCCCACGGCCATCCTCCCCCGGAGGTCGCGGCGATGATCGTGGCGGTGCTCGCCGACGCCCTCGACCACGCCCACGTACACGGGGTCATCCACCGCGATCTCAAGCCCGAAAACGTCATGGTCGACGAGCACGGGCACCTATTTTTGATGGATTTCGGCATCGCCCACGTCGCCGATGCCGAGACGATGACCCAGACGGGCAGTCTGCTCGGCAGCCCCGCCCACATGGCTCCCGAGATTATCGACGGCCAGGACGTCAATCACCGCTCCGACATCTTTTCGCTCGGGACGGTGCTGTACTGGCTCGCCACCGGCGAATTCCCGTTCAAAGGGGAGAACGCTCCCCAGCTACTCCGCCAGGTTCTCCAGTCGAACTACCGCGATCCGGAGCAGGCCGAGCCGCGTATCTCGCGGCCCCTGGCTCAGCTGATCGACCGGTCGTTGAGCCGAGAGCCCGACGATCGATTCGCGAACGTCGCCGGTCTCCGCGATGCGCTCGTCGACTCGCTCGAGCTGCTGGACGACGATCCCGCGCTCGAAGAGGAACTGCGCGGGTATTTCGACGATCCCGACGCCTACACGGAGCGTTTCGAAGCCCGGATCGTCGACCGGCTCGTCGCCAGCGGTCGACGCGCGATGGAGCACGACGACGTACCGACGGCCATCGCCCGCTTCAACCGTGTGCTCGCCTACGATCCCGACAACGAGACGGTGGCCGAAGAACTCGAAGACCTCCACGCCCGCCAGGCCTCCGGCTACCAGTTCGCCATCATCACCGCCGTCGCGCTGGCCGCCGCCGGCACGGTTGCCTACGTGATCGCGTCCAGCAGCGAGGAGCCTCGCGAACGGCTGGAGGCCGGACGCTCGGCGGTCGACCGGGCCATCTCGACCGCGCGTCTCCGCCAGACGCAGGCCGCGACCACCCGCGAAGCGCGCGCGGCCGCCGAACAGATCGTCGACCGCACTCACGTGGCGACCAGTCGAACCCACTCCCGGAACATCGGTCTCGCGGCGGCGGCTCGAACGGCAAATCTCGCCGAAGGTCGCTCGCCCGACTCCGACCGATCGCCCTCGGCCGCCTCGGCGCGCTCTCGATCCGACTCCCGGGATCTCTCCTCCGATCCGCCACCGGAGAAGGACGCCGGAGCGCAATCCGACGCCCCCCCCGAGGAGACGGCGACGCGCGACGAGTCCCCCTCCGGCTCCGATGACACCGAGCCCGAAACGTTCACCTATCGCTTCAAGGTCCTTCCCCTCGCCGCCAGGGTGTTCATCGACGGCAAACGCTACTCGGTTCCGGAAGTATTGAACGGTGTCTCGCTCGAGCGCGGCACCCATCACCTCAAGGTCAGCTCGCCCGGCTGCCACGATTACGAAACGCAAGTCCGCGTCGACGGTCCGCCCGAGGAGAAAAGGACGATCGTCCTCGAATGGCGCGACGCCCAGATTCAGGTCTTGTCGAACCGTTCGGCGGTCGTGTACTTGAATGGAGACCGGTCCGAACCTCGACGAATCGGCGCCAACGGAGACGAGGCGACGCTCGAGATTCCGTTCGACAAAGCCGATTCGAATCGACGAAGCAGTCGAAAGCGCGTCACGCTCGAGATCCGTCCCCGGGACGACATGCAGATGGTTCGCGAACAGACGGTCACGCTGCGTCCCGGCGAGCAGACGTCGGTCAACGTCAATTTCCCCCCCGACCGTTGATGATCTCCTCGAAGTCGGCAGCGTCGGTAGCCTGGAGTGTCGCCATTCTATCTCTGGCACCGCCGGTTTACGCCCAGTCCGACTCCAATCCATCGGCCGACGCCAAACAGAGTGCATCTCCCGACGACTCGTCGTCCGAGGCGGGAGACTCGCCGCACCGACGCCTCGAACGCGCCGAACAGGCCTTCCACAACGGACAGTTCGACAAGATCTCGTCTCTTCTGGACCCGATCCTCGGCGACGAACCGAGCCTCGACAGTAAGCAGCAGGTCGTTCGAGCACGGGAATTGCTGGGCGTCGGTCTGTATTTCGAGGCTCAGGAGGCCACCGACGCCGATCGGCGCGATCGACTCGTCGCCCGGGCCCGCCGGCAATTTCTCGATCTGCTGCGCCTTCGCCCCGACTACGAACTCGACTCGATGATGTTTCCGGCGAGCGTCGTCGAACTGTTCGAATCCGTCCGCGAGGAACACGCCGACGAACTCGACGAGATTCGACGCACCCGCTCGCACAGCGACAACCCGACTGACACCCGGCGGAGCGCAGGCACTGAAACCGTCTACATCGAGCGCATCGTCCGCGAGCGTGTCTATCCGCTCAATTACGTCCCGCTGGGGACCGGCCAATTCCAAAACGATCAGCCTCTCAAAGGCGCCCTGTTCGGCGGGGGTCAGCTCGCCACCGCAGCCGTCGCCGGCATTGGACTGTGGCGCATCGAGTCGCTGCGGCTGGCGAACGGCAAGTTCCGCACCGAGCGCATCTGCCAGGGCTGCCGCGACTATCGGACGGCCCGCAATTGGCGCTCTGCCCAGTGGATCGCCCTGGGCACTCTCGGCATCCTGTATGTCGGTTCGGTGGTCGACGCCCTATTCAACTACGAACAGTTCGACGACGACGTCCGGATCCGTATGCGCGACACCCCTCCCCCGGAGCTCTCCTCGAACGACTCGTCGGCTGGCAACGGAGCCTCGGTTCAGCTAGGATTTGGCAGCGTCGAGATCCGCTGGTAGCCTCCCGTCGTTTCCCCGGGAAGACGGGGGGAGGTTGTCGACGGCTCCCGACTCTTCGACCGAATACGCGACTCGCTCGAGCCTGCTCTCTTTATGCCGACCCTGACGCTGCGCGACGACAACTCGCCCTCCTCGCACTTCGAGCTGCACAAACGCATCACCTCGATCGGCTCCGACCCCACCAACGACATCGTCCTCGAGGAAGCCGGACTGCATCCGAGCCATGCGATCGTCCAGTGCGACGGCTCGGGCTTCGAGATCAAGACCGTCGACGGTGAGGCCGAACTTCGGGTCGACGGCGAACGCATCGACCGGCGCAGGCTCTCCCACGAGGATCGGCTCGAGATCGGCGACGCCGTTATGACCTTCTCGCTGCTCGACAGCGGCGACAGCGACTCCGAGCCCGACGCCGACGTCGTCAAAGAGGAGCTGGCCGGATACCGCAAACTGTTCGATTTCTCGCGCGATCTGCTCGGCGACTACGATCTGTCGAGCCTGCTGGAAAACCTCCTCGACTCCGTCATCGACATCACCAACGCCGACAAGGGATTTTTGATCCTGGTCGAAGAGGAGCAATTCAGCGTCAAAGTCGCCCGCAACGTCCACCGCGAGACGATTCCGGAGGCCGTCGAACACGTCTCCGATTCGATCATCGCCAAAGTTCTACAATCGCGC
Organism: uncultured Bradymonadales bacterium; assembly: GCA_964600555.1. Classification (GTDB taxonomy): domain Bacteria; phylum Myxococcota_A; class Bradymonadia; order Bradymonadales; family Bradymonadaceae; genus CAJXPB01. The sequence goes on from CAZRLK010000039.1 coordinate 19,011, forward strand.
GAAGCGATCATCGTCAGTGACGCGATGAGCGACGAGGAGTTCAAAGGCTCCGAGTCGGTCGTCAACCTCAACCTCAGCAGCGTGATGTGCGTCCCGCTGATCGACCGCGGCTCTCTGCTGGGGCTGATTTACGTCGGCAACGAGAACATCGCCAACCTGTTTACGCGCCGCCACCTCGACCTGCTGACGATCTTTGCGGCCCAGGCGAGCCTGATCGTCGCCAACGCGATCATGGTCCGGGACCTGCGCCTCGACAACCAGATGCTCTCGAAGCGCCTCTCGGAGATGCGTTTCGGCAGCATCATCGGCGCCTCGGATGCGATGCGCGAGGTTTTTCGCAAGGTCGAAAAGGTCGCGCCGACCGACGTCAACGTCCTGGTGACCGGTGAGACGGGGACGGGCAAGGAGCTGGTCGCCAACGAAATCCACAACCGCTCCTCGCGCTACGAGGGGCCGTTTGTGACCATCAACTGCGGGGCGATCCCCGAATCGCTCCTGGAGAGCGAACTGTTCGGCCACGTCAAAGGGGCGTTTACCGGAGCGGAGCGCACCCGGGAGGGGAAGTTTCAGGCAGCGGACGGCGGGACGATCTTTCTCGACGAGATCGGCGAGATGCCGGTCAATCTACAGGTCAAACTGCTGCGGGTGATCCAGGAGCGCCAGATCACGAAAGTCGGCGCCTCCCAGCCGGAAGATATCGACATCCGGATCATAGCCGCCACGAACAAGGACCTCGAGCACGCCGTCGATCGGGGTGAATTCCGCGAAGATCTGTTCTATCGCCTCAACGTCATCATGCTCCATTTGCCGCCGCTGAAGATGCGCGGCGACGACGTCGTCCTCATCGCCAAATACTATATCCGCGAAATCTGCGATGAACTCGAGGTCGGCCAAAAGGAACTGACCGACGAGGCAATCCGCGCCCTGAAACGCTACGAGTGGCCGGGGAACGTCCGCCAGCTCGAAAACCGGCTCAAAAAGGCGATCCTTCTGTCCGACAGCAGCGTCATCGACGCCGACGATCTGGGGCTCACCCCCGAAATGCTCGAGCCGATCCGGCCCCTGGCCGAGGCGAAAGAACGGTTTGCCTACCGGTACGTCCTGGAAGCGCTCGACCGCAACGACGGCAATCGCACCCGGACTGCCGAGGAGTTGGACGTCGACCCGCGCACGATTTTTCGGTACCTGGAGAAGGGTGAGGACGACGAAGGCGGGCGGGAATCCGAGCCGTCCTGACATCGATGTCACATCGCCGGCGCCCCCGGAGCTGTCTTCGCCGAGGATTCCCGGCTCGCCCCCCGAATGCCGCTGACAGACGCTTTCTGCGATGGCACGATACCTGCAACAGTTGTGGAGCGGCGCTCGAACGGGAGGGCCGCGGCGGTTCGTTCGGCCCGCTGTCGCCGCCCTGGCGTTGTGGATGTTGGGAGCCGGCGCCTGCGGGCCCGTCGAACCGCAACTGCCCGAAGAGAGGCCGCCGTATATCGGCACCGTCGATCCGAGCGAAGCGATTTATCAAGTCCGCGGCGACGACACCGAGGTCACTCTTCGAGCCGTCGAATTGTACGATCCGAACCGCGAGGACGATCTACATGCCGTCTGGATTGGCAGCAACCAGGGATTCATCAGCGAGACGACGACCGACCGCATCGCCGACTCGTCGGTGCGGCGCCGGGGCGCCGAGTTTTTCCAGTTCGAGGAGATTACTCAGAGTGTCGACCCGTGTATCGACGGCGAGACCCGCGGGCGGGAGACGATCTGGCTGTACGTCTCCGACCGCTCGTTTCAATCGATCACGCCCGAAGCCGTCGAAGGCGCCGAAGGGGCCTTCGTCGTCTCGCATTCCTGGGTACTCGATTATGTCTGCCAGCAGTGAGAGATGCGTATGACTCTGGCTCGTCGCCTTCACATCTCGGGGGGCGCGCTCGCTCTCGTCGTCGGGATGTGCGCGGCGAGTTGCGGCAGCACCGCGCAGGGGGATCGAGACGAGCCGGGCGGAGAGGTGTGCCGCCACGACCGGGAGTGTGCCGCCGATCAGACCTGCCGGGACGGCTACTGTACGCGAGGGGACGTGACGTTGCGCAATGCCCGCTTCGAATTCGTTCCCCCGCACGACTCCGGCTTCAGCCCGCAGGCCGTCGACGATCTCGCACTCCGCTCCGGCGAACCGCTTGATTTCGCGCTCGAACCGAACGTCTCGGTCCGCGGCGAGATCACCTACGAGGGGACCGGAGAGACGCCGGTTACCGGCCCGTCCGGTCCCCTGACTTTCGACCGACGCAACCGCGCCAACACTCTGTTCGACGTACAGACTCGCGTCGATCAGGGCGCCTTCGAGACGAGACTTCTGCCGGGACGCTACGATCTCGTCTTCTCTCCGGACGACTATCCGGCCCGAACCTGGAGGAACCTCTCGTTCACCGCCAATGCCGAGCGCGACGACCTGTCGGTTCCGGTCAAACAGGATCTGGCGACGATCCAGGGCAAAGCCATCTTGCGCATCGGGTCCGACGGAGGCGAATCGGAGGTCCAGCCGGTCACCGGGGCCGACGTCTTCGCCGTCTCACAAGACGGCCGCCACACGAGTACCTTTTCGACCACCGGCTCGGAGGGAGACGCCGCCGGTCGTTTCGAGCTGCGAACCTTGCCCGACACCGGCCCCTACGACGTGATCGTCGACCCGGATGACGAGACGATGCTCCCGAAGGTGCGCTTTGCAGACGTCTTCTCCGCCGGAGAGGGGTTTTCAGAACTCGACGAGCCCCTCGAACTGGGCAGCTACGCGGCAGCAGATCGGACCGAAATACAGTCGAGTTTCTCCCTGCAGCGGGCTCTGCCGGAGGGAGTCTCCGGCGAGGCAGTCGAGTGGAGCCGCGTGCGGGTCGTCGCCGTCGCCCAGCTGCAAGATGGGCGCCAGTTCCGCCGGGAGACGACCGCCGACGCCCAGGGACGCATCGAACTTCGGCTGATCCCCGCGACCTATCAGCTCCGATTGTATCCCCCAAGCCAGGCACCGATCGCCTCGATCGAACTACGCGTCGATTTGTCGACCTCCGATACGAATCCGCTGACCGACTGGAACTGGCCGGTCAAACACGAACTTCGGGGGCGAGTGATCGATCGCGGCGGCAATCCCGTACCCGACGCTCGCATAACGTTCGAACCCGTGGGCCTCGCCGACTCGAAATTCAGTGACCGCCTGACGGTCTCGACCACCAGCGCGGCCGACGGGACCTTCCGCGCGCCGGTCGAGCGGCACGACCAACGCGTCCTCGTCCACCCGCCCGCCGACTCGGGCCTTCCCCGCCACTACCAGACACTCGACGTCGAGCGCTTCACCGGCGGGGAGTCGATCGACATCCGCCTCGAGGCGCCGTTGCTTCTGGAGGGCTCGGTTCGCGGCGCCTCGGAGAGCGAAACGTCTCCGATCCCCGGAACCTCCGTCCGGGCAGTCATCGAACGGGACGGACACAACCGCCAGATCGGCCGGGCGACCACCGACGAGGACGGGAGCTTCCTCATGATTGTGCCGGCTCCGGATTGACACCCGGCCCCCCTGTACCTCGAGCTACGAGGTCTCGTCATCGAGTTTCTGAAGCTCGGAGTGCGTGTCGGCGAGAATCTCGAACAAATCGTCGTGGCGATCTTTGCAGCGCGTCACCCACTTGCGGTAGCGGCCGACCCACGGCGGATCGAGTTCCTCCATCTCTCCGGCGTCGAGCAAAAGCCGGCGGGCATCTTCGAGACAGTCCTGTTTTTCGACCGGCTGGCCGGTGTACGGATCCCAGGCGCGGTCGTGGCGAATCCCGTCGACGACGCCGAGCAGCATCATCAAAAACATCGCGAACCCGCCACCGATGCAGACGACGTAGCCGACCCGACGCACATACTTTTTGGTACGTGCCTTCTCCGGGGGCTCGGGGTCGGTCGATGGAGGCAAATCGTCGGCCATGGCCTGCAAGGCTACGGAAAGTGAAATGTTCCGGCGCGTCTCGCTCGGTACTTTACGGCAGACACCGGGTTCGTCAAACTGCCGACCTGCCCGAGCCTCGCCAGCCCTTCCGCTCGAAGCCCGCGTCCCGAGACGGCTCCCCGACATCCCGACATCCCGACATCCGCCGATGCTGAAACAATTTCTCGACCACTTGCTGCACGAACGCACCCCTCGGATCGAACGCCAGCGAGACCCCGTCGAGATCGTCTGGCGCTACCCGCGACCCGCCGACCGCGAGGTCGTCGCCCTCGTCGCCAGCACTCTCGCCTACGGGCGGGTCGATCTGCTCAAAGACGCCATCGAACGGGCCCTCGCCCCACTCGGCCCCCATCCCGCACGCCGCCTCCGCCAGGATCCGGTCGATGCCGGTGAGCCCCTGGACGAGTTCGTCTACCGCATGAGCCGGGGGCCGGACCTCGCCGATCTGTACTGTGCGCTCGGGCGCCACCTACAGGAGTACGGCTCTCTCGAAGCCAGCTATGCCGCCTCCTCCGGGGAGACCCACCTCGAGCGGGCCAGCGATTTCGTCACACGCCTGAGGCGGGCGCGCCGCCGCGAGCCCCTCGAGCGCGGCTTCCGCTACCTGCTCCCCGATCCCGCCGATGGAAGTGCCTGCAAGCGGCTCCACCTGTTTTTCAGATGGGTCGGCCGCGGCCCCGACGGCGTCGATCTCGGCCTCTGGAATCGCCTGGAGGCCTCCGAGTTGATGATGCCGCTCGACACGCACACCGGGCGCATCTGCCGGTATATCGGGCTCCTCGACCGCAAATCCATCGACGGGAAGGCCGTCCGCCAGGTCACACGCCGCCTGCGAGAACTCGACTGCGACGATCCGATCAAATACGACTTCGCCCTGTGTCACCTCGGTATCTCGGAGTCGTGCATCCACGAGCGCTCCGAGCAGCATTGTCCGAGCTGTCCGATCGAGCCGGTCTGCACCCTGTAGTCGCCGCTCGCCCCTCGCCTCAAGGCCCCCGCACTGAAACGACCTCGACCTCCAGCAGGGTCACCTCGAGCACCCAGTGGCCGATCCCGAGCCCGATGCTCGCGGTCAACACGAAACACACCGCAAACATGCAGGCGAGTTCGTACCACTTCCGCCCCTTCGACAGCATCGCCACCGCCGCCAGCGTGACGAAAAAACTGATCGCCGTCAGCCAGGCCACCAGTACGGGCTGAAGGGTCGTAATGATCGCCACCGGCTCGAACCACTCACTCATTCCTCTCTCGGGGCTCTCCGTACTTTTCAGTGATCGACATGATGTTGAAAAAGTTGATGGTGAAATGGGCCACGATCGGCCCCAACAAATTGCCGGTGTACAGATAAATCCAGCCGAAGACCGCGCCGAAGACAATCGCCATCATCGTCCAGGGCAAAAACTTCTTGATGTCGGGGCCGACGTGCAGGGAACCGAACACCAAAGTCGAGATGCCGAGCCCCCACCAGGCGGCATGCGGGCCGCCGAAGGCGAAGTCGGTGAGCACCTGTTGGAGAAACCCCCGAAAAAACAGCTCCTCACCGATGCCGCTCGCACAGGCGATCACGAAGATATGCTCGACCTTCAGCTTCCCGAAGACCTTGCCGAACTCCCGGCCGAGCTGCTCGGCCCACTCGGTGGTTCGATCCAGGATCTGGCTGAAGACGACGACCGCCAACCCGAAGGCCGTCGAGATCCCGGCATCGAACCACACCGTCGTCCCGTGCTCATCGTGCCAGACGAATGGATCCAGCCCCTCGAAAAACCACGCCAGACCCCAGGCGACCAACGCCAGCAGGCCATAAAAGACGACGACGAAGCGAATCGACAGCCCGTGGCTGGCCTCGGGGCGGGGTGGATCCGGTTTGCGCTCGTCCATTCACTCGTCCTCGTCGGAGTCTCGTCGCGGCTCGGGGACCGGCTGATCGGTGTATTCGTCGAGTATATCGTCGGCCCGCTCCTCGAGGGCCGGACGACGGATCTCGCCGCGAAACCGAACGTCGGTCTGGCGAACGGTGTAGTGGCGCCAGTCGATGTGAAACCGTTCCCCGCGGTCTTTCTGGAAGAAATCATACAGTCGCAGTTTCAAAAACTCGAAGGCGAGATCGAGCGCCTCCCCCGGGTGTTGAAATCGATCGACGCCCTGATCGGCGGCCAGAATCGCCGCCTGCAGCTCGAGCTCGAACGACTCGTCGGCCGCCTCGAGCAACAGCTGGCTGTAGACGTATTCCTCACCTCTTTCAGCATCGATCGCCAGGCGCTCCCCGGGCCGAAGATAGGCGCCGAAACGGTACATCATCGCGTTTCGGATTCGTTTGTGCTCCTGGGGGGTCAGCGTCTCGACTTCGCGATCCCCGGATTGGGCGAACTTCATGGCGTCTCCATTGCGTCGGAGAGCGAATCAATGCCGTCTCGTGAGTCGTCCGACGCCCAGATGGCGGCCGAACGCCCCTCGGAGACGTATCGCAGATAGATCACGATCCCGGCGCCGGGCCACGCCTCCTCGATGCGATCGAGCCACTCGACGACCAGCACCCCGTTTTCCGAAGAGGCGTAATCCCAGTACCCGATCGATTCCAGGTCGTCGATCGTCTCGAGCCGATACAGGTCGACGTGGTACAATGGCGGGGAGGTCTCGTAGACGTTCGCCAGCGTGTAGGACGGACTCGTCGCCCGGCTCTCTCCCCCGAGCGCCTCGACCATCCCCCGCACGAGCGTTGTCTTCCCCGCGCCCAGTTGGCCGACGAGCCCGACGAACTCTCCGCCCCGCAGCCGCTCCGCGAGCCGCCGGCCGAGCTCGACGGTCGCCTCCGGCCGCTCGAGCTCGAGACACACCCGTGGCTCCTCGCGGAAAGAAAACCACTCGGGCTCGAACTGTATTTCTTCGGGCATGCAGACTCCGCCAATCACCTCTGCGCCAACGCGCCGAGAGGGTGTACAAAACGACCGGCCCCGAGATCAATCCGGGCGGAAGCCGGTGCGGGCCTCCCCCGGCCGGATCCTCGAGCCGTCCAGCTTCAAGGCGAACACGTCCGCCGTGTCGACGAAATACTCCGCATCGCGCGTCACCAGCGTCGTCACCGCGTCCCCAAATTCGACGAGGCGGAGTTTCTGGACGTGCAAAAGCTCGTTCCCCGTCCGCAGCAACGCCGTGACGTCCCGGTCGTCCGGGAGTCGGTAGGCACCGTCGTCGGTTTCGGCTTCGAGGCGCTCGACGAGGATCGATTCGAGAGAGTCGGCTTTCATGAGGATATCCTTCGCGGATTCACCGCTGAATCGTCAGAGGAAACGTCACACCTTTGTTGTCGATGGCACTGTGCGCCGGGAACTCCATCTGCTGAAACTCGCGCACCAGACAACGCCCGACCGGCCGATCGAGATACTGCTCCTCGCGGAGGGTCACCCCGCCGGTCGTACCATTCGGGCGTACGTAAAATTTGACGGTCACCCCGGAAAAGGAGGGATTGTCCTCGAGTTCCTTTTGGATACACCGGCGCAGCGCCGAGAAATCCGACATGATGATGTCGTTGATCTTCTGGTCGGAAAGGCGCTCCTTCGAACCTCCGCTCTCACTCATGTCGACCGTCGTCGCTTCCTCCTGTGAGTCCGAGCCCCCTCCGCCGGTCGAACCGCCCCCCCGCGCTTTCCCGCCGGCCGATCCACCACCCGCTCGATCGACTTGCCGGGCGATCTCTTCGTCGGCCGCTTCCGGGTTGAAGATCTGTTCGAGCAACTCGTCGTCGGCCGCGACCGTCTGAAAGTCCTTCGGGGGGGGCAGAAATTTCCGATCGTCGAGTGAAACGAACGCCTTGTCGACCGGAAGTTTCCGAGGCTCGGGGCGCGTAAAGTAATAGTAACTCATGGCGGCGAGCGCAAAGATGCCGGCGATGATGCCGACGACCAGCACGAACACTCCCCCCTGTTTGACCTTTCGCTCGATTTCCGCCCGACGCTCGGCCTCCCGCCGGCGCCGCTCCTCGCGTTTGGGAACGTACTCGGCGACCTCCTCGCGAAACGCCTCCAGCTCGCCGAGCTCGGCTCGTTCCTGGGTCGCCCGATCGAGCACGCTGGTATGCTCGTCGATCTCGTCGTCGTACAGCTGGTCGAGGACCGCCTCCTTGTCGAACGGCCCGTAATCGAGGCCCTCCTTGCGGACAAGATACCGGTCGTCCCCGGTTTGATCGGAGGCTTTCGTCCGTTCGGCGGAGGCGTCGGGACCGGGAATATCGAACAGGTCGTCATCCCCGCTCGTATCTGCCTCCGGCACCGCCGGGGCGATCGCAAGTCCCTGCTCCGGGAGACCCGCTCCCGGATCCAGCCCCGCCTCCCGGACCGCATTTTCGAGTGCCATCCGAAATTCGCCGGCGCTCGAGATCCGCTCGGACGGCTCGAACGCCAGACTCGACTCGACGAGGCTCGCGATCGCCGCCCCGAACTGCCGCGAGAGGCGCAGCGCGACATCCCGGGCCTGATCCTTGTCGCGCGGGAGTCCTCCACCCGACAACATCTCCGCCGTCATGATGCCGAGGCTGTAGACGTCGGCGCGCGCCGAGAGATTCGTCGGCGCCTCGATCACTTCCGGGGCCACATAGATGCTCTCGACGAACGGCCCTTCGCCGTGGCGCTGGAGATAGCGCGCTGCGACCCGGCCGAAACCGAGATTCTGAATTTTGACCTTCCCCTCCTCCGACAGATAGACGTTGAACGGGGTCAAGACCCCGTGGACGGTCTGCTCGTGGACGGCTCCCAATCCCTCGGCGACATGAGCCAACAGGTGAAACACTTCGGCGAGTTCGATCTCGAGCCCACGCTCGCGCTTGGCTTTGACCGCCTGGGCCAACGGCTCCCCCTCGACAAATTCCATCGCCACGAAGACTTGTCCATCCTCCAGTTGCCCCATCCCCAGGATGTCGGTCAAGTTGACGTGTCGTATCTGACTGACAGTCCGAATTTCGCGCCGGATCCGGGCGAGATTGTCCTCGGACGGACGTCCGATCGCCAAAACTTTGATGACGACCGCCCGACCGGATTCGCGCTCGCGGCACAGGTAGCTGATTCCCCCGCCGGAGCTGCCGAGATACCTGCGCACAACGAACCGCCCCCCGACGACGTCGCCGCTCTGGAGCGTCAGCTTTTCGTCGGGTGTCTCACGCGAGCCGCGCACGTCGTCCGGACGCTCTGGAAGCGAGGGCGGCGTCTCCGGGGGACCTCCCGCCGGGCCCCCCGCTTCGTCCGAACTCACCACCTGCTCTGAGTTCCCATCGGCCTCCCCCAGTCCCCCGGGGCTGGGGAGTGGGCTTCCTCCGTCGTTTTTTCCGGTCGCCCCGGCACCCGCCGCCCCCTCGTCCTCCTCAACCACCGACCAGATATCCTCCTCGGAAGCCCCGACGTCGCTCGACTCGTTGCTGTCGTTGTCGTTCGAATCGTCCATGGCTACTCCCGGCTCTCCCCCGTCGTCGCATCCATCGTCGAATTACGTTCGGCCGCCCCCTCGCCACTCGTCCCTGCGGTGCCGGCATCGTCCCCCCGACCCAAAGCGTCGACTTCGTCCTCCGTCTCGGCCGTGCTCGCTCGAGCTCCGAGAGGGAGATCGACGTACCACCGCTCCCCGCCCCAGACCATCGTCGCCTCCCCTCGCCGCCCATCGTGATAGATCAGCGTCAGGGTGACCTCCCGCCCCTGCTCCGGTGGCCTTTTCAGCTTCGGATCGACCTCGATACGGGCCAGGTCGTAGGGATTGTCAACCCGGCCCGCAACCAGCATCTCGTGGGGTTCGGGCGTCCCCCCGTCGAGATTCTCGTCGACCAGACCGAGCGACTCGGTCAACACCTCCCGATCCCCCGGCTCGAGCATCTCGAAGGCCTCCGATCGATTGTTCTGGAACCAGTTCATCAAGAATCGCTCGAAGGTGCGCTTCGGCCCCGGATCGTCCCAGGCCGGGGACTCGGAGCCGTGGCATGCCGAGAGGAGCATCCACACGGCCGCGAACGATGCAATCGCTCGTGGCATTCGAGGCAGACTGGACTGGCTCATATCGCGAATCGTGCGCAAAAGACGCAGGTTACGATGCATCGCTCCCGGGACCGTCCGCCGGATCGACCGTCTCGACCTCCGCCGTCTGATCGGGATCGCTCCCGCCGGCGGCTGCCACCTTCTGCACAAGACCGACCGCTTCGAGCCGCTGCACTGCCTGGCGCACCTCCGGCTCGGGCGCCTCGACCGCATCGGTCAGCCTCCGGACCGTACACGGAGCCCGCGTCAGCTCTTGCAACTCGACCTCCAGAGGCGTCTGGTCGGACTCGTCCCTCCCGATGGAGTTCGACGGAACCGCGACCACCGTCGTCTCCGGACCCACGTCGGCGAGGCGGGGTTGGCAGCTGCCATCGCGAATCAGCCCGAGCGCGAGCGAATCGAACCGCACCCCGAGTTCGTCGACCGGCCACGGCTGTCCACTCTCGTCACCGCCCGCGATGAAGGCAAACGACCCCTGCTCGGTCTGCATGACCTCTTTGACGACCCACTTCGCTCGCATCCGCCTCGCTTCCTCGAGCGCCTCCTCCGAGACCGTCTCCTCGTCGGTACGAAGCCGCATCTCGAGCGGAGTCGTCAGACTCTCCTCGAGTGTACGAGACAATCGACGATAGACGCCCGTGTCGAACGCCTCGATTTCGCGCAGACAATCCAGCAGCATCGCGTCACTGCGCCCTTCCAGATCGTCGACTCCGACCAGCCAGGGGCCGTCGACATACAACACGTAGCCTCCGGCCTCGTTGGAGATTTCAAGACGGCCGAGAAATCCCCTGGACTGGACGACCTCGATCAGTTCGAACGGGGCGAACAGCTCGAGCGTTCCACTGAATCCGTGCGCCGGGGGCACACGATCGAGTTCGCGCGAAGCACCGCGCACACCCCCCTCGACGAGCGCCTCGAAGGTCCGCTGCAGCCGCTCGGCCCGATCTTCCCAGCGGGCCGTCAATCCGATGCGATTCCAGGAATTGGCCAGCCGTCTCGCCAGGTCCTGCAGATCGGCACGGAAACCAGACGGCACAGCCGGCGCCGAGCCGGTTCGCCCCTGTACGCCCCCACCCTCGCCCCGTGCCCCCTCCCCGGCCGCCGGCCCAGTCGAATCCGCGCCGAGGATCGAGTTCGCCTCGACCGGCTGCGACTCCGGCGATGGTTTACGATGCGCCCCCGTCGACGCCGCCGAAGGGGGACTCGAATTGCCCTCCAGCCCCTCCCCACTCTCCTCCCGACCCGTCGGAACCTCGGGCATCGTCGGATTGGTCTTCGAATCCTCGAACGGGGCGATCGGTTCGAGCTGTTCCGCGCGCTCGGAGAGCCGTTCGACATCGAGCTCGCGCTCACGGACCTCCCCTTCGAACCTCCCGCCGCCCGCGATCGGTCCCCCGAGATCGCGCACATCGACGACCATGCTGCTCGCATCGTCGATCTCGACGACCTCCGACTCCTCGCCGCCGTCCGTCTCGCCGTCGGGGCCGGCTTCGAGATCGGCGAGTTCGCCGTCGATCTCGGCCTCCATCTCCGGAGTCCCGTAATTCACCTCGCGGGTCGCAGGCCTCACCGACGGCTCCGAGTCCGACTCCTCGGGCCCCCGGCTCCCATCCTCCTGCACACCGAGCGTCCGCCGACACGCCGCCACCAACTCCCCGTCGTCGAACGGCCGACCCAGCCAGTGCGCCTCCCCGGCTCGCCCCCGCGGATCGCCGATCCCGCAGATCAGCCGCGGTCGATCGGCCTCCCGATACGTCTCTCGACGCGTCTGAGCGTTGGAATCAGCTGTGTCGACGTCGACGATCAACAGATCGGCCAGCGGCTCCGATTCCGAGTCCTCGACCTGCTCGAAGCCCGCTTCCGCCAGCACCGTCTCCATCAGCTTCCGCACCGAGCGGTTGCCCTGGATCAACTCGATACTGTGACCGGACGAGGTGCTCATCGCATCCCTGAAATCGATATCGTCGACCGCCGCCAGATCACGAAAGCGAACCGGCGCCCCCGACACCGATTCGCTTCGCGTCCGACACCCCTCGACTCAGATTCGACTCACTCGTGTCGGCGTCAGGCGAAGTGGTTTTTCAACCACGCACGCAACAACCTTAAACGATAGTGGTCCCGTTCGTAACTCTCCGAGCTTTCGTCGGCTTCGTCCTCGAGGATCTCGTCGATCTCGTCGATCGCCGATTCGGTCGGGTTCCGGTACAACCCGAGTGTCAGGAGCTCCCGTGTGCCCAGCTCGTCGATCTGAAGGTTCTCGACGAGAACCGGACCGGCCGCCTCCTGGGGCAGCCACATCAACTCCCAGGCGGCTTTGTGGCGGACCGGTTCCTTGTCGGCGTCGAGCTCGTCGGCGAAACACGAGGCTTTCTTCTCGTCCGATTCCTTGTCGAGACACGTCTCGGCCAGTTTCAGGGCCGGCACGAAATCCTGAAGTTTCTTCGTCAACTCTTCACGCTCATCGGGCTGCGCGTCGATCAGACTCTGCAAAGCCTCGATGTCGGCGCCGGTGCCGAGGAAGGCATACGCCTTGGCGACCATCCAGTTGAACTGGTAGCGGTCGATCGGCGACATCGGGTCCATTTCCTCGCTTTTCTCCAGGGCGCGGGCCCGCTGCTCGAGCCCCTTGATGACCCCTCCTTCGGCCATCTTCATCAAGACATCGGTCGCCTCGCGAGCGCCCAAGCGAACGAGCGCAAAGGCCGCGTCCTGGCGCAACTGAAGTTCGGACTGGTAGTCCAGTACCTCCGACCACTGCTCGTTTTTCTGCCCCGTCAGCACGTCCCCGAGCAATCCCTTGGCCCGATCGGCTCCGAGATCCCCGAGGCCGAGAACCATCTCGTCGAGTGCCTGCGCCTCGTGCGTCCACCAGGGCCGCACGAACTTCTTCGGCATGCTCTGCGGCGTCTCCGGCTCCTTGTCGAGTTCTTCGAGATACAGATCGATGGCCTCCTCGGCCCGCATCGCCGTCAGGCTCTCGATGGCGCCGACCTTGGCCTTGTTCGGCGGAAAGTCCGGGCTGTCGTTGCGGTATTTCATCAACAGCCGGTTGACTGACTCGTTCTCGCCTCGGAACGTCTCGACGAGGATTGGAACGGCCGGCTCGCCGAGCTGCTGGATGGCAATGCTGCACTCCTTTTCGACACTCTGACCCTTTTGGTTCGACAAAAATCGCGATCGCACGAGCGTCCGTCGAGCCGACTCGTCGAAGGCATCCGGGTTGCTCTGAGCGATCTCGCCGAGAATCTCGCAACTGTACGAATGCAGGGCGATCTGATTGTTGTCGACCGGCAGCTTCAGAGTCTCGATCAGCGGGTCGACCATTCGCTTGTCGGGCATGTACTCGAATCCCCGCAGGACGTCGAGTTTGACGTCGTTCGATTTCGTCGAGGTGTACAACTCGAGCATGTCCGAGATGGCCTCTTTGGCCCCGGTCTCCCCGAGCGCCTCAGCCGCTGCCCCTGCATTGTCGGTCGTATCCTCCCGAAGCTCCTCTAGGTAGGCATCCTTCGCCTGGGTATCCCGGAGCTTAACCAGAAGCTCCATCGCCTGCTTCTGGTTCATGTTCCCCGACTCGTACACCTCGACGACGGCCGGCACCGCCTCCTTTTGCTCCTCGTTTGACATCTCCGAGAGCTTCTTGAGCGCCACCTTCTGTTCGGTGAGATTCCCCTCGCGGAGCTGCTGGATGATGTAAGTCGGATTATCCCAGTCCGCCGGCTGGCAGCCGATTCCCCAGACGAGCAAAGTGGCCACAAGCCCGACCAACAGGCTCGCCGACCCCGTCGTTGTTGTCGTCGCACGTCGCATGAGTCAGGACCTCGTCTTCTCAGAAGTCAGAATTGCGTGGGTGTTGCGTCCCTCAGCGGTCGTCGAATTCCCCGTCCCGCACGACCCCGATGTACGGAAGATTGCGGTAGTACTGCGCGTAATCGAGCCCGTAGCCGATGACAAACTCGTCCGGCACCGTAAACCCCTGGTAGTCGAGCGGAACGTCAACTTCCAGGTTGTCCGGTTTGTACAAAAGCGAGCAGACCGACAGCGAGGCGGGCCGGCGAGTCTGGAGATTGTCGAGCAGGTAGCTCATCGTAAGTCCCGTATCGACAATGTCCTCGACGATCAACACGTCTTTTCCCTCGATGGCCATCGCGAGATCCTGGGTCATCCGCACGACCCCGCTCGATTCGGTGCTGTCGCCATAGCTCGAGAGGCCGAGAAAATCGACCGTCACGTCCAAATCGATCTCCCGAACCAGATCCGCCAGAAACACGAAGCAACCGTTGAGCACCCCGATGACATGCAGCGACTTCCCCTCGAAGTCCTGGGTGATTTCGGCGCCGAGTTCCCGAACGCGCTCGTCGATCTCGCCGGCCGTCAGCATCGGCTCAATCGCCGTCTCCGCGATCGGCGCCTGTTTTTCAGAATCCTCAGTCACGGTGCATCTCGTCTCGTTGCTGTTCGCGATCAGTGTCCATTCGAGGCCGTCAATCCCAGGCATTGTTCATCAACTCGCCGAACCCCCCACCCCCGGGAACGATGTAGTCGTTCGCATCGAGCCCTCGTTCCTCGCTCCACTGCTCCCCCGGAACCGTCTCCAGGACGTCCTCGGAACTCAGGCCGCGGTCGAGACGGAGCGCGTACACCTCGACCTCCGGATGCGCCTCGCTCATCCGCTCCACAAACTCGGGCGTGATGATGAGATTCATCGTCACCACTTGCGCCGCAGTGCCCGGGACCTGCTCGTCGTAAAACTCGATCGCGCTGCTCATCGACGAGCCGGTCGCCCCCATCGGATCCGGGAGCAGCAAGATGTGATCCTCGATCGCCCCTCCGACCTTCTCGCCCGACAGCTTCGCCCCGGTCACCTCGCCGGATTCGTCGGTGACCCGCGACATGAACAGGTGATCCTGGCGGACGCATTCGGGGCTCAACACCCGATTCAACTCCTCATAGCAGACGCCCGACGGGACGATTCCGCCGCGCGCGATGTCGACGGTCACGACCGGCGTCTCCGGGTCGATGATTTTTCCGCGGTACACCCCGCGATCGGTCGTTTCCTGCATCCGGCTGGGAATACGCACCTCGGTGCGCGGAAACTCCATGTTGACAACGGTCCGCAACAACCGCCGATACAACGACGAGAGCATTTGATTGAAACGAGGCTGACCGATCTCCGGTGAGCACAGCCGCGCCAACTGGGTCAGCGAGTGGGGGTCGCGCTGGATGTGGACGTTCGGCCCGTATTCGTGGGGGATTTCGCTCGGTTGAAACCGAAGCTCCCGGTACTGTCGGTCACTGCTCATAATCCTACCGCTCCTCAGAAGAGACTTCAGAGGCGGGATACCCGTCTCGAAAACAACGCCGGCATCGAGCTTCGTAGGCGTCGTTCGACCCGACCAGCACCTGCTGGGGATCGCTCGCCAGCCGATAGCTGTAATTGGCCGGATTGCCGCATTTGACGCAAATCGCGAGGAGTTTCGTCACATACTCCGCGACCGCCAGAAGATGGGGCATCGGCTCGAACGGTTCTCCGCGGTAATCCTGGTCGAGCCCCGCCCCGACGACTCGACAGCCGCGATCTGCCAGACCCGCGCAAAACTCGACGATCTCCCCGTCGAAAAACTGAAGCTCGTCGATTCCGACGACCTCGACCGACGGGTCGAGCCGGCTCTCCATCGCCTCGACAGTCTCGACCGGCTCGCTCGGCAACTCCGAGTCGTCGTGGCTGACGATCGCGTCCCGCTCGTAGCGGTCGTCGAGTTTCGGTTTGAAAATCTGCAAGTCCTGCCCGGCGTAATGCGCCCGTTTGAGCCGGCGAATCAACTCTTCGGTCTTGCCCGAAAACATCGGGCCGCAGATCACTTCGAGCCATCCGACA
>CAZRLK010000040.1:0-34079 GCA_964600555.1 uncultured Bradymonadales bacterium
ATCGGCGTCATGTTCGGCAGTCCGGAGACGACCTCCGGCGGACGGGCGCTGAAGTTTTACTGCAGCCAGCGCCTCGACATCCGGCGGACAGGCGCCATCAAGGATGGCTCCGACGTCATCGGCAACCAGACCCGGGTCAAAGTCGTCAAAAACAAGCTCGCGCCTCCCTTCAAAGAGGCGGAATTCGAGCTGATCTACGGGGAGGGCATCAGCCGCGAGGGTGATCTGTTGAACCTCGGGACCGACCTCAACATCATCGACCGGGCCGGCTCGTGGTACAGCTACGGCGAGGAACGGCTCGGCCAGGGGCGCGCCAACGCCAAAGAATTCCTCCGCGAGCACCCCGAGATGCGCGACGAGATCGAACAAAAAATCCGAGACCACCACAACCTCCCGAGCCTCGACGGCGAATCCGACGCCGAAGGTGACGAAGAGGCCGAAGCCGCCGAGGCATGAGGTCGACGGGGAGAGGGGGGAGCGGCCCGTGACATCCGCACGATCAGGTGCTAGTTTCAAAGGGCATTAATCTTTGGAACAAACGAATGTGCGGACCATGGCCGACGACGAAGAATCTCCCGATCTCAACGAGATTCTCAAACTCGCCATCAAGGGCAACGCCAGCGACATCCATCTCAAGGCTGGTTTGCCCCCGTTGTTTCGCGTCGACGGGTCGCTTCTTCCCGTCCGCGACGCCGACCGCGTCAAACCGGCCGATACCCGCCGGATGGCCGGCGAGATCATGAGCGCCTCGGAAAAGAAGCGATTCAACGAGGAGATGGATCTCGATCTCTCCTACGGGATCCCGGGCGTCGGCCGATTCCGGGTCAACGTCTTCCAGCAGCGCGGCAACATCGGGCTGGTCTTCCGGGTCATCCCCTACAAAGTCGAGCCGATCGACGAGCTTCACCTCCCCCCGATCGTCAAGTCCCTCGCCGAGGAACGCCGGGGACTGATCCTGGCGACCGGGGCGACCGGGAGCGGCAAGTCGACGACCCTGGCGGCGATGATCGACCACATCAACAAGTCGCGCACCGCCCACATCGTCACCATCGAAGATCCGATCGAGTACGTCATCCGCGACAAGCGCGCCGTGGTCAACCAGCGCGAGATCGGAAGCGACGCCAAGTCCTTCAAGCGCGCCCTCCGCGCCGCGCTCCGCCAGGATCCCGACATCATCATGCTCGGCGAGCTGCGCGACCACGAGACGATGGAGATCGCTCTGACGGCGGCCGAAACCGGCCACCTCGTCATGTCGACCCTGCACACCGTCGACGCCGCCGACTCCGTCAACCGGATGGTCACCGCCTTCCCGCCCCACCAGCGCGACCAGGCCCGCTACCAGTTCGCCAACCTGTTCAAAGGGGTCATCGCCCAGCGACTCGTTCCCCGCGCCGACGGCAACGGCCGGGTGCCCGCCGTCGAGGTGATGGTCTCGACCGCCCGGATCCGGGACATGATCCTCGAGGAAGCGACCGCTCGCACCATCACCGAACAGATCGCCGAGGGCGTCGACTCGTACGGCATGCAGATCTTCGACCAGTCGCTGATGAAGTTGCTCCAGCAGGGCCTGATCACCTACGAGGAAGCTTTGGCTCAGTCGACGAATCCGGACGATTTCAAACTCCGGGTCAAGGGCGTCGACTCCACCTCTCAGAGTGCCGACTGGGACAAGTTCGAACAGGGAGGCGCCCAGCAGAGCTCGGCGACCGCCAGCCAATCGCGCGAAAGTCAGGTGACCCACCAGTCGACCCAGAGCCAGTCGACCCAGACCCGGCACGACAGCGGGAGCGACGACGAGTTCGACGTCGACGACTTTGAATTCGACAACGCCTGAATGACTTCTCCGACGTGCCACCTCGCTTCGCCTCGGGTTCGGCTCGGCGCCACGCCGAACTGGATCGCCGGCTGCCTTTGCATGCTGCTGGTTTTGACGTGCCCCGACCGAGCTTCCGCATCGGAGCCGTCGGCCTCGAACTCTCCGGAGCGACGCCTCGTCGTCTTGAACGTCCCGGGTGGAGGCACCGACCGCCTGGTCGAGCAGCTTCGAACGCTCGAAGCGACCGAACTCAAACGCCAGAACTGGTTCGTCGAACAGTTGAGACGCCACGACCTGGAGCCGCGCGGAATCATGTCGAACCGCGAGGGACTCCGGACCTTTATGAAACGCTCCGAGGTCGACTTTCTGTTGTATCTTCGCCCGGCGGAGAAAGGCTACACGGCCAAATTGCTGTCGGCTCCGGGAGCGGACGAAACAGCAAGTCTCGAGGTCGACCGCGGCGAGGGAGGTCTCACCGACACTCAGGCCGAGCACATTCTCGACGAGATCGAGCCGACGATTGCTCCGCCCGACGACGGTCGAAAGGAGGCGGCATCCGAGCCTTCTGAGAGCGCGGAACCCGAAGCCGCAACGACCGCCCGGGATTCCGAGGAGGCCGAGCAACGCCCGGATGGAAAATCGCCGGCGGCGGGCACGACTGGCGGCGAGACCTCCACCCCCTCGCCCGTACGTCTCTGGACGAGCCTCCGAGGTCGGCTCTTTCATCGGAGCTTTTCGGCCACCGGCGGCAACAACGCCGTCCTGCGCTACAATTCGGGGAGTTATCCCGGCTTCGAGGTCGACCTCGCCGCCTTCCCGTTCGGCGCCATCGACGAGCAGTTCGCCCCGTTCGGCCTCTTCGTCGGCTACAATCACGGCTTCGAGTCGCTCACCGTCGAAAACGACGACGGCAACCGGCGGGACGTCGCCCTCACGCACCTCGAGATCGAAGGAGGGCTGATGGCCCGGGCCGGCGGTACTCTCGACACCTCCCCCTCCGACACCCGATCTCGGTTTCGCCTCGAGGCGACGACTCGGCACGCACGCTTTACGGTCGATTCGAACGAGACGCTTCCCTCCATCTCGACGACAGCGATCGCGCTCGGAGGCCTGCTGACCGAACCGATCCTCGTCGACAATCTCGCCGCCCAGGCCCACCTGGAGCTCATTCCGATCGTCTTTTTCGGCCAGGGCGGCCCCCTGTTCGGCGAGAGCTCCTACACGAACGGCTTTTCGACGCGCCTCGGACTCGCCTACGCTCTTCCCCACGACCTGCGAGCCCTCGCCGGCTACCGGTTCCGCCTGTATCACAGTCGGTTCTCCGGCCCGGGCGCCTCGGCGTTTTCGAACTCCGAAGTCTTCGAGCTTGTACAGGGAATCGATCTCGGCATACAATACGCGTACTAAAAAGTGTTTACCGGACAGGCTCGACTCTCGGTACCGCGAGACCCGTCCGGTCTCCTTCGTTCAATCACTCGACTCTGCCGACAAGGACACCACTCGGCGGCCCGATGCCGAGCGTGTCTCGCATGGAGGATCGGGGCGGACCTGTCCCGAAGATTCCCTGTGGCTGCTCCGAGGAAGTCCCCGTGACAGACTCCAACATTCCAGTATTCCGAGCCCAGCTCCGCTACGAGTCGGTCGACGAATTCATCGAGGGGTACTCGCAGTTCGTCCTCCCGGACAAAATGTTCATTCCGCTCGATGAGGCTCAGCTCAAGTCGACTGGCAGCCGAGTCCGATTTGAATTCAAGCTCGCCGACGGATCGAGAGCAATGGTCGGCGAGGGGCTGGTCCGCCAGGTCCGCGGCCCGGATCAGGGGCCCGGGCCGACCGGTTTGGTCGTCGAGTACACCCATCTGTCGCGGCGCTCGAAACAACTGATCGGCCAGATCGTCGACCTGAAACGAGCCCGAGCCCGCTCCCAGGAGCCGGCGGAGGGCGAACCGGCCGACCCCGAGGCCTCCTCCGAATCCCGCGCCCCGTCGACTCCGGCCGACGAGGCGGCCTCTGCGCACTCCCCGCCCGACGAACAACCGACGGGCGACGCGCACACCCCCGCCTCCTCTTCGTCGCCCGGCGAGCCCGCGCAAAGCTCTTCGGATTCGGACGACGCTGCCGCCGATCCCGACCGCCAGTCCGAGGCCTCCCAACCAGCGGGCGTCCAAAGTGAACCGTCGATCCCGATCGAGGCGACGCCCGATGCCCGCGCCGAGTACGAGGAGTTCAACGACCTCGACGACATCTCCGACGCGTACGGCCAGCAGCCCAAACAGGTTGGAGAGACCGAGGGCGGCCTTCAGATTATGGCCTACGACGACATGTCGGAGGAGGATGCCGAGGAGTTTGCGGAATTTGCCCTCGGAAGTGACGAAGACGACGTCGATCAGATGTTCGACGACGTCTTGAGCGGGGGCGGGGGCGAGGGCGACGATCTGTTCGGAGGGGGAGAGGCCGCCGGTGAAGCGATGTTCGGCGGGAACGAAGACGTAAACGAGGAGCCCGTGCTCGATCCCGACGAGGCGGCGGAGTCGGACCTCGGCGAAATCTCTTCGGCGATCGACGACGAGCTCGACGAGCCGGCCTCCGAGGATCCCGACGCCAACTCGCGCGCCGACTCGCTCGACGCCGAAGAATTCTCCAGCGCCAACCTCGCGGAGGACACCTCCGCCCAGGATCAGGGGCATGCGCCTCCCCCGGAGGCTCCGAACCAGACTCGTTCGGATGCGACGATCGACCACGACCGGGACCGGGAGTCGGGCCTCTCCGAGCTCTCCGAGGAGATGGCCTCGAGTGACACCGGTCGGACCGACTTCGAGAGTGACGATCCGACGACCATCGAGGCGGATACCGACCCCCAGGAGTTGTCGGACCTGAATGACGATCCCGCCGAAAGCCAGTCCGATCCCCGGGAGGGGGAGACTGGATTCTCCGGATTTCAAAAAGAAGAGTCCGACGAGCTGGACCAGGCGCTGGACTCGCTCGAGGAGGAGAGCGACGACGAACGGGAGTTGTCACTCAGTCTCGGCGGTGCCTCCGGCAGCGACGACCCGAAGGCTCAATCCGACGACAGTCTCGAAGCCCTGGTTGCCGACGAACAAAAAAACCTCCGGGGCGACGGGAATCAGGACGACCAAAAGGACGCCCTCGACGAAGTCCTCGGCAACGATACGCCGCCGCCCCCCTCCGACGATTTCGATGTCGATCTTCCGAACGAACGGGCGGGCCTGGACGGGAGCGCGGAGGGTGGTAGCTCGGGGCAGGACAACGACCACTCCGAGGACCCATCCTGATTCACCTCGGCCGTCTCAGAACCGGCCGACAGGTCACGCATCGCCGAGAGGGGCGACCGGAGTCTCGGACTCGCTCGCGCTCCGGCTCGGGCCGCCGTCGTTTGGCCGGTGTTCACTCGCCGATGTCTCGGCGGTAGTGCATGCCCTCCCAGTCGATCCGAGAGACCGCGTCATACGCCCGTTTTCGAGATTGCTCGTGGGAACTGCCGCGACCGGTTACGCCCAGCACACGGCCTCCTGCGTTCACGAATCCCCCGTCTTCACGTGCCGTGCCGGCATGAAAGACCTTCGTGTCGGCGACCTGCGCCGCCTCCTCCAACCCTTCGATGCGATGGCCGGTGTCGCGGTCGGGAGCCGGATAGCCCCGGGAGGCGAGCACGACACAGCAGGCGTGGCGCGCGGACTGAAGTTTGCGGCCGGCGGCGAGCCGGCCGTGCGCGGCATCGACCAACGCCTCCCCGAGATCGGCGTCGAGTGCGTACACCAGCGGCTGGGCCTCGGGGTCGCCCATCCGGCAGTTGAATTCCAGAACTTTCGGGCCCTCGTCGGTGAGCATCAATCCGGCGTACAGAAACCCCCGGTACGAGATGTCTCGCGTTCGGAGCTGATCGAGCGTCGGTGAGACGATCGTCTCCATGATCTCGTCCCCCAGCCCGGAGGTGACACCCGGGGCCGGGGCGACCGCCCCCATTCCGCCGGTGTTCGGGCCCGTATCCCCCTCGCCGATGCGCTTGTGATCGCGGCTCGTCGCCAGCGGCACCGCCCTCTCCCCGTCGCAGACGACGATGAACGACATCTCCTCGCCGACCAGAAACTCCTCGATCACGACGCGCGTCGACGCCCGGCCGAACCGCTCTTCCTCCATGTATTCGACCAGCACCTCGCGGCTCTGCTCGGCGTCCTCGGAGAGGACGACCCCCTTGCCCCCGGCCAGTCCGTCGGCCTTGATCGCGAGCGGATGCTCGGCGGAATCGACGAAGGCTTGCGCCGGCTCGAGTGCATCGAACACCCGGTAGTCGGCGGTCGGCACCCCCGCCTCGCTCATCAACTCGTTGGCGAACGCCTTGCTGCCCTCGAGACGCGCAGCCGCCTCCCGGGGTCCGAAGATCGGAAGCCCCCGATCGTCGAAATAGTCGACGATCCCGCCGCACAGGGGCGCTTCGGGCCCGACGACCGTCAGGTCCAGCGACTCGCGCTCGGCGAACTCGGCGAGCCCCTCGAAGTCCCCCGGCTCGAGGTCGACGCACCGGGCGTCGATGTCGGGGTCGGTGGCGATACCGTCGTTGCCCGGCGCGACATACACCGTCCGATCCGCGGCCTCGCGGCCGAGCTTCCAGGCGAGCGCATGTTCGCGTCCACCGCTACCTACGACGAGAAAGTCCATCCGAAGCTCCCGTGTGTTCTAGTGTCGAAAGTGACGTTCGCCGGTCATCACCATCGCCATGTCGTGCTCGTCGCACGCTTCGACGACCTCGGCGTCGTTTTTCGAGCCTCCCGGCTGGACGACCGCCCGAATGCCGGCCTCGTGAGCGGCGTCGACGCCGTCGCGAAACGGAAAGAAGGCGTCGCTGGCAAGCACGGCTCCGTCGAGCGACTGGCGGCTCTTGTCGACGGCGAATCGCACGGCGTCGACGCGACTCATCTGGCCGGCGCCGATCCCGAGCGTTCGCTCTTCGCCGCCGAGCACGATGGCGTTGGATTTGACGTGTTTGCAGACCCGCCAGTTGAACGCCAGGCCGCGCATCTCGGCGTCGGTCGGCTCGCGTCGGGTCGGGACCTCGACGGCGTCCGGGTCGAACTGTACCGGCGGATCGCTCGTCTGCGCGACGAACCCCAGCGTCGTGGCGCGAATCATCCGGGGCACCTCGTCGAGCCGCTCGGGCATGCGAAGAATACGCACGCTCTCGCGTGTGGCGATTTCGTCGACCGCTCCCTGCTCGTAGTCCGGCGCGGCGACGACCTCGAAGTACCGGTCGCCGAGTTTCTCGCCGAGCTCCGGCCCCACGGGGCGATTGGCGACCACGATCCCGCCGAACGCACTCATCGGGTCGCACTCGAGCGCCCGCTCGTAAGCTTCGACCAGCGTGTCGCCGACGGCGCAGCCGGCCGGATTGGTGTGTTTGATGATCGCGACGGCCGGCCGATCGAACTCGGCGTCGAGCTGCACGGCGGCGTCGAGGTCGACCAGGTTGTTGTAGCTCAACTCCTTGCCGTGCAGTTTCTCGAACCCGCCCCACGGCCGCGACCCGGCCTCGTGGTACAGCGCGCCCTTCTGGTGGGGATTTTCGCCGTAGCGAAGCGACGTCGTCCGCTGCATGCCGATCGACCAGGACTCCGGCAGCTGCCAATGCCCCTCCGGTTCGATCTCGCCTTCGAAAAAGTTCGAGATCACGCCGTCATAACGGGCGGTGTGGCGGAACGCCTCGAGTGCCAGTCGGCGACGCATCGCGAGGTCGGGTCCCCCCTCGTCGAGGGCATCGATCACCGACGAATAATCCTCCGGATCGACGACGACGGTGCGCGAGGCGAAGTTCTTGGCCGCCGCCCGAACCAGGGTCGGACCGCCGATGTCGATCGTCTCGACGACCTCCTCGAGCGCCGGCGATTCGCCGCGGACGGCCTCTTCGAACGGATACAGATTGACCGCCAAGATGTCGATCGAGGGGATGTCGTGTTTCCGACGATCCCGGCGGTCGTCCTCCCGGTCCTCGCGAGCGAGGATGCCGCCGTGGACGATCGGATGCAGGGTCTTGACGCGGCCGTCGAACAGTTCGGGAAAGCCGGTCACCTCCGAAACCGCCTCGACTTCAACGCCCCCCTCGCGGAGGCGCTCGGCGGTGCCGCCGGTCGACAGAATGCGGTAGCCTCGTTCGGCGAGCGAGCGCACAAACGAGGCGACTCCCTGCTTGTTCGAGACACTGATCAGCGCACAGGGCGCGTCGTCAGTCATAAAAACCCCTTTCGAAAGCTGTTGGAGAGACGAGAGCGACCCGGCGGGCAACGGAATTTGCGTGCAACCCGGCGAGAGCTTCGCCGGAAGTCACCTCAGGTCAACTCGTCGTCGTGTTCATCGCGAAGCTTGTCGATTCCCTTCGATTCCACCTGGCGGATGCGCTCGCGGGTGAGATTCAGCAATTCGCCGACCTCCTCGAGGGTCATGCCACCGCGTTCGGCGACGTCGAGCGCGCAGGTCTCGGGCAATTCCCAGACTTCGAGATCCGGGAAGTTCAACTTGATCGACCCCGTCCTGGGATTGACGTCGAGATACAGGTGGTATTTGCAGGAGACGAACGGACACGGGCGCTCGGAGAGCCGACAGTCCTCCCGGGTGTCGGGGCGCTCCTGGTCGAGGTCGAGAAAGGCCTTTTCCTCGTCGGAATCCGCCCCGGAGAGTTTCCTCGACGAGATCGTCTTGCTGCGGGTCAGCCCCTTGCGGGCGCCGCGCTTGTTCGAGGTCGTCCGACGAGATGATTCCTTCGTAGCCATGGAGCCCGTATCCTCAAAAAATTCACATTGTCACGTCGGCCAATCTCTATCATGAACGTAGCTGCGCGGACGTGATCGTGTCAATCCGGGCGCCGACCGGTCCGGTCCCGGAAAACACCCGGCTTTCTCCCGGAGGACGGCATGTGGAGCACCCGACGATTTCCCGAGCGGCTGAGCCCGACGAGCTTCGCCCGACGACTCGAGCGGGCGGTCGAGGAGGCCGGTACCGGGCTCCTCGATCTGACCTTTTCGAATCCCAGCGACAGCTTCGAGGAACACCGACGGAAGATGAGCCGCCACCTCCGGGAGGCCGCCGGCGAGCTGGCCGACCGACCCTACGAGCCGATCGCCGCCGGACTTCCCGCCGCCCGTCGGGCCGTCGCCGAGTATCTGTCCGAACGCGGCGCCTCGATTCCCGCCTCGCACATCGTCCTCACGGCCAGTACGAGCGAGGCGTACGGGTGGCTGGCGAAACTCCTCGCCGACCCGGGCGACACGATCCTGGTTCCAACGCCGAGCTATCCATTGTTCGAGCACCTCCTCGACCTCGAGGCGGTCGAGTCGCTCGCCTATCCCCTTCGCTTCGAGGGGCGCTGGCGCGCCGATCTCGGTGAGCTGCGCCGCCTTCTGGACTCGGTGCATGCCCCGGCGGCGATCTTCGCCGTCCGCCCGAACAACCCGACCGGCCATCTCGGCCCCCACGAGGAGTGGCCCAATCTCCGGCGACTCGCCGCCGAGCACGACTTGCCGCTGGTCGTCGACGAAGTCTTCGTCGACTTCGACGTCGAGCACGGGGAACGCATCGACTCGGTGCTCGGCACCCAGACGGATCTGTCCGACGCGAATCGCCCCCTGACCTTCGCGCTCGGAGGCCTCTCGAAGACGGCCGGCCTCCCCGGCGCGAAACTCGGCTGGATCGCCGTCGACGGTCCGGCCGCCCGCCTCGAGCAGAGCCTGGAACACCTGGAATTCGTCGCCGACACCTATCTGTCGGCCTCTACCCCGACGCAGCTCGCCACCCCGGCCATCCTCGCCAATCTCGACGACTACCACCACGATGCTCGGAGACGACTCTCCCGCAACCTCGCCACCCTCGACGAGACCCTCGCCGACCTCCCCGCCCTGTCCCGCTATCCGGTCGAAGCCGGCTGGTACGCCATCGTCCGGACACCTGGCTACATCGACGAGGCCGAATTCGTCATCGAACTCGTCGACGAATCGTCGGTCCTCGTGCAACCGGGGTTTTTCTACGATCTACAACCGGACGGACACCTCGTGGTGAGCCTGCTGACCGCCCCCGAGGTTTTCGAACAGGGTATCGATCGGGCGATCCGCACCCTCGACCGACGACTCTCGTGACTACGCCCGCCCCGACGCCCGACGCCCGTGAACATGACAACCGCCGCCTTCGCCTCTAAGATGGGACGAGGCGCTGGCCGATTCTCACTGCCACCACAATGATGAGTTCCGCCCCGGACCGCCAGAAACCGATCCGCTACACGGTCGAGTACTTGCTCGACCTGCTTCTCTCGCGCGATTTGCTGACCAAGCAGCAGGCGAGACAGGTCCGCGAGCAGGAATCGTCCGTCCGGACCAAGATCCTCAAAAAGCAGGTCTCCAAACAGGGGCAGCAACGCTCCCAGCGCTACCAGGTCAGCCCCGACGAGGTGGTCGCTCACTTCCAGTTCACCAGCCCCGACGGGCGGGTCCTCGACGAGGACCGCATTGCCCGAGCGGTCGCCGACGACGCCGGGGTGGCGTACCATCGCCCCGACCCGCTCGATATCGACATGGAACTGATGGCCGGCACCATCAGCCGGCCCTTCGCCCGCCACCACTCCTGCGTGCCGCTCAAGCGCCGGGATGGCGAGCTGATCATCGGAGTGGTCAATCCCTACGACCGGCAGCTCCAGCGCCAGCTCGACGACGCGATCGACGAGCCGATCGAGATCGTCGTCAGCCCGAAGAGCATCATCCAGAAGCTGATCACCGAGATCTACGGGCTGCGCTCGTCGATTTCGGCCGCCGAACAGGACGCCTCGATCGGCGTCGACATCGGCAACCTCGAGCAGCTCGTCGAGCTGTCGGACGCCGAGAATCTCGACGCCAACGACCGCCCGATCGTCAAGGCCGTCGAATACCTCCTGCACTATGCCTTCGACCAGCGGGCGAGCGACATTCACATCGAGCCCAAGCGCGACAAGACCGTCGTCCGGCTGCGCATCGACGGGGTCCTGCACAACATCTACACCTTCCCGCGCGCCATCCACCGGCCGTTCGTCAGCCGGCTAAAGATGCTCGCTCGCATCGACATCTCCGAGAAGCGCCGCCCCCAGGATGGACGCATCAAAACCGAACGCGACGGGCGGGAGGTCGAACTGCGCGTCTCGACGCTGCCGGTCGCCTTCGGCGAAAAACTCGTCATCCGGATCTTCGACCCCCAGGCCCTCATCCAGCAATTCGAAGATCTCGGCTTCGAGGAGTCCGGGTTGCAGACCTGGGAGGATTTCATCAGCCATCCGGAGGGGCTGATTCTGGTGACCGGCCCGACCGGAAGCGGCAAGACGACCACCCTGTATTCGACGCTCAAACGTCTCGCCGGCCCGCGCGTCAACATCACGACCATCGAAGACCCGATCGAGATGGTCTGCGAGGAATTCAACCAGGTACTCGTCCAGCGCAAAATCGACGTCACCTTCGCCAACGCTCTTCGCAACGTCCTGCGCCAGGATCCGGACATCATCATGGTCGGCGAGATCCGCGACCAGGAGACCGCCGAGATGGCCGTACAGGCGGCGCTGACCGGGCATCTCGTCTTCAGTACCGTCCACACCAACGACGCCTCGTCGACCGTCTCGCGGATGCTCGAGCTGGGCGTCGAACCCTTTTTGCTGAGTTCGACGCTCGTCGGGGTGATGGCGCAGCGGCTCGTGCGTACGATTTGTGCGAAATGCCGGGCCGAAGAGACGCTCTCGAAGGAGCAGGCCGAGCTACTCGGCATCAACCTGCCGCCCCGCTCCGACAAGACCCTGCCCGTCGAGTACGGAGAGGGCTGCTCGCAGTGCCGTGGGACGGGCTATTTCGGTCGGACCGGCATCTTCGAGTTGCTGCCCGTCGACGACACCATCCGGCAGTTGATCAGCCGCCGGGCCGACGCCCCGGAGATCCGCAAGGCGGCCCGGGCCGAAGGGGTGATGGCGCTGCGGGATTCCGCCGTCCGTAAACTCGCCGACGGCGCCACGACCTTCGAGGAAGTCATGACGATTGCCGCGGAGACTCGATGAGACGACAGATGCTGACGATTCTCGGCATCGTGGTCGTGTTGGTGGTGGCCGGGCTCCTGATCTCGGCCAGTATCTGGCCGGTGATCAACGAGGTCGAGACCGGGAGCACGCCGGAGTACCCGGACATCCAGCCGCAGTATTATTCCGCCGAACCCCGGCGCGTCTTCGAGCAGTCTCGCGAAGCAATCGCCTCGATGCAGCGCTGGGAAGTCGTCTCGACGGACTCCTCCGATCACACCCTCCAGGCGACCCATCAAACCTACGTATTCGGCTTCGTCGACGACGTGACCGTCTGGATCGAGCCGGTCACCGAATTCGTCACCCGGGTGCGCGTCCGAAGCGCCTCGCGGATCGGCGAGGGGGATTTCGGACAGAATGCCCGCAACATTCGGGAGTTTTTCGACAGCCTCGACCAGCGCCTCGGGGCCGTGAAATTCGACCCGGATCAACTCGGCGACCAGGAGGGTCGAAAAGCTCGCGGCGAGGCCGCCGGGAAATCGGGCGACGCCGACAGCCCGGCTGCAACCGAGCCCGATGCCGGAGAGTGACGCCCGTGTTGCGGCCCGCCCGGCGCAGCTCGCCGCCGATGGGCAATCGATGCTCCACGACGGCCGCCAGTCGAGTAGATCTCGTCCGGCGTCCCACTCCTCGCCCGCGGCTCCCGAATCGCTGCGGGTACGGAACGTCTGCACCGCCCCCTGACATCAATGTCGGACCCGACCGGATTCTCCGCTCCCGTCTCGGCCTTCCTTCCCTCTGGAGCTCCCCAACGGCCGCGCGCGAAAACGTTGCACCGGCACGCGGCTTGCATATGTTTAGGGCTGCACGATGAACAGCCCCCCTCGCCGGGAGTCAAGCCATGTGGAGCACGGCCGGTTCGGCGCCACTGATCGGAGTGTTGGACGGAGATTCGATCTGGCTGACGAGCACGCTGCTCAGCGTCGCCTCGGTTCTGTTGCTCGGCGTGTGCGCCGCGGCGTACCTGGCCGCCGCCCGCTATTTCAACTGGCTGACGACGGCGGAAAGACTTCAGCTCACGCGCGTCTTTCGGGTCGCCTTCGGCGGTCTGTTCCTGGCCGCCGCCCTGCTTCCCTATCTGCTGGTCAAAGCACCGCTTCTGGCGGTGACCTCGACGTCGCTGTTTTTGCTGGCGCTGGTTCCAATCCTGCTGACACGGCGCAGGCCCGCCTCGGAGTATCCCGACGCCCCGAACGTCGAGAAGCTCGATCTCGACCAGTGATCCGAGGGGCCGAACCGCGCCGCACGCCTACGAACCGAGGATCTGCCTCAACTGACCGACGATCTCCTCCGTCGGATGCAGCCCCTCCCCGACGTGGGCGACCTCCCCGTTCCGGTCGACGATCACCATCGTCGGAAGCCCCTGGACACCGTATCGCTGCATCACCGTGCCGTCGTCCAGGGCCGTCGGGTAGTCGAGCTTTCGGTTCTCGAGGTAGCGGCGCACCTTCGCCTGCCGATCCTCGCCGGACTCCTGGGTATTGACCAGGACGACGGCGACCTCGCCGTCGAATTCCGGGCGGTCGACGGCTGCCTTCAGCTTCGGCATCTGCTGTTCGCAGACCTTACACCAGGTCGCCCAGAAGTCGAGCACGACCACCCGGTCGCGGTACTCCGAGAGGCGAAGGGTCTCGTCGCCGCGGGCCGATGGTAGCTGCAGGGTCGGCGCTGCACGCCCCATCAACTCCCTCGCGCCGGCCGGATTGAGATACCGTTGAGCGTAGGCTCCGAGGACGAAGATCAAAATCCCGGCGAGAATCCAGTTCGAGAACTCGGCCCACTCGAACTCCCCCTCGCCACTGCTTTCCCGACTCGGATGGCTCATCTCGACTCCTCGGCGGTCTCACCGGCGCCACTTTGCGCAGGTCGGGTGACCTTCAATCCTTCGAATCGCGCATTCGGGGTCAGAAAATAATCCTCCACCCCGCGCTTCATGATCGCGATGTTGTGCTCGTGCCACAGAGAAACGTACGGCAGATCCCGGGCGAGCATCTTCTGGACTCGACTGAAGATCCGCTCGCGCTCGTCTCGATCGGTCGTTCGTTCGGCTTTGTCCAGCAGCTCGTCGAGCTCCGGATTGCGGTACGCCCCCCGGTTGCCGCCCGCCGAGCGCTTCTTTTCGGAGGGGATGTTCTCGGAGTGAAAGATCCAGCGATACATGCTCGGACGCACGGAGACCCACTGAAGCGAAGTCAGCTCGAAGTTGCCGCTCTTGACGTCGTGGAAAAACGTGCCCCACTCGTACGATCGGACCCGCACATCGATGCCGATCCGACCCAGCTGGCGGCCGATCAGTTGGGCGATCGATTTGCGAAACTTCTGGGCCGAGACCTTGAAATCGATCTGGAATCGAGGGGTTTCCTCGCCGTCCGGATTCGGATACCCGGCCTCGTCGAGCAGACGGCGCGCCTTGTCGGGGTCGTACGGGTAGTCGCGGACCTCGTCCTCGTACATCCAGTGCGACGGAGGCAACAGCCCGGTCGCCCGCGTCGCATGCCCTCGAAACTTGTGCTCGATGATGGCCTGCCGGTCGATCCCGTAGGCAATGGCCCGACGGACCTTCCGGTTCTCGAGCACCCGGTGCTGCATGTTGAACGCCAGGTAGGTGTACTTGAACGACTCGTCGGTCTCGATCTTCAAATGCTCGGCCGCTTCGACGACCGGCAACATCAGTGGTTGCACCGCGTTTTGCACCAGATCGACCTGTTTGCCCAACAGCGACAGCATCCGGGTGTTGCCGTCCTCGATGACCTTGAAGACGAGTCGATCGATCTGGGGCGCCCCCTCGAAATACCGTGCGTTCGCCTGCAGCACGAACGTGTGATCGCCCTCCCGGCCCGCAAACTCGAAGGGGCCGGCGCCGATCGGCTCGCCGGGACACTCCGAGTGCCCCGCACAGACGTGCTCGGGGACGATGCCCATCGCCAGATTCGTCTTGAACGGGGCATACGGCTCTTCGAGTTCGATCGTAAAGTGCCGGGGGTCGTCGATGCGAAATGCCTCGATCAGACGCGCCGTCTTGGCCTTCGGGCTCTGGACCCGATCGCTGTCGAGTTGCGTCAGCGTGTACTCGACATCTTCGGCGGTGACCGGCTCCCCGTCGTGAAAATAGATATCGTCGCGGAGGACGACCTCGTAGCTGGTCGGCGAGGTCTGCTCGAGGGACTCGGCGAGACGAAGCTCCGGCTCCCCACTGGGCGTGTCATACGACAGCAACCCGGCATGGACCATGCCGAGCAGGTCGAGACTCGCGTCGCTGATGGCGAATCGCGGGTCGAGGTTCTCGGGTTTGGCGTCCATCACGACCACGAATCCCCCCTCGGTCTCGTCCTTCTCGCAGGCCGGTAGCACAGCGACGACAAACACCCCGAACAACAACGGCAGGAGACGATCGTTCAAACCGGCGAGACCGACTGGCGCGAGACAAACCGAGAGGATCGGCGGGGGCTCCCGCGGCGAACCACCGCGAGAGCCGCTCGAGGATCAGGCGACGGTGACGCCGCCACACAGGTAGACGTCCTGGATCGCTCGCAGGACGTCGATGCCCTCGTCCATCGGTTTCTGGAACACCTTCCTCCCCGAGATTAGTCCCATGCCCCCGGCCCGCTTGTTGATGACGGCCGTGCGGACCGCCTGCTGGAGATCGTTTTCGCCCGAGGCTCCCCCGCTGTTGATCAGGCCGACCCGCCCCATGTAGTTGTTGAGCACCTGATAGCGTGTCAGATCGATGGGGTGGTCGGTCGCAAGCTCGGTGTACATCCGCTCGTCTCGGCGACAAAACCGCTCGCCGTTCGGATTGTCGGCCGACGGGTTTTTGATCGCCTTGAATCCGCCGTTCAGCGTCGGCTGCTTTTGTTTGATGATGTCGGCCTGGATCGTCGCCCCGAGGTGGTTGGCCTGCCCGGTCAGATCCGCCGCCTCGTGATAGTCGGTGCCGTCGACGATGAACGCGTCCTTGTTGCGGGCGTAACACCACAGAATCGTTCCCATCCCCAGCTCGTGAGCCTCGGCAAAGGCCTTCGAGATCTCGACGATCTGGCGGCGCGATTCGGGCGAGCCAAAATAAATCGTCGCGCCGATCGCCGCCGCTCCCATGTCGTAGGCCCGCTGGACGGTCCCGAACTCGACCTGATCGTAGCTGTTGGGATAGCTCAAAAGCTCGTTGTGGTTGATCTTGCAGACGAACGGAATCTTGTGAGCATACTCGTGGGCGACCGACCCGAGCACGCCGAACGTCGAGGCGACCGCGTTGCACCCTCCCTCGATGGCGAGCTGGCAGACGTGCTCCGGGTCGAACATCTTCGGGTTCGGCGCGAAATCCGCCCCGCCCGAATGCTCGATCCCCTGGTCGACCGGCAGGATCGACAGATACCCCGTCCCCCCGAGCCGCCCGTGCTCGAAGATGCGATTGAGGTTGTTGACGACCCGCTGGTTGCGATCGCTTTGCGCGATCACCTCGTCGACGTAATCGGGACCGGGCACGTACAGATCCTCTTTCGGGATCGTCTCCGAGTCGTGCTCGAGAAGATCGTCGGCTTCGTCACCGAGAATGTCGGCGATACGGTCGATGCTCGCCATCGTCGTCCTCCTGCAGATAAAGGTCACATCCTAGCTACGCACTCCGTCTCGAATTGTAGCCACGAGCCTGCGGCCGTCTACAGATGGGTCAACCACTCCGGGTGACCCGCCGCCGCCCCCTTGACGTGGTCGAAAAACGTCGACTGAAGCTCCGCCGTCACCGCCCCGGGCGCCCCGCCGCCGATCGGCCGGTCGTCGATCTCGCGCACCGGCGTCACCTCGGCGGCGGTCCCGGTCATGAACACCTCGTCGGCGGTGTACATGAAATCCCTGGTGAACTTCTGCTCGTTGACCTCGATGCCGCTCTCTTCGGCGAGGGTCACCAGCGTATCCCGGGTGACCCCCTCGAGGATCGAGCTGCCGACCGGCGGCGTATAGATGCTTCCGTCGCGCACGATGAAAATGTTCTCGCCGGAGGCCTCCGAGACGTATCCCTCGGTGTCGAGCATGATCGCCTCGTCGTAGCCCATCTGGTTGGCTTCTCGTTTGGCGAGTATGCTGTTGACGTACTGGCCGTTGATCTTGCCTTTGACCATCGCGGTGTTGACGTGGTGGCGATTGAAACTCGCCACCTTCGCCCGGATGCCCCGCTCGAGTCCCTCGTCGCCGAGATACGCTCCCCACTCCCAGCTCGCGACCGCCACCCGAACCTCGTTGCCGGTCGCCCCCAGGCCCATCTCTCCGCTTCCCAGAAACACCAGCGGCCGGAGGTAGGCGTCGGCGAACTCGTTGCGCCGGACGACCTCCAGGCACACCTCCTCGAGGGTCTCACGCTCGTAGGGGACCTCGATCGTGGCGATCCGACAGGTGTCGTACAGCCGCCGAAGGTGATCCTCGAGGCGGAAAATCGCGCTTCGGCCATCCTTGCGCCGGTAGCAGCGAATTCCCTCGAACGCCCCGAGCCCGTAATGCAGGGTGTGAGTCAGAAGGTGGACGTTCGCCTTCTCGAAGTCGACAAATTCCCCGTCCAGCCAAAGGGTCTCGGCATCGAATCCCACGGCCCTCTCCTCGCCTCGGTCGAGTCTGCTCGCAGTGCACTCTCGTCGCGGCACGTGCCCCTCGCATCCGGCGGGCGAACGGCGCCCTTGCGTCGCTTCCATCAGCCGGCGGTTGACGAGGCCCGGCCGTCGCTTTCGGGGGTGAACCCGAACGGACCATCTGCACGGACCATCTGCGAAGATTCGGCGGCCCCGCAATCGCGGGGCAATGTTCGCACCTGGCGCAAGAATGCTGTTGGAGGCCAGCTAGCACATCTGCCCGCCAGTCGAAAGGAACGGGCTCCTCGCCACACTCGCCAGCCGCTACGGCTCCTGCCACATGATCACGTCGAGCGAACCCCCGCCGTCGCCCTGGCCGACCTGCAGATAGTACGTCCCCGCCTCGATGTCCTCGGCCGTGACGACCGGCAGCGTATCGCCGTCGTGCGACGGACCCGAGGCACCGATCTGGTTGCCGGCATCGTCGGTCAACACCAGGTTGTGGCCAGGCTGGGCGTTTTCGAGAAACACACGCAGCGTCTCCAGGTCGCGTTTGACCTGAAACTCGTACCAGTCAGTCGGGTCGTTGCTGTCGACGGTCGCCTCGATGCGCGCCGGGGCGTCGATTTCTCCGAGCTGCTGGGCCGTGCTCCGGTCGTTGTTCGGCTCCGATTCGGTCGCACTGAAGGCCTCGCCGCGAAAGATGTACAGATAGTAACTTCCCGACTCCTGGCTCTGCCAGCGCTGCAGGCGCACCGTCCAGTCCCCGGAGGTCGGCACACGCTCGGCGTGCAGGGCGGGAAACCAGCCGAACCCGTCCATGCGGTTGCTCGCCTGCTGGCCGCCTCCCGGGCCGTGCAGCGAGAGCGTCGGGCGGATCGAGTAGCGCAGATCGGGGTCGTGGGGGATCGGCAGCATCCAGATCCTCTGCCCCGCCTGCAGGGCGACCGAAAAGTTGTCCCGGTCGTTGTCCGCCGGTCCGATCTCCCCGTCGACCGCCGCCGGAAACTCCGTGATCGCCGGCGCCTCACTCACATCGTCATTCGGCTCGTCCTCGTCGGTCGTCCCGCTCATCGGGTGGTTTTGCACCGAGATATCGAACTCCAGCGGCCCGGAGCGCTCGGTGTCGGTCGCCTCCACCCACACGGCGTACGACCCGGCCACCGAACTCCCATAGCGCACCTTCCCGTTGTGCGCCTCGACGTCCTCGACCGCCTCGAGACTTCCCTGTTCGACCAGTTCGACCCGGGGAGTCCACGGCCCCTGGCTGGTCACCTCGACGTCGACCGCCCCGCCGTTTTCGGTGTCGAACAGATACAGCATCCGCCCCTGGCCGTCGGACAGGGTCCCGCTCGACGGTTGCCCGGGGGTGATCTCCTCGACCTGTCGCTCGCGCAGCGTCAACGTGTAGTCGTAATCCGAGCCGGCGCGATTGTCGGCGTCGGAAACGAGCGCGTACAACTGGCCGTCGTAGCCCGGTCGCACCTTGCGGGTCCCGGTCCCGCCGCCGGCGAGACTCTCCATCTCCCAGGGGTCGAAGATCTGGAGGCGCCCGTCGAACTCCTCGTTGCCGCTCGTCTCGAGCTGGAACTGGTAGAAGTTCTGCGGCGAAATATCGATCTTGTACCAGTCCCCGAACGGCGCCTCGTCGAGCGTCCCGTTTTCGGTGGCCGGCAACTCGTCGGGCTGAGTCGCCGAAATCGCCTCGACGCCGAGCCGAAACGGCCCGCCCTCGGAGCCGCCGGAGGTCACCCGGGCGAGGTAGGTTCCGGTCTGCTCGGCGCGAAACACTGCCTGCCCGCTCCCCTGGCCGACCTGTCGGTAGTCGGGAAGCGAGAAGACCGTCAGACTCTGGTCGAATTCCGTGGCCCGGACCCGGGCGTCGATGCGCTCGCCCTCCTCGGCTTCGAAGCGATAAAATGCGGCGGCGTCCCCCGAATCGAGCGAGCCGTCGGCCGTCGACGGAAGCTCGCCGAGCGGGTCGATCGACTGGGTTTCGACCTGCACGGTCACCTCCTGGCCGTCCGTCCCGCGACCGTCGTCGTCGCGCACGGCGTACAGAAAGCTCTCCCCCGACCCGCTGTGAAATTCGACCCCCCCGAACTGGGGGCCGATCGCCTGCCAGTCACTGCGGCGTGCCAGGTCGCCGCGCAGGTCGAGCGACGCTCCCCCCGGCGCCTCGGTCGTGAGGCGCACGATCTCCCCGTCGGGCGGATCGATCGAATAGTAACCGATCTCGCCCGCCTCGAAGGGGGCGCTCGCTTCACCGGGAATCGGGGCGACCTCCGTGGCGTCCGGTTCGACGACCTCGAGTTCGATCTCGTAGCCGTACTTGTCTCCTCCGACCGGAAAGTCCGTGCCGCTGTTGGGCCCGTGCCGAAGCTGGAAGGCGACTTCGCCCTCGGTGCGCGTCGTGAACATGAACTCGACGCTGCGCGCCTGGCCGGCCTCGGCGGCCTGCGACACCGAGTGGCCGTCGAAGGTGGTAAAAAAGCTGCCGCCGCTGGTCTGCATCCGATACCATCCGAGCGTCAGTTCCGGCCGAAGCTGACTCCCCTCCTCGGGCGTGACCGTCACCTCGACGGTCTGTCCGCGCTTCGCCGAGTACAGATAGTAGTCGACGTCCTCGTTCAACTCCGTCGGGCCCGAGGAGCGCGGCGGACCGATCGTGCCCGCGATTTCGACGCCCGGCTGCAGCCACGCCAGGTCGTCGGCCCGCCCGTCCTGCGGAGACTGGATCGTCTCCGGTTCACTGGTGCCTGCCGCTTCGGTGAAATCGAGTTTCGAAGAGGTTTCGCCGGTCTGGCTGAAGTGGTCGTCGATGACGTAGACCTCGTCGAGCCCCTCCGGCAGCGCCGTCGTCAACGAGACGGTCTGGTTGTCCTCGTCGACCTGCTGCTGCAGCGTGTAGGCGAGCGTCCGCTCGGTGTCGGGATCGAACACGGTGACCACCGGATTGTGGGCCGACTGCTCGCCGACGCCGATCCCGTTGGCGTCGATCCGTACCCCGTCGAGCTGCGAGGCGTCGAGCCGGTAGACGTGCAGCCGCTCGTCGTACTGGCGCGTCCCGGAGCCCGGCACGTCGGCCTGCTGGGCTTCCGGCAACGGCACCTGCGTCACGTGGACCTGATAGTCGTACTCCTCGCCCCCGCCGACGTCGGAACTGCTCGAGATCAGATTGCGGACGTCCGAGACCGCAAAGATGTACTGGCCCGGCGCCGGTAGAAACATCTCCCGGGTCGCATTCTGCCCCGACTCCGGACCGATCAACTGC
This sequence comes from uncultured Bradymonadales bacterium, assembly GCA_964600555.1. GTDB lineage: Bacteria > Myxococcota_A > Bradymonadia > Bradymonadales > Bradymonadaceae > CAJXPB01. Next base: position 20,727 of record CAZRLK010000040.1, read on the forward strand.
ACTCGCTTGTTGCGGTTCGGATCCTCGCGTCCGGTCAGCACGGCCCCCGGCCAAAACTCCTCGCCTTCGGCCTCGATGTGCATCAAAAGCGCCGTCGGCTCCTCGATCTCGATCGCATAGTGGTCGAGGTCCCCGGAGTCCTCGACCGGCCCGATCGAGCCGTCGATCCGGACCGGCAGGTCGAGGTCGTAGTTTTCCTCGGCGTCGAGGTAGCTGTCGTTCGGCCAGCGCACCTCGTTTTCCTGGATGGTGTTGGCCTGCTCGACGTTGTCTCCGCCGTGATTGAGATACGGGAACCGGTCGCACTCGTCGCGCAGCCCGTCGCGGTCCCGGTCGATCTCGGGGCGGCGCTCCTCGAGGCGACACGGCGGGCCGGCGTCGGCCTCCGCATCGGCGTCCCCGCTGCCGTCCCGGGTGACGTCCGAGGGCTCTCCGCCGTCGATCTCGGGTTCGACGTCCCCCGGCTCCTCGCCGGCGTCCATCCCGCCGTCGACGCCGAGATCGATGCTCGGCGTCTCGTCGTCCTCCGATCCCGAACCGCCGCCACAGCCGGCCGCCCACACGAGGGCCGCCGCGAGACACACTCCCCACGCTCGTCGGCTCCATCGGCGTCGGCTTCGTTCACACACCTGCTCGGTCATCGTCATCACTCCCGCTTCGGGCGTCATCATCCGGTCGCTGCCATTCGTATCTGCTCGGCTCAGCGCGAGCCGACCGAACTCTGGCCGCGCGCATCCTCGATCGCGTCGTATTCGCGCTGGTACAGACTCAGATTGTCGACGACGACCGAGAGGTTCTCGGCGTTCATCTCGAGCCCCTCTCGCTCGTCGATCTCGGCCATCTGCCGGGCGAGGTGATACAGCTCGTCGCACACCCGCCCGAGACGGTCCAGATCGCGGCTGTGGCGATCCTCGCCGGCGAACCGGTCGCGATACACCTCGAAGGTCTCGTTGGCGGCACTTCCCAGGTGCGCCGCCAGCTCGTCGGCGTCGAGCTGCGAGCGCGCCTGGCGGATCGCCTCCAGCTCGTCGCGGTACATCTCGAGATTCTCCTCGACCAACTCGAGATTGTCGCGGTTTTCCTCCGAGCTGCCGCCCTCCCGTTCCAGTTCGGCCATCGCGTCGCGCAGATCCTCCAGGGTCTCGACCACCCGCGCCAGAAGGGCCGGCCGGCGGGTCACCCGGTTTTTACCGGCGAACAGATCTCGATAGATCGCGAACTGTTCGTTCGCCGCCACCGCCAGATAGCTGGCGCGCTCGTCGGACGATCCGTCGGCTCGCGCCTGGCGAATCCGGTCGCGCTCCCGGCGGTACTGCTCGAGGTTCGCCTCGACCGTCTCGATATCCTGCCCGAGGCCCGCGACCTCGTGTTCGTCGGCCAACTCCCCCATCGCCGCTCGGATCTCCTCGAGTCGATCGATCATCTCGCTCAGAAGCGCGACATCGCGCGTCGCCCGGCTCTCCCCGGCAAAGTGACGGCGGTAGCGGTGAAACTCGATGTTCGCCCAGGTCGCCAGACGGCTCGCGCGCACCGGCGCCTCGCCACCCTGCTTGACCTGCCGGATCGCCTCGCGTTCGTCCTGATAGATCTCGAGGTTCTCCGAGGCCTGTTCGATCAGGGTGATCAGCTCCTCGTTGCGCCCGCCGTTGAGCTTCGAGCGCGCCTCCGCCAACACTCGCTCCAGCTCGCCGATCAGCCCGTCCAGGACCTCCAGGTCGCGACTCGCACGCGGCTTGCCGGCGAATTTCGCATCGTACTCCTCGAAAATCGTTCGTGCCTTGTCTCGCAACTGGTCGACGTCCATCGCACCATCTCCAGATCGGAAAGAGTCAATCGGGGTCGCAGACGGGGTCGCCGTCCGCCTCGCAGGTGTTGATGATTTCGCCGGTTCGAAAAAAGTGCACCATCTGGCGATTGTGCCACTCCGCCTCCCGGGGTTCGCCGTGGGGGTCGGACGTCTCGTCGTCGGGGGGGCGATTGCCGGGAGCCGGCCACGGATTGCCGAAATCGTACAAGACGATCCCGGACCCGTCGTGCGGGAACGGCTCGGGCTCGACGAGATCGACCTCTCGCGGGTAGTTCGCCATCAATTCGATGCCGATCTCGGTCCGGGCGACGATCTCGTTGGTCAACGGAGCGACCTGGTGGTCGCCCTTCGCCGGCGCCAGCAGCACGTCGTGGGCCGGCGTCTCGGCGAACGGCTCGGCTTTGATGTGGCGCATGTAGCTGACCGGATCGGTCTGTCCCCACAACTGCTGCATCGTCGCCAGCCCGACCAGCTGCTCGAGTCGCTCCGGGTAGGTCTGCTCCATCATCGTAAAGAACGGCTCGAAATTGACCGACCGCTCCAGAAGCAGCGAATAGTTGTTGCCGGGCACCCCGAGATGCCCCCGCGTCACATCCTGCGAGAGGGCCATGTAGGTCCCCCCGAAAATGCCCCCCTGCGAGATGCCCGAATAGTAGGTCTCCTCGGAGGCGACCGAAAGATCGTACTCGTCGGCCAGATCGGTCTCGGCCAGCCGCTCGCGCATCGCCCTCGCCAACAGCAGATACTCGAGCATCCCCTGGTGGAGGCGATCGGCCATGAAGACGAACCGCGAGATGTTGCGCACCGCCCCCAGCGCCACCTGCCGGTCCGACTCCGCCATCCCGAACAGGTTCGACCCGAAAAAGATCAGATCGTGGGTGTTCGCAATCTCGTTGTTGAATCCCCCGTCGGTCTGCGCTCCGGTCCCGAGCAGCCCGTGCCCGTACTGCACCAGCCCGTGGGCCTCGCCGTTGCCCGTCGCCGGACCCTCCGGGGCGGCGTTGATCGCGCTGTGGGGCACGACCAACCAGAACGGCGACTCCTTCCAACCGTTCTGGGCCAATTCCCCGTCCTCGTCGAGGTGAAACCGCCAGCCGCTGGTCCCCTCGATGCGGTCCTCTTCGACGAATCGCGGCACGCGGAAGGTTCCGGTCACCGCCAGCGCCTTGTCGTCGTCGACCGGCCGGTCGGTCTCGTCGTCTTCGGGAACGAACCGCTCGACCTGCTCGATCGTCAGCTCCGGGCCCCGCGAGCCGGTCGCCTCGAACCCCCGATCGCGCATCTCGAGCATGCGACCGTGCAGGGCTTCGGAGCTGGCGGTCCGGAAGTCCCACGCCAACAGAAGCTCGTCGCGTTCCAGGCCGGCGCCCTCGAGCAATCCGAAGACCTCGTCGAAATGAGCCTGGCGTTCGGCCAGCGCCGTACCCTCCGTGCGGCCGGCCCTCAACCGTTCGAACGCCGCCGACGGCTCGACGCCGGACCCATCCTCGCGGTCGAGCTGGCGGATGGCGACGACATACCGGCTCGCCTCCTGGAGGATGACGGCCGGACGAATCAACAGCATCCGCCGGTCGGCCTCCTCGTCGGCCTTCGCATCCAGCTCCGCCCAGTACGGAACCCGCTCGAGCTGCTCCCCGTCGACCCGAAACAGCGCGATCGGGGCATCCTCGTCCATCGACTCGGCGATCTCGTTTTCGTTCGGCAGGGGGCCGGCCTCGAGGTCCCGGTAAGCGACCATCAGCGGCGTCCCCACTCCGTAGCCGTCGAGCCGGCGATACGGAGCCGGATCAACGCTCTCGCCGCCCCCCGACGGAGCGGGGAGTGTCGAGTCGCCGAAGCTCAGCGTGTAGCCGGTCGTCCGGTCGTCGTCCGCCTCGAGAAATTTCGGCGACGGCCACGGCAGCGCACAGTGCGCCTCGAGCAGCGAGTCACACTCCGGCGAGACCGACACCGGCGGCAGCTCCCCGCCGTCTCGCGTGTCGGCGACGGCGTCCCCGCGCCCCACGTCGCGGCCCGAGGAGCGAGTGTCTGCCCGCACGTCCCCGACGTCGGCATCGCTCGCCCGGGCATCTTCCTCGCGCTCCGGACCGGGGCCCGTCGGCTCCGCGGTACATCCGGCCACCACCAGCGCCACCACCCCGACCCCCCATCCCGTTGTCCTCGCCAGGCTTCGCATCGGCGGCTCTCCCTCTCGAGTCGTCGGCGGAGAGACTCTAGCAGATCCACGTCGTTCATCTCCAACACACCTACTTGACGCCCCGAGCGACGTAAAGCCCGCCGGTGCCCTGGCGCACGGGCTCGCGGGGTCTGCCGCCGCTCCGGACAAAATTGCGCCTTGACCGTCCGGGTTGTCGAAATGCTAACGAGGGCGTGTCCTTCGCACGTCTTTTCACGTTCCACCAGAGGGGGCCGGCAGCCGGACGGGAACGACCGGCGGATGGCCCCGCGGAGAGAATGCCATGACGCGACCGACGGTTGGACTGCTGACCGACTTCGGCTTCGACGACACCTACGTCGGCCTGATGAAATGTGTCATCGCCGAGACCGCCCCCCGGGCCCGCATCCTCGATCTCTGCCACGAAGTCCCTCCTCAAAACATCCTCTCGGGGGCTTACCTCGCGGCGACGGCCGTCCCCTATCTCCCCGAGGGAGGGGTCCTGACCGGCGTCATCGATCCCGGCGTCGGCAGCGAACGTCGGGCGATCGCCGTCGATCTCGGCGACCGAACGCTCGTCGGCCCCGACAACGGCCTGTTCGAACTCGTCTTGCGGCGCCGCCAGCCGGAGACCGTCGTCGAGATGACCAACGACGAATACTTTTTGTCGAGAGTCAGCTCGACCTTCCACGGTCGCGACCTCTTCGCTCCCACCTCCGCCCACCTCGCCGACGGGGTCGACATCCGGCAACTCGGCCCCGAACTCGATCCCGACTCGTTGAAGGGACTCCCCCCGTGCGATCCCTTCGTCGAGGCACGCCAGATCGAATGCCACGTCATCCACGTCGACCGCTTCGGCAATCTCATCTCCAATCTCGGCCGCACCGAACTCGTCGACTGGCTCGACGACGCCCGTCCCGTCATCACCATCAACGGAACCCGGGTCTCTCTCGAGGAGACCTTCGAGGACTCCCAGGGCGGACAGCCGCTGGCGTACTTCGGCTCGACCGACCAGCTCGAGATCGCCATCAACAACGGCAATGCCGAGAGGTATTTCGGCGCCGACCAGGGGACGACGATCCTGATCCGCCGCGAGGCATGACGCCTCCTCGGGCGCCGGTCACGATTCGAGCGCCTCGCGGTGATGGGGCGCCTCCCAGTCCATCTCGGGCTCCCGGGCGACGATGCGTCGCGGATTGACCGTTTCGTGGCTTCGGTAGTAGTGCTCGCGGATGTGGTGCATGTTGCAGGTCGTGCGGAAATCCTCCGTCTGGTACAGATCCCGGGCGTACGGCCACAGGTTCGGGTAGTCGACCAGCCGGCGCGTGCTGCACTTGAAGTGGATGTGGTAGACGGCGTCGAAGCGATACAGCGTCGTGAACATGCAGATGTCGGCCTCGGTCACCCGATCGCCGCACAGATACCGCCGGTTCGCCAGCCGCTCGTCCCAGTGATCGAGCGCCTCGAACAACTCGTCGACAGCCGTCTCGTAGGCCTCCTGGGAGGCGGCGAATCCGGCCCGGTAGACGCCGTTGTTGATCGGCTGGTAGATGGCCTCGATCGTCTCGTCGATCTCATCGCGACGATCCTCCGGATACAGATCGACCTCGGGATGTTCGGCGATCTCGTCGAATTCGAGATCGAACATCCGCATGATCTCCTTCGACTCGTTGTTGACGATCGTCTCCCGCTGCCGGTCCCACAGCACCGGCACCGTCACTCGCCCCGTGTAACCGGCATCGGCCCTCGCATAGACCTCGCGCAGGTAGTCCGCCCCGTTGACCGTATCCGGGATCGCCCCCGGGGCCTCGCTGAACTCCCACCCGTCCTCCCCCATCAGTGGGTCGACCACCGACACCGAGACCGCCTCCTGCAGTCCCTTGAGCTGGCGAGTGATCAGTGTCCGATGCGCCCAGGGGCACGCATACGAAACGTAAAGATGGTAGCGACCGGCCTCCGGTTCGAATTCCGTCGATCCGTCGGCCCGGACCCGGTCCCGAAAGGTCGTCTCCGAGCGCTGAAACCGCCCTTCGTCGTCGGTCGTCCAGTCCTCCTCGGTGATCCACTCGCCGTCGAGCATCTTACCCATGGTGACTCCTCGCTGGTAGTCTACGACTCGAGAGGTCGATCGTGCGACCCGCCCCGCAAAAAGAAAGTTCGACATCGAACGATTCCGGCGAACCGACGACTCCCCGTGCCGGGCAAGTCGTAACCTCGGAGGTCCGCCTGTCAACTGGCGCGGATGAGACCGCGCGCGACGTGGAGTGGAGGCCCAATCGCCCCGATCGGCCGACCCCCGCCGGCCGAAAGCCCGATCACCGGGTCGACCGGCGGCGGTGCCTCGAGCCCCTACGAGGTTTCGGGCGTCGGATTCTCCTGCAGGGATTCGATGACCTGGTCGACACGCTCCCCGGCCTGCTGGTGGGCGGCCCGCGCCGATTCCTTGATCGTATCGACCTTCTCGGAGGCGGCTCGGCTCAGTTCCGTGTACTGGCGCGAAGCCGTGTCGCTGAGATCGTCGTAGCGTTCGGTCGCCGCGAGACCGATCTTGCGGACTTTCTCGCTCGCTTCCTGCTGAGCCTTCGCCGCCGACAGACCAATCCCCCGGACCGTCCCCTCCAACCCCTGCGAGGGCTCCGGGGCGGCCTGCCCGCCGTCCTTCGGCGACTGCTCGTCGCTCTCCTGCTGGCGAGCGACGACCGCCGGGTGCGGCTCGTCGTCGACGACGTGCTCGGGCGGCGTCCGCAGATCTTCGACCAGCCCCACCCAGCTCATCGCCTTCAAGACGTAGTAGGTCAGATCGTACTCCCACCAGAAAAACCCCTGGGCGGCCGATGCCTGGTAGTGGTGGTGGTTGTTGTGCCAGCCCTCGCCGAAGGTGATCAGTGCCAAAAACCAGTTGTTGCGGCTGTCGTCGTCGGTCTCGTAGCGGCGATCGCCGACGACGTGAGCGACCGAATTGATCGTGAAGGTCGCGTGCCACAGCGCCACGGTGCTCCAGAAAAACCCCACGATCAGGCCGCTCCATCCCCCGACAAACCAGGTGGCCGTCCCCAGCAAAATCGGCGGCACGATGTGATAGCGATCGAGCCAGACCAGTTCCGGATACCGCGACAGATCCTTGATGCGCTGGTCGTCGGTATCCGCCCAGTCCGGATCGAAAATCCACCCGACGTGCGAATACCAGAAGCCGTGATGCTTCGGCGAGTGCACGTCGTCCGGCTCGTCGGAATGGGTGTGGTGGTGGCGATGGTGCGAAGCCCACCACAACACCCCCTTCTGGGCCGACGATTCGGCCAGCGCCCCCATCAAAAACTGCATCACCCGCCCCATCTTGTAGGTGCGATGCGAAAAATACCGGTGATACCCACCCGTAATGGCGAACATCCGAACCGCATACAGCACGACGAACAATCCGATCGCCGTCCAGGTAACTCCCGTCCAGATCGCGGCCAGACAGATCAGATGCACCGCCAAAAACCGTCCTGTCAGGTAATGGCCCTGTAGCTTTTTTCTCCAGTCGGTAGACGCCGTCGTCGTCGACATCGAATTCCTTCGATTCGTGGGTGGTAGTGGTTGGTCGTAGTGACGTTGCTGCGGGGGGACGCGCAACGTGGCCGCGGACGGCCACATCCGCCCATGAAGCGTACGCACTCGGTCCCCTCGTTACAAGCTCCGATATCGCCGAAAGGCCCGTCAGGCGGGGCGATGGCGGGCCTGCCACCGCCGTGCCCCCGATCAGCCGGCGGCTCGCGCCAGCCGGTCTCGGATCGCCTCCCAGCCTTCTCCGTCGGGCGGCCGCTCGATCCAGATCTCCTCGCAGCCCGCCCGGTCGAACCGATGCAACACGGCGTACAGCTGGCGGGCGCAGCGAGCCGGGTCCTCGGCGAGGCGCTCGACGACGACCGCTCGATCCCGTCGCCCTGGTTCGCCGGCCTCGCCGAACAGGGCGACGCCGAGAGACTCCGGCCGTTCGTCGCGGCCCAGACGCCCGAGCAGGGTCGCCCGGTCGAGGAGCCGGATCCGACCCTGCGGCGCATAGTGCTTGTCCGCCATCCCCGGCGACGGACGAGGCTCCGAGGGCCCCTCCGGCTCCGCCCCCTCGCCGATCGTCTCCCCGGTGATCTGCTCGATCGTCGTCCGCGAGATCATCCCCGGCCGCAGGAGTTCGACCCGCTCGCCGTCGATGCCGACGACTGTCGATTCGACACCGACCTCGGTCGGCCCCGCATCGACCACCACGTCGACCCGGTCGCCGAGCCCTTCGACGACGTGGCTCGCGCAGGTCGGCGAGACGCGCTTGTGGAGGTTCGCACTCGGCGCCGCCACCGGCACGCCCGCCTCTCGAATCAACGCCCGGGCGACCGGATGGGCCGGGACCCGCAACCCGACCGTCGACATCCCCCCGGTCACTTCCTCCGGGATGCGCCGGCCGCGACCGACGACGATCGTCAGCGGACCGGGCCAGCACGCCTCCGCCAGTTTCGCCGCCGCCGGCGGCCACTCCCGGGCCAGGTGCTCCGCCTGCGAACCGTCGGCGAGGTGGACGATCAACGGATGGCCCTCCGGGCGATTCTTGGCCGCAAAAATCGCGCGGACCGCATCCCGGTTCCGTGCGTCGGCCCCGAGCCCGTAGACCGTCTCGGTCGGAAACGCCACAAGCTTCCCGGCTCGAAGCGCCTCGATCGCCGGACGCAACGCCTCCCCGTCGACCTCCCCGGGCTCCTGCGAATCCACTGCCACGATTGTCGGACCGGATACTGCCATCGACTCTCCTCGCGAACCTGACGACGCGACCCTCCCACCCCCGACGAGCGGCGTGGAATGATCCCCCCCGAGCATGCGTTTTACCGGATGGTAGGCGCGGATCTTCAGACACTCCCGCGCCGCCCCGAACCGCCCGCAGTTCGCCGCTTGCAATCTACGGACGGTTCGAGTATTGACCAACGCTTAATTGTGGAAAATTGAAACCGCAACCCATCTGGAGTGCCATGAAAGACATTCACCCCGAGTACCATCCCGTCATCTTCAAAGACGGAGAGCACGAAGTCGTGACCCGCTCGACGGCCACCTCCGATCAAACCCGCGAGGTCGACGGCGTCGAGCACTACGTCATCAAAGTCGACGTCAGTGCCTTCACCCACCCGTTTTACACGGGCCAGAAAAAACTGGTCGATACCGAGGGACGCGTCGACCGCTTCAAGAAACGCTACAACCTCGACGACGACGGCGACGACCAGCAGGCCGAAGCGTCGGACGAAGACGAGCAGAGCGAAGCGTCGGACGAAGACGAGCAGAGCGAAGCGTCGGACGAAGACGAGCAGACCGACGCCTCGGACGAAGACGAGGAATGAGCCGGCCAGTCGCATGCCGCGAGCGTCGGCCCCTCGGGCTTCCGTTCGGAGCGCGTGCGACCAACCGGCCCCCCGGCTCTCCCGCCGGCCGCTCGTCGACGATGACGCCGGAGCTGCACGATCGGACGCCTTTCGGCCGCTTCGTCGCGGCGCGCAGGGCTTTCGCCTCCGGCCGACGGGGAGTCGACCAACGCCATTCACATGTCCAAACCCTTCGCCGCAAAACCCGATCTCTCGGGGGGACTGCCTGGCCGCCGCCGGTTCGATACGTCCCGCGACGGCCTCGCCAGCTTTCCCCTTCGACGAGTCGGGCGCGCGGCAGACACCTACAGGAGTATCGCCATGACTTTCTACGAAGCCGCAGTCGAAGTTCTCCGCCGTACCGGACGCCCCCTGCACTTCAAGAAAATTACCGAGATCGCGGTCCGTGAAGACCTGCTGTCGCACGTCGGCCGCGACCCGAACGACACGATGAGCAAGCGCCTCGAAAAAGAGGTCCAGAAAAGCGACCAAACCGCCATCGACCAGAAGCGCCCCGGGGTCTTCCAGTTGCTCGACGAAGACCGCGCCAAAGAGATCATCGAGCGAGTCGAACAAAAACAAAAGCAACGCCGCGAGCGCAAGCGTACCCGGCAGAAAAACGACCAGAACGAGTCGAATCGCTCCGAGGCCTCCGAGGATCACGAGTCCTCCGACGACGCCGCCGACTCGCAGGGCGGTGGTGGCAACCGCCGGCAGGCACGCGGCTCCAAGACGAACAAGGCGCAGAAGACGCGCAAGAAAAAGAAATCCGACGACTCGTCGGGGAACCAAAAGCGCAAGCGCAAACGTACCCGCGGGGACGACGACTCCGAAGACCAAAAGCGCCGTCGCCGTCGAAGCCGCTCCGAGAGCGACAGCGACGACGACCAACCGCAAACCGACGCTCCGGCGACGAACGAACCCGCCGAGGCCGGCACGCGCGACGGCGGTCGCAAGACCAGCCCCGCCCCGAGCGTCTCGAGTGCCCAGCAGATCCACCTCGAACAGGGACCCGTCCGCCTGGAGGGAATCCCGAAGGCCGCCTACAAGGTCCTCGAGGCCAACGGCGGCGGACCGGTGCCGATCGATGAACTCGCCGAGCGCATCTTCGAGCAAAAGATGGTCAAATTCCACACCCACGAGCCGGTCACGACCGTCAAGTCGGCGCTGGCCAACGACAACCAGATCCGCGCCGACCGGGGTCACCGACCGCTGTTCGACCACGACGGCACCGACAACTGGTGGTTGACCAAAGGCGCCCTCTCGGCGTCGGTCTACGAGCGCGAACAGAAGGTCTTGAGCCTGACCGAAGAGATCCGCCAGGAGTCGATGGAACAGCTCGGCGAGCGCCTCCGCGACATCGCTCCCGAGGCCCTCGAATATCTGGCGCTGACCCTGCTGGAGCGGCTCGGCTACTCGAACATCAAGGTCTCGAAGCGCTCCTCGGAGGGAGACGTCTTCTTTACCGCCGACCGACGCCAGGGGCTCGCCGACGTGCGCGTCTGCGTCCGGGTCGTCACCGACACCGGGCGCACCCTCGAACGCGACGCCGTCGACGATCTGCGCGAGACGCTCGGCCACTACTCCGCCTCCGAGGGAGTCGCCATCCACCTCGGCGAGATCGACGACCAGGCTGTCGACGGGGCGCGCCTGGAGAGCCAGGCCCCGATCACGATCTTCGACCGCGAGACGTTCGTCGAACTCCTGGTCAAACACGGGATCGGCATCGAAACCTACCGCTCCCCGATCGTGACCGTCGACTCGGATTTCATCGATGCCCTCGGCGACTGACATCGCGCGGCTCGATTACGGCCGGGTGCCGTACGGCCAGGCCCTCGCTCTCCAGCACCGGCTGCGCGAGCAGTTGATCGAGGACGAGGTCCCCGAGCAGACGGCGGGCTGGCTGATTTTTCTGGAGCACGAGCCCGTCGTCACCCTCGGCAAACGCGCCAAACACGACGATCTCGTCGACCGCGAGCGACTTCGGGCGCGGGGCGTCGAGGTCTTTCCGATCGATCGCGGCGGCGAGGCGACCTACCACGGCCCCGGCCAGCTCGTCGTCTATCCGGTCGTCGAGCTGGAACGCCTGGGGATGGGCGTCGTCGACCTGGTGCGCGGCCTGGCCGACTGCATCGCCGAGGCCTTCGCCGATTTCGGCGTCTCGGCGGGCTACGACACCGATCACCCGGGCGTCTGGACCGACGACGAGGAGCCACGGCGCAAACTGGCGAGCGTCGGCATGCGGGTGCGCCGCGGCGTCACGACCCACGGCGCCGCCGTCAACCTCACCAACGACATGCGCCCCTTTTCGATGATCGTCCCGTGCGGGATGCCCGGCGCACCGATGGCCCGCCTCGCCGACTACACCGACCACACCGACGCCATCGAGCCCCGCACGTTCCGCAACCGCCTCCACGACGGCCTCGAGCAACTCACCGACACCACCCTCGTCGCCGGAGACGCCGACCTCCCCCCCGATGCCGAGTGGGTCGAGCCGATCGACTATTGACGACGCCTTTTTACGCAGTTCCCCCGCAATACCCGAGCCTTCCCCGCGCTGTTCCCGAGCCTTCCCCGCGCTGTTCCCGAGCCTTCCCCGCGCTTTACTCCGGCTTTTCGGTCTCTTCGTTCACCGGCACGCGCTCGATCGAGGCTCCGAGACTGCGCAGTTTCTCGTCGATGCGCTCGTAGCCCCGGTCGATCTGGCGGATGTTGTAGATCGTACTCTCCCCCTCGGCGGCCAGCGCCGCGATCAACAGCGCCATCCCGGCCCGGATGTCCGGCGACTCGAGCGTCGATCCGTACAACTGACTCGGACCGACGACGACCACCCGATGCGGGTCGCAGAAGACGATCCGCGCTCCCATCGAAATCAACGAGTCGACGAAAAACATCCGCCCCTCGAACATCTTCTCGAAAAACAGCACCGTCCCCTCCGACTGCGTCGCGACCGTGATCGCGATCGACATCATGTCGGTCGGAAAGGCCGGCCACGGCGCGTCGTCGACGGTCGGAATGTTGCCGTGCAGGTCGTCCTGGATCTGCATGTCCTGGTCGCCCGGCACCACGAGCGCCTCCTCGCCCAGTTCCGTCTCGACGCCGATCTTCTCGAAGACGAGCCGGATCATCCGGAGGTCCTTCGGCACGACCCCCTCGATCGTCAGCTCCCCGGGCGTCAGGGCCGAGAGACCGGCGAGACTCCCGATCTCGAGATAATCCGGCCCGATGGTGTGCTCGCAGCCCCACAGGTCTTTCGATCCCTCGACCTCGAGGATGTTCGTCCCGATGCCGTCGATGCGCGCGCCCATCTTCTGGAGCATGCGGCACAACCCCTGGACGTGCGGCTCACAGGCGGCGTTTTGCAACACCGTCGTCCCCTTCGCCGACGAAGCGGCCATCACGGCATTTTCGGTCGCCGTCACCGACGCCTCGTCCATGAACACGTCCGTCCCCCTGAGTCCGTCGGCCTCGAAGGTGTAGCCCTCCGGGTGGACGCCGATCTCGGCCCCCAGCTCGCGCAGCGCCAGAAAGTGCGTGTCGACGCGGCGGCGACCGATGACGTCTCCCCCCGGGGGCGGCAGTCGACATCCCCCTTTGCGTCCCAGCATGCTCCCGGCGAACAGAATCGACGATCGGATCTTTTTGCACAGCTGCCGGTCGAGGTCCGTCGTCTCGACCTCGGCCGTCTGCACCCGCACCCGGTGGTCGTCCTCCCACTCGTACCGGCCCCCGAGATCCTCGATGACCCGGAGCATCACGTCGACGTCCGCGATGCGCGGGACGTTGTTCAACACGACCGGCTCGTCGGTCAGCAGCGTCGCTGCCAGACACGGAAGCGCTTCGTTTTTGTTGCCGTTCGGGCGCACCCGACCTTCGACCGGATGGCCCCCTTCGATGACGAACTTCTCCATGACGTACACCTGCTACACAGAGTCGGCTTGGCGGAGGACGATGAACGCGGTCCCCTCTACCAAAGCGACGGGCGAGCGCCAAGGAGCCACGAGTCGACTCGGCCC
>CAZRLK010000041.1:0-34044 GCA_964600555.1 uncultured Bradymonadales bacterium
CTTTTGTTGCAGGTCCAACCAAAACTCGGGAGTCGGCCCCAGGGCAGCCCCCAACTTCCGCGCCATCTCCGGCGAAATGCCGGTGTGTTTGTTGACGATTCGATTGATCGTCTTCACGTCGCACTCGATATGGCGTGCCAGCTCGGATTGCGAAATGCCCGCCGGCTTCAAAAACTCTTCGCTCAGGATCTCGCCGGGATGTATCGGCTTGCTCGTGCGTTCCCCGGGTTGTCGTTCAATGCGCTCGCTTTGCGTTCCCATCACGGTCTCCCTCAGTCGTGGTAGTCGGTCATTTGGACCAGCTCGGGACCGTCGTCGGTCCACTGCAACACGATGCGCCACTGGAGGGTGACATCCGGTCGTTTGAATTCTCAAACGATCTCGTAGCCCCGGTCGCAGGCGACCAAGGGGAGCCGGAGGCCGGGGAATTGCGCGGAAACACTGAAAAAAGGTTTTCTCCGCGCGCTCAACCCCGGCCTCCGCTTCGCTCCGACCGGGGCTACGAAACGAGGCGACCCGAGCCGCCTTCTCGTCCCGATGCTTCAGGGGGCGGATGACTTTTCGGACGGCATCTATTTAGCCGGCCGAGGCGACCGATTCGCGCCCCACCTCGTGCAGCGTCCCCTCGCCGGATTCGAAGGCCGTGGCGTTCGCGAGGGTCGTCTCGGCGATGCTGGTGAGGGCCTCGCGGGTGAAAAAGCCCTGGTGGCCGGTGATGAGGACGTTGGGAAAGGTCAGAAGCCGGGCGAAGACGTCGTCCTGGATGATCCGCTCGGAGAGGTCTTCGAAAAACAGCGCCTCTTCCTCCTCGTAGACGTCGAGTCCCAGGTGGCCGATCTTCTCGTCCTTGAGGGCCTCGACGACCGCCGGGGTGTCGACGATGGCGCCGCGGCTGGTGTTGATGAGCATCACCCCGTCGCGCATCTGCTCGATCGCCTCGGCGTCGATCAGGTGATGGGTCTCGGGGGTGAGCGGGCAGTGCAGCGTGACGATGTGCGAGGCGGCCAGCAGCTCGTCGAGCTCCACGTATTCGACGCCCAGCTCGCGGCACTCGTCGTTGGGGGCGGGGTCGTAGCCGAGAAGGCGGCAGCCGAACCCACCGACCATCCGCGCGAAGGTGGTGCCGATGGTGCCGGTCCCGACGATGCCGATGGTCTTGCCGCGGAGGTCGAAGCCGAGCAGTCCCTCCAGCGAGAAGTTCCGCTCGCGGACCCGGTTGTAGGCCCGGTGGGTCTGGCGGTTGAGCCCGAGGATCAACGCCAGGGTGTGTTCGGCGACGGCGTGCGGGGAGTAGGCCGGCACGCGGGCGACGGTGATGCCCTGCTCGGCGGCCGCCTCGAGGTCGACGTGATTGAAGCCGGCGGAGCGGAGCAAGATCAGTTCGACCCCGCATCTGGCCAGCTCGCGGACGGCGGGCTCGTCGAGTTCGTCGTTGACGAACGCGCAGACGGCGTCGGCTCCCTCCGCCAGCGCCGCCGTCTCGGCGGTCAATCGGGGCTCGAGATACCGGATTTCGTGACCGACCTCGGCGTTGACCTCGCCGAAAAACTGGCGGTCGTAACTCTTCGCGCTGAACAGTGTGATCTGCATCTCTCGGGGCCTCCGGGTCTCGACCGGCGAATGCGCTCAGAGCCGAATCTACGAGTCAGTCACCCGACGAGCAAACGGGCGAGGAGGCCATGCCGGCTGTCGTCGAGTCGAGAGGGGTGTGAGACGTCGATTGTAAATCCGCGGTGGGAGCTATCAACATCGGACGAATCGGACGGATCGGAGATTGACGGTGGATGTCGGGAGGCCGTCGACGCTCGGAGTCGGGGCGGCCCTCGCCGGCGGGTGTCGGGAGCTTCGGGCGATCGAGCGTCGGGCGACGGTTCGTGTCGGGATCGCCAAGGAGGGGAGAGCGCCAAGCTCGCCAAGAACAACCGGTTGGCCGGCGACGGGACTCGCTGATGTCGAGGGGACGTCGGGGAGTCGGTCGGCGGGCGATTGCTCGGTCGTCGAGGCACCGGCCGAGGAGACGGTGTCTCCTCGGAGTGGCCGCCTGTCGGACGCAGATGAGAAGCCATGAACTTCGGCTTCTCACTGCGTTCCGAGCGGCGGCCACGGGACGGCTGCGCCGTCCGCCGGTGCCGGGGGTGAAGCGACGATTTCTTGGCGATCTTGGCGTCTTGGCGATCTTGGCGTAATCGATCCCGGACCGTCGGTGGCGGGGACGGCGTAGCAACACAGTTCGCCGAGGACGGCGTAGCAACACGGGGAACGACGCCACAACACGGGTCTGTGGTTGACATCTTCACGAACGGCGTGATTAATTCCCGCCTCGACTGTGAGACGGTGAACCGCGATGTCGCCGGCGGAGCCCCCCGAATTCGGGGCGCCTGCGACCGACTCTCGGAGGAATCTCCATGTCCCGACTGCTCGATGACAACGACCGCAGCTACATGTGCGGTCAGCTTCGCGAAGACCACGTCGGCGAAGAGGTCACCCTGTTCGGGTGGGTCGACGGCCAGCGCGACCTCGGTGGAATGATCTTCGTCGACCTCCGGGATCGCACCGGCATCGTGCAGGTACGCGTCGATCCGGACGCCGGAGAGGTCTACGAGGAGGCCGACGACCTGCGCAACGAGTGGTGTGTCGCCTTTCGGGGCGTCGTCGAGAGTCGCGGCGAGAACGTCAACGAGGAGATTCCGACCGGCCAGGTCGAGATCGCGGCGACCGACGTCTCGGTTTTCACGGAGGCGGAGACGACGCCGTTTCCGATCCGCGAGGACATCGACGCCAACGAGATGTTGCGGCTCGAGTACCGCTATCTCGACCTTCGGCGCCCGCAGCTCAAGAACTCGATGGTGCGCCGGAGCGAACTCAAACATGCCGTCCGCGACTTTCTGCACAGCGAGGAGTTCGTCGACATCGAGACGCCCTATCTGACGCGCTCGACGCCGGAGGGAGCGCGCGATTACCTGGTGCCGAGCCGCGTCAATCCGGGCCGGTTTTACGCCCTGCCCCAGTCCCCGCAACTGTTCAAGCAGCTTTTGATGGTCTCGGGGTTCGACCGCTACTACCAGATCGTGCGGTGCTTTCGCGACGAAGACCTGCGGGCCGACCGCCAGCCAGAATTCACCCAGATCGACCTCGAGATGTCGTTCGTCACCGCCGACGAGGTGATGGAGGTCTGCGAGGGGTTGATGGAGCGGCTCTTCGACGAGCTGCTCGACGCCGAACTCGAAACACCGGTCGAGCGGTTGAGCTACGACGAGGCCATGAGCCGCTACGGCGTCGACGACCCGGACCTGCGGTACGGCCTCGAGATCGTCGACGTCAGTGACGACGTCGCCGACTCGGAGTTTCGCGTCTTTTCGGGTACCGTCGAATCCGGCGGGGTCGTCCGGGGCATTCGCGTCCCCGGGGGCGCGGAGAAGTTCAGTCGCGCCGACATCGAGGAGCTCGAAGAGTACGTCGGCGTGTACGGCGCCAAGGGCCTGGCCTGGGCGAAGGTCGACGACGAGGACTGGACCGGCCCCATCGCCCGGTTTTTCGACGACGACGAAATCGCCGACATCGACGCCACCATGCAGGCCGAGTCGGGCGACCTGGTGGTGTTCGTCGCCGACGACGAGGAGGTCGTCTGCGCGAGTCTCGGCCACCTGCGCGAGAAGCTCGCTGACCAGCTCGACCTGATCGACGACGACGAGTACGCGCTGTGCTGGATCACGGACTTTCCGCTCGTCACCTACGACGACGAGCTCGGCCGCCACGTCTCGATGCACCACCCGTTCACGCGGCCGAAAGACGAGGATCTCGACAAACTCGACGAGGACCCACTCGAGGTGCGCACCGAGGCGTACGACCTGGTCCTCAACGGCAGCGAAATCGCCGGCGGATCGATCCGTATCCACGAGCGCGACCTGCAGTGGAAGATCTTCGACCTGCTCGACATCGACGAGGCCGAAGCCGAAGAAAAGTTCGGCTTTCTGCTGGAGGCCTTCAAATACGGGCCGCCGCCCCACGGCGGTATCGCCTTCGGACTCGACCGCCTGTGCACCCTGTTTTCGGGGCTCGACAGCATCCGCGATGTCATCGCTTTTCCGAAGACCCAGCGGGCGGCGGATCTGATGAGCGACGCCCCCGGCGAGGTCTCCGAGGAGCAGCTCGACGATCTGCATCTCGAGCTCAAAGATCTCGAGGAGTAGAGGCATGCCCCGAGGGTCCGCGGACAACCCCTACGATCTGATCGTCGTCGGAGGCGGGATCAACGGGTGTGGCATTGCCCGGGATGCGGCTATGCGCGGGCTCGAGGTCGCCCTGTTCGAAAAAAACGACTTTTCGACGGGGGCGACCTGGGCGAGCAGTGGGTTGATCCACGGAGGGCTGAGGTATCTCAGCAACGACCCGCGGGTGACCAAAAAATCGTGTTACGACTCCGGCCACATCCAGCGCATCGCCCCCCACCTCCTGTTCCGCGTTCCCTTTCTATTTCCCGTGCGCGGGGGCGACCTGCAAAACCGGGTACTTTTGGAACTCGCCGAGATTTACTTCGACACCTACGACCGCTACGCCCCGCTGAAAGGAGGCGCCCCGCACACCCGGCTGACTCGCGAGGAGGCGCTCGAAGTCGAACCCGCCCTCCCCGACGACATCCTCGGGGCCGTCACCACCGACGAATGGGGAATCGACTCGTCGCGACTCACGCTTTTGAACGCACTCGACGCCGCCGAACACGGCGCCGACGTGCACACCTATCACGAAGTCACGGGGTTCGTCCGCGAGGACGGCAGCGACGGGCCGCGCGGAGCGGTCAAAGGAATTCGAGTGCGCGACCGGCTCGAGGGCGGGAGCGAGGCGGTGTTCGGACGGCGGACCTTCAATGCCACCGGTCCCTGGGCGGAACGCTTCGCCAATCGGGCCGGCGCCCGGGCCTGCCGCATCCGACCGGGCAAGGGCGTACACCTCGTACTGGCCGGCCGTGTGACGAACTGCGCGATCATCACGGAGGCGATCGACGGGCGCCAGATATTCCTCGCTCCGCACCAAAACGTCACCTTCGTCGGCACGACCGACGACGACTACTTCGGAGATCTCGACGACATCCCCGTGCTCGAAGACGAGGTCAAGTACCTGCTCGATGGCATTCGCAGCGTCTTTCCGAGGATCGACGACCACCGAATCATCGACACCACCGCCGGCTGCCGGCCCACCCTCGCCGAACGCGGCAAGTACGAAAGCGAACTGTCGCGCGACCACCGGATCTTCGACCACGCCGACGAGGGAATCCCGCATTTTTTGTCGATGGGAGGTGGGAAGCTCGCCGCCTATCGGCTCATGGCCGAGGAGGCCGTCGATCTCGTCTGCGAGCAACTCGGCGTCGAGGAACCGTGCCGAACCCACCTCGAGCCGCTCCCCGGCGGCCGCGAGCACGGCCTCGCAGTCGACCAATTCACCGAACTCGGCGTCGACGCATACGCGGCACGTCGGATCCTGTACCGCCACGGGGCCCGGGCCGAGGGCGTACTCGAGTTGTTGCGCGACCACCCGGAGTGGAGCCGGCTGATCGATCCGTCGGAGCCGGTCACCGAGGCCGAGCTGCGCCACGCGATTCGACACGAGCACGTCCGACAGCTCGATGATTGCCGTCGCCGCGTCCGCCTCGGGTGCGGGATGGACGGCGGCTGGCAGGCAACCTGGCGCGCCGCCGAGATTTTCTGTCGCGAAAGAGAGCTTCCCCCGTGCGATCGCGCCGATGTCGCCCTCGGCTTCCAGCGCCGGCGATGGGGGGATCGCGGCGACATTCTGGAGGGTGATCAGCTGGCCGCCGAGGAAGTCGGCCAACACTGGTTTTTCGAACAGGCCGGTGTCTTCGGAGCCGATCCCGAACATTTGATCCACGAACCCTCCGAGGCGAACGCGTGAGCCGTCCCCGCGCCAGCATTGCCATCGCCGGATCCGGGCTCGCCGCCCACGTTGCCGCCTCGACCCTCGCCGAGGCGGGCCTCGAGGTCGTGCTTCTCGGGGGCGGAAGCCCCGGGTTGATCTCGATCTGGAACGGCCTCGGCAGCATCTTCGGACCCGCCTCCCCCCGGCCGGCCGACTCGGCCGGCGCCGTCGAACGCCGCACCGCCGTCGACGCCCGGTTCGAGCCTTCCCCGAGCAGCCGCTGGGAGCGACTCTTCGAGCGACGATCGAACATGCATCCGTACCGGCGGCTCGAGCTCGACCGCGAGGCCGTCGACCGCCTCACCGACGACGCCCTCGCTGCGCTGCCGGCGGGGAGCTTCACCCGGACTGCGACCGTCGTTCCCGGGCCCCGCGGAATGCCCTACGCCGCCGACCTCCTTTTCCCCTCCCTGCGCGCCCTCGACCTTCGGTCCGGCCAGCGGGTCGGCCTCGTGCGCCTCTCGGCCGCCAGCGGCTGGAATGCCGATGCGGTCGCCTCGCAGCTCGAACGGACGCCGAATCTCTCGGCGCGGTCGATCGAGCTTCCCGCCCTCCGGGAAGCGCCCGACGGGCACGGCATCCACGCCGCCCGCTGGCTCGAGCGACGCTGGGAGGAGGTTGCCGACCCGCTCGTCGACCAGCTCCGCTCGGCTGCCGACTCGGAGGATCTCGACCTCCTGGCCCTCCCCCCGGTGATCGGCCCGACGCTCCCGGCCCACGACGACATGTGGTCGACCCTGAGCAGCGCCCTCGAGGTCTCGCTCGCAGAGTACCCTCCGAGCGCCGACCCGGTCTTCGGGTGGCGGCTGTTTCGGACCCTGCAAGCCACCGACGAGACCTCGGAGGAGGGCGGCGGGGCCGGAGCCATCCGTCACGCTCCGGAGGCCGACACGATCGAGTTCGACGGCGAGCGGGTCGGTGCGGTCATCGATCGCTCCGGCGAGCGCCACCCCGTCGACGCCCTCCTTCTGGCATCCGGGCGCTGGTTCGGCGAAGGACTGCCGGCCGAGCCTCCGCTGGTCGAACCCCTCACCGACGCTCCGATCTGGCTCGACGGCGCCCCCCTGCCTGACGATCGGGCGGTCTTCCCTCCCGATCTGCTCGGCGATCTCCCCTGGGAGGATCATCGGCTCTTTCGCGCCGGCCTCCAGATCGACGCCGCCGGCCGACTGCTCGATCGGGACGGCGCCCCGTACGCCGACGTCTACGCCGCCGGTCGCATTCTGGGAGGCTTCAACCCGTTTCACGACGGCTGCTCGATGGGGGTCGAGCTGGCGACCGGCCGAAGTGTTGCACACCAGATCGCCGCCGAACACGCGCCCTCCCCGACCGAAACCCGCCGCGAATCAGAACGTCTCGAGACGAGCTGACGAGGGTTTTCATGCACCGCATCTATGCCTTCGTTCTCCTGGGATGGCACTTTCTGC
This sequence comes from uncultured Bradymonadales bacterium, assembly GCA_964600555.1. Taxonomy (GTDB): domain Bacteria; phylum Myxococcota_A; class Bradymonadia; order Bradymonadales; family Bradymonadaceae; genus CAJXPB01. The sequence goes on from CAZRLK010000041.1 coordinate 7,359, forward strand.
TGCACTATCTTCGCAAACTGACGTTTGTGTACGACCCGGGCGGCATCGAGCAGTTCCGTGAGAACTTCGATCAGGAGGGGCTCGGTTCGCTGTCGGACGAAGACCGGCGAGCCCTGCACCAGTGGCAACGGTGCATCGGATGCGGGCTCTGCGAGGCCGCCTGCCCGGAGCTGTCGGTCATCCCCGACAACCGCCATGCCGGCCCACGCTACCTGGCGATGGGCACCATCCGGGATCTCTCCGAGTCCGAACTCGCCGTCCCCTCCGCCGAAGCCCTCGAGAGATGCGACTGCGAGGACCTCCGGGAGGTGTGCCCGGTCGACATCCCCATATGCGACATCGCCGCGTTCATTCGCCGAAAAAACCGCGAAGAATCCGACTGAGCATTTGCCCCCCTCACCCCCGTCCCCCGTGATGCGCCGTGGATCCACCGCGCCCCCTCTCCGCCGACTGACGGGCACCAGTGTATTGACACCGTCGGCTCCTCTCCCGTAGGTTGCCCCCGCGCATCGTTCGGTCGATTTTTCGCCCACCGAGTAGGAGTTCAACCTCCCATGCCGCGCACGTTCAAAGCGACTGTCATCTTAATCGTGACGCTGATATTTCTGGCCCTGCTGACCATTCTCAGCGTCTGGCAGACGAACAACGCCGAGCACCAGGTCGTCGAGCTACAAAAGCGGGTCGAATCGCTCGAACAGGCCACCAAGGCGATCGAAAGCAAGCTCGAGCGCGGCGTCTCGGTCGCCGGGCAAAACTCGGGCCGCAAGCAAGGCGGGGCGGGAGCCTCGGCCGCCCTCGAGGATCCGGACAACATCCTCGAGGCATCGACCAAGCCTCTGGTGCCCTCCGACGCGGCGAAACCCGAAAACAAGGGGGGGACCCTGCGCCGCCGCCTCTCCTCGGATCCGAAGGGCTTCAACTTCGTCGTCGAAAACTCCGCCGATGTGCAGGAAATCCAGCGGTACATCCACAACCAGTTCGCTCGACGCGATTTCGAAAACCCCGACAAATGGGTTCCCGGCGCGGCGAAAAAGATCACCGTCAACGACGACTACACCGAATATACCGTCCACCTGCGCGAGGGTATCTACTGGCACAAACCGCCCGTCGAAGTCGACACCTCCAAAGAAAAATACAAGTGGCTCGACAAGCGCCGCGAGTTGACCGCCGAGGACGCCGTCTTCTCATTCGAAATGGCGATGGACCCGCAGGTCGAAGCCGGACACATCAAAAGCTATTTCAAGGACATCGAAACGGTCGAGAAGGTTGACAAATACACCTTCAAAGTCGTCTGGAAGAAAAAGACCCACCAGTCGCTGAGTGCGACGCTGAGCTGGTACCCGATGCCGAAATGGCTTTACACACGGAAAAAAGACGGAACGAAAATCGACGAGGAGTCACTCGGCCTCGAATTCAACAGCCACTGGGCGGCCCGCAAGCCGGTCGGGACCGGCCCGTATCGGTTCGTCCGCTTCCGAACGGGCTCCCAGGTCGTCCTCGAGCGATTCGGCCAGTACTGGGGCAAACAGCCGCCGATCGAGGAGATCGTCTTCCGGATCGTCAAAAAGCCCCAGTCGGGTTATCTGCAGTTGAAGGCCGACAAGCTCGACTTCACGACTCTCAATCCGCCGCTGTACGAAAACAACATCAAAGAGGCCGGCCCGGGTAGCCCGTTCAAACAAGGGGACCTCGAGTACAAAAAGGTCGACCGGTTCGTCTATCATTACATCGGCTGGAACGCCGACAAGACGCTTTTCTCGGACAAACGCGTCCGGCGAGCGATGACCCACGCCCTCAACCGCCGCGAACTGATCGAGAACGTCTTGCACGGTCTCGGCGAACTTCAGACCGGGCCTTTTTATTACGACCACCCGGCGAACAACCCGAACGTCGAACCCTACGAATTCGATCTCGACAGGTCCCGGAAACTGCTCGACGAGGCGGGCTGGACCGACGACGACGGCGACGGCGTCCGCGAGAAAGAAATCGACGGAGACGTCGTGAAGTTCAAATTCAACATCCTCGCCTACAACAAGCCGACCGCCCGTTCGTACCTGTCGGTCTACAAGGAAAACCTCCGCAAGATCGGCATCACGATGACCCCCCGACCGGTCGACTGGCCGACGATGCAAAAGAAGATGAACGAAAAGGACTTCGACGCCTACACCGGCGGCTGGGCCCTCGCCTGGGGGATCGACCCGTACCAGATCTGGCACTCCAGCCAGGCCGACATCCCGAAAGGCTCGAACCGGGTCGGCTTCCGCAACGACCGGGCCGACGAAATCATCGAAAAACTGCGCAAGACCTTCGATCAGGACAAACGCCGCGAGTTGATGCACGAGTTCCACAAGATCATCCACGAACAGCAACCCTACACCTTCTTTTACGCGCCGAAGGCGGTCTTCGCCTGGCAGCCGCGCCTGGAGAATGTCGTCTTCCAGAAGATCCGCCCGCAGTCTTACTCGCTGCCGTGGTTCATTCACCCGGAGAGACGTCGCAACTGACGCCCGTCGCCGACTCCGCGAGGCGCCGCCGCCGGCAAGGCGTGTTTTCCGGCGGAGCCGCCCACCGCGCCGCCCTCGATCCGGCACCTGAAGGCACACCGAGACCCCCATGACGAACTACATCATCAAGCGTATCCTCTTGATGATCCCGACACTGCTGTTCGTGCTGTTGGTGTCGTTCATCGTCCTCAATGCCGTCCCAGGCTCCCCGGCAGCCACTCAGATGGGCTCGCAGGGCACCGAAAGCGCCAGCTCTCAGTCCTCCCAGGAGAGCTACCGAATTTTCAAAGAACAGTTCAATCTCGACAAACCCGTCCTGTTCAACACCCGCTTTACCCTGACCCGCGAGGCCGTCCTCGATCATCTCGAGGTGCGCGCCGCAGCAAACCGGCCGGCCTGCCCTCCTCCGGACACCGACGCCCCGGCTCCCGACGACTGCATCCCCCCGGATCAAAAACCGAAATCGGGCCGCATCATCGACGCTCGAGAGACCCTCACCGACTGGGACGACTACATCGTCCCCGAGCTGTATCAGATCGCCTACAACCACGACGACCTCGAGATCCGACGCCTGGCCGCCCGCCAACTGGCGGTCAACGCCCAGCAGTCTCTGGAGACTGCGTATAGCGGGTCCCTGACCGACGCCCAGCGCCAAAAAAACGACCGTATCTCGGCGATGAATGATAAGATCGAGCAGTGGAAGGTCTCCCGCGAAGCCTCCGCCGAGCGGCTCGACGAGGTGCTGCACGAGCACTGGAAACCCTGGCTCGACGACCACACCGAGCGGTTTTCGTACGCGTTCGACGACCAGCTTCGCGCCTTCTTTTTCGACACGCGTTTCGCCAAGTACATGGCCAATCTGGCGACGCTCGATTTCGGCATCAGCCACGTCGACAAAGAGCCCGTCATCGAGACGATCGGCACCAAGGTCCGCTACACCATCGCGATGACCTTCTCGGCGATGCTTCTGGCGTTTTTGATCAGTGTCCCGATCGGCGTCTGGAGTGCGAACAACCAGCACACACTCGCCGATCAATTGATGACGACCGTCCTGTTGATGCTGTTCAGCCTGCCGACCTTCTTTACGGGCGTGCTCTTGTTGAAATTCTTCGCGACCGGCGATCCCTTCGACTGGTTTCCCGTCAGCGGCTACGTCGGCGACAACTCCTCGAAGATGACCACGCTGACCTACCTCAAAAGCGTCGCCTGGCATCTGATCTTACCGGTCTTTTGTCTGACCTACCGGCGCTTCGCCGCACTCAGCCGTTACGCCCGCTCCGGGATCGTCGACGTCATCCGCTCGGATTACATCCGGACCGCGCGCGCCAAGGGACTCTCCGAGTCGATGGTCATCCTCAAACACGCCGTCCGCAACGGCATGATTCCGATCCTCACGCTGCTCGGCACCCAGCTCCCTCGCCTGATCGGCGGCTCGATCGTCATCGAGGTCGTTTTCGGCATTCCGGGCATGGGCAGTTACCTGCTCGACAGCATCTTTGCGCGCGACTACAACGCGCTGATGGCCATGTTGTTGATTTCGGCGGTGTTGACGATGATCGGCATCCTCATCTCGGACATCTGCTACGCGATCGTCGACCCGCGCATCAGCTTCGACTGACCGACCAGGAATTTCATGTCGACCGACGACAAGAGGCCACAAGCCGATGGGGACGTCGAAGCGGTCTACCGGTCGTATCCGGAGATCGTCTGGCGCCAGTTCCGCCAATATTCATTTTCATACGCCGCCCTGATCGGCCTCGGCGTGCTCGTGGTTCTGGCCCTCGTCGCGCCCGTCATCGCGATGAACGTCCCCTTTTATCTGTACGTTCCCGAGGGCGTCGGCCCGCCGGCTCTGCAGGGGGTGTCGTTTCCCTGGTTTTGGGCGCTGTTCGACATCAACTTCTTCGAGAACAACGTCGACATCTTTTTCAACCTGCTGTTGTTCACGGTCCCTCTGAATCTGGCGCTCTGGTGGCTGATCCGTCCGATCGATCTTCTGGCACACGAGCGCGGCGAATCGGCCGATGTCCGAAAAAAGCAGCGCTACAAGGCCTTTCGGCTCCGGTTTGTCGGCCTGTCGATTCTGGGTCAGGCAGCGGCGATCGCGGGGATGTTCTGGTTCGACTTCCAGCAGCCCTACGTCGACTACGTCGCTCTCGCCGAGCGGGAGGGCGTCGAGGCAATTTTTCCGTTCTTCGAGTACTCGTATCGCGACGTCAACATGCAGCAGACGGCCCTGGCCCCGAACTGGGAGCACTGGCTCGGAACCGACCGGCAGGGACGCGACGTTTTGACGCGCATCTTGTACGGCACCCGCATCTCGCTGACGATCGGCGTCGTCGCCATGAGCATCGCGACGTTCATCGGCACCATCGTCGGTAGCCTCGGCGGGTATTTCGGCGGGTGGGTCGACATGATCGCCCTGCGCATGATCGAGGTCTTCATTGCCTTCCCGGCGATGTACCTGATTTTGACGATCAGTGGATTTATCGAAGAGCCGAGCGTGTTTTATGTCATGGCGATCATCGGCGTCGTCTACTGGACCGGCATCGCCCGGCTGGTGCGCGGGGAATTTCTGCGGCTGCGCAACGAGGATTTTGTCGAAGCGGCCAAAGCCCTCGGGTTGCCCGAGCGTCGGGTCATCTTCCGGCACGTCCTCCCCAACGCCCTCGGGCCGGTGCTGGTCAGCGTGACCTTCGGGATCGCCGGCGCCGTGTTGTTCGAGGCGGTCATCAGTTTCCTCGGCGTCGGCGACCCGACGGCCCCGAGCTGGGGCCAGATTCTCAAGGGCGGCGACTCGACCGGACGTCTGGTGTTGATGCTCGGGCCCGGTGTCGCCCTGTTCGTCACCATCACCATTCTCAATCTCATCGGCGAAGGGATCCGGGACGCGATGGATCCGAAACTCAGGAAATGACTCATGGTTGAGGACAGCTCATATCCGGACAAACCCGGCGCCGGGAGCGACACCGGGCGCGACCAGTCCCCCCTGCTCGAAGTCGAGGGGCTGCAGACGTACTTTTATACCAAAGAGGGAACCGTTCCGGCCGTCGACGGCGTCGACTTCGAGCTCGATCGCGGCGAGACGCTCGGCATTGTCGGCGAATCGGGCTCCGGCAAATCCGTCTCGGCGCTGAGCGTCCTGCGGCTCGTCCCCGACCCGCCCGGCAAGATCGTCGGCGGCGAGGTCCGATTCGACGGCCAGGATCTGACCGAACTCTCCGACCGGGAGATGCGCCAGATCCGCGGCAACGACATCTCGATGATCTTCCAGGAGCCGATGACCAGCCTCAATCCGGTCTATACCGTCGGCAATCAGATCGTCGAGGCCATCACCCTCCACCAGGACGTCCAGTACGCCGAAGCCCGCGAGATGGCCATCGAGATGCTTCGCAAGGTCGGCATCCCGGCCCCCGGACAACGCATCGACGAGTATCCCCACCAGATGTCCGGGGGCATGAAACAGCGCGTCATGATTGCCATGGCCCTGGCCTGCAATCCGAAACTCTTGATCGCCGACGAGCCGACCACCGCCCTCGATGTCACCATCCAGGCGCAGATCCTGGAGCTTTTGAACGACCTGCAGGACGAATTCGACATGTCGGTGATGTTCATCACCCACGATCTCGGCGTCGTCGCCGAAACCTGCGATTACGTCGGCGTGATGTACGGGGGGCGAATCGTCGAGTATGGCGACGTCGAGACGATCTTCGAGAACCCCGCCCACCCGTACACCATCGGACTGTTCTCGAGTCTCCCCCAGATCGATGTCGCCGACCGACGCCGCGAGGATCGTCTGTACGTCATCCCCGGCATGGTCCCGAGCCCCCAGGATTTTCCGAGCGGATGTCGCTTCCGGGACCGCTGCGAATACGCCACCGAAAAGTGCGCCCAGCTTCCGCCCGATGCCCAACTCGACGAACCCGAGCACACCTCCGCATGCTGGTACTCCGACCAGGTGCGCGCCGGCGACAAAGAAAAGACCGGCCCCTTTCCCGACGAGGTCGACTCGACGAGCGAGGCGGCCGAGTGACCGACGAGGACGACTCGACGCTGCGAGAGGATCCAGACATGGCCGACACCACTGCTGACGATCGAGATGGCGGGGAAGAGCCGCTGGTCAAAGTCCGCAACCTGCAAAAGTACTTTCCGGTGACCTCCGGGATTTTCAATCGCGTCACCGGCCAGGTTCAAGCCGTCGACGGCGTGAACCTCGACATCTACCCGAATGAGACGGTCGGCCTGGTCGGCGAGTCGGGCTGCGGAAAGACGACCGCCGGCCGGACGCTTTTGCGCCTGCTCGAGCCGACCGGCGGAAAGGTGTATTTTCGCGACGACAGCATCTTCGATCTCGGCAAAGACGAGATGCGGGATCTACGCCGGAACATGCAGATCATCTTCCAGGATCCCCAATCGAGCCTCAATCCGCGGATGACCGTCGAGAAGATCGTCGGCGAGGCGATCGAATTTCACGGAATTGCCTCCGGCGACGAGCGCCGGGCGATGGTCGAGGATCTCCTCGAGCGCGTCGGCCTCCAACCTGCTTACGCCACGCGCTACCCCCACGAGTTTTCCGGCGGTCAGCGCCAGCGCATCGGCCTCGCTCGCGCCCTCGCCCTCAACCCCGATTTCATCGTCTGCGACGAACCCGTCAGCGCCCTGGACGTCTCCGTGCAGGCCCAGGTGATCAACCTGATGGAGGACCTGCAAGAGGAGTACAACCTCAGCTACCTGTTCATCGCCCACGACCTGTCGGTCGTCGAACACATCGCCGACCGGGTTGCGGTGATGTACCTGGGCAACGTCGCCGAGCTGGCGCCGACCGATGTCCTGTTCGACGAGCCGAAACACCCGTACACCCAGGCACTCCTCTCGGCGATCCCCCAGCCGAAACCGGGCAAAAAGGACCGCGCCCGGGTCGTCCTCGAGGGCGACGTCCCCTCCCCGATCGATCCCCCCTCGGGATGCCCGTTTCACACCCGATGTCCGGCGCGGTTCGACCCGTGTGACAGCGTCGAGCCCCGGCGTGTCGAGACCGAGGATGGATCGACGCTTCGCTGCCATCTGCTCGATCCCGAGTACGCCCCCTCCGACCCCACTGTCATCGAGAATCTCCCCCACCCACCCGACCTCGGTAGCGGCACGCCGCTCGACGACGACTCCGCCGACTAGCTCTCGGCGGAGGCCTCGCGATACCGGGCCCGGCGCACGACCGGTTTGTAGGACGACGCTCGGGGCCTTTCCCCGGTGCACATTCTTGACACTCTGGGGGACCTCTGCGAGCATGGTTTTCCCACGATCACGGGTGGATTTTTCGGGAGTGGCGTGGCCACACCACGCTACGGCTCTGGGCGCAAGAGGCTTTTCGCACACGGAGACATTTCCAGGAATGGTTAACGTCAAAATTAGTGAAAAGGGCGGCCAGCAGTCGAATTACGAATTCGACAAACCCGAAGTGACGATCGGGCGCATGAAGGGCAACGACATCGTGTTGCCGAAGGGAAACGTCTCCAAGAAGCACGCCCGGATCTATCGGCGCAATGGCGCGCTGTTGATCGACGATCTCGACAGCACGAACGGCACCTACGTCAACGGACGCAAGGTCGACAGCGACCACGAGATTGCCGACAACGACAAGATCTACATCGGTGATTTCATTTTGCAGGTCACCGAAGGTCAGCAAGCCCAGCAAGGGAGCGGCCCTCCCCAGCCCCCGGGGAGCTCGGAGGCCGAACCGCGAAGTTCGCAGAGCGCTGCCGCAGAGCCTGCTCCGGCCGACCTGCCCGACCAGACCAATCCGCCGCCCGGGGGAAGCAATCCGAGCGGCGCCGGCCCGGAGGATCCTCCCCCCTCGCCTCCCGACCCGGAGGGGGGCGGCGATCCGTTGAGTTCTCTCGACGAAAAGTACGGAGGCGGGGACGGCGACTCCTCTCCGGAGTCCGCGGGGCGCAGCTCTCAGAGCCAGCCGGTGGCCGGGGCATCCTCCGGGGCGGCTCCCTCGGACGTCGACGGAGGCCGCTCGCGAAATTCGAGCGCCTCTCGCAGTGCAGCCGCTTCGAACCCCTCGCGAGGGGAACCCGACTCGCACGCAACCCGCCGGGGCCAGCAAGAGGAAGTTCGCGCCGAGGGCCCCCCCTCGCACGAACCCGGTCCCTCGGACCGATCGGCGAGTACGCCGGGTACCCCACCGGCCGGAGGAGGCTCCTCGGGCACGCCGGCCGATGCCTCCCCCGGCTCCGGCGCCCCACCTTCGCAACCGGACCGCGCGCCCTCCGACGCGGATCGCCCCTCCGGCGGACCCGCCGCCCAGGCCCCGGAAATCGGCGGCGGCGGGCAGCGACGGGCCGAGGCCGGCGAACTCGACGGTGAAGCTCCCGCCGACGCCGCGGGCCATGCCATCGTCCCGCCGCAACTCGAATCGGAATTCGACGAAGATTTCTGGAACGCTCAGCAGGAAGTCGTCGACGCTCTATTGCAACGGGTCGCACCGGCGGAGCTTCCCCTGGCTTACCCCCCGGAGCAGGCCGACCGCGAGGAGTATCGAACGATCGTCCGCGACACCGTCCGTGAGATCAAACCTCGGCGGGTCGACCGCGAGCAGCTCATCGAGGTCTTCACCGACGAATGTGTCGCACTCGGCCCCCTCGAGATCTACCTCGACGACCCGGCAGTCCAGAATATCTTCGTCAACCAGTTCGACCGGATCGTCCTCCGGCGCGACCGCAACGTCGTCGTCGGTCCCTACGGCTTCAGTCATCCCGATTTCCTCCAGGCCGCCGTCTGGCGGCTGCTCGGTACCCGCGAGCCAGGGGTCATCACCGACGAGATTCGATTCGGGGACGGCACACGCGTGCAGGTCACGCTCCCGCCGGTCTCCGTCGATGGACCCGTGTTGACCGTCCGCAAACCTCCCGCCCGCCACCCTTCCCTCGAGGACCTCGTCGCCGACGGCGTCGTCTCCGAGGGCATGGGCCGATTTCTTGCGCGGGCGGTCGAAAGCGGACGCTCGATTCTGGTGGCCGGCCCCGTCAGCTCCGGGAAGACGACGCTCCTCGAGGCGCTGGGCGGCGAGATCCCCGAAGCCGCACGCACAATCGTCGTCGAGGAGACGACCCAACTCGAACTCCCCCAGCAGGGAGTCGTGCGCCTGGAGGCCCGCGCCGAGGCCGGCTACGAACTCGAACAACTACTCGATGCCGCCGTCGAGATGCATCCCGACCGCCTGCTTTTGGACGAATGCCGCGGCGCCGAGGCGTACACCTGGGTCAGCTCGGTCGCCACGGGAACCGACGGCAGCATGGCGACCCTCCACGGCGTCGACGCCTCCGACGCCCTGGGCCGCCTCGAGAGCCTCTCCCTTCTGGGCAGCGGCGACATCAGCCCGCGCGGCCTCCGCGAGCAAATCGCCCGGGCGGTCGACCTGGTCGTCGTCATCAATCGCAGCAACGACGGTCAGTTCCGCGTCCAGCAGGTGGCCGAACTCCAGGGGGTCGACCTGGATGCCTTTCGGCTCAACGACATCTTTTATTACCGCGTCGACGGCTCCTCCGGAGCCTTCCATCCGACCGGCTACATCCCGCTTTTTTACGAGGACCTGCGGCATCTCGGCATGGATGTCGACCTCGACATCTTCCGGGAGTAGCTGCGTCCGCCCCGCCGACGCCGACTGCGCGGCGGGGGCGCCGGCTTGCGTCTAACCCCCAGTCCCCGGTCCAGGCGTCGCTGCCATGTACTCGCTGACCATCGAAGACAGCAACGGGCAGATTGCCGAGCAGTTTTCGTTCGACCACGGCTCGTATCTGATCGGTCGACAGGAAAATTGCGACATCGTCTTGCCCTCCTCGAGCGTCAGCCGTCAACACGCCAACCTGTTCGTCCGCGACGGCCGCTGCTACATCGAGGATCTCAACAGCGCCAATGGCGTCACCGTCGACGGCCAGCGCGTCGTCAAACAGCGCCACCTCGGCACCGCCTCCCAGGTCCGCATCGGCGACTATTATCTGTATCTCGAATACCGGGGCGACGAGCAGCTCGAGGACCAGGACGTCCGCCAGACACTCTTCATTTCCGACAGTCCCGACCACAACAAACTCGTTCGCGTCAACGACGAATTCGCCGGCGAAGAGTTCACCCTCTCCGAGATCGACAACACGATCGGGCGGACCGACGACAACTTCATCTTGCTGTCCGACCCATCCATCAGCCGCGAGCACGCCCTGATCACTCGCGACGGCGAAACGTACACCTTGATGGATCTCGGCAGCTCGAACGGGACGCGCGTCAACAGCGAGGAGGTCACCGGCTCCACCGAACTCCAGCCGGGCGACCTCGTCGAATTCGGAAGCGTCGAGTTCGTGTATGCGCGCGGCGACCAGACGATCGACCCGTCCCAATACGCCCGCCCCGAGACGGGGACCCGCAAGCTGCTGCTCGCCTCGGTGGTCGTCATCGTGATGCTGGTTGGCCTGACGGCCGGAGGATTGCTGGTGTTTTTCTGGGCACTCGATGGCGACGGCTCGAGCGGCGCCGGTGCCGAGCAGGCCTCGCTCGACAGCCGCGTCGCTCGCCAGATCGACGATGCCGAAACCCATCTCGACCGGGAGAAATGGGACGAGGCGATCGAGGTACTCAACGAGGCGCTCGCCGCCGAACCGAACAACTCCGAGGCGAAATCACTCCGCTCGCGGGCTCGACGAGAAAAGCAGGCCGAGCAACTGTACGACAAGGGGGTGCAGTTGAGTCAGGAAGGGGAATACAGCGAGGCGCTGGAGACACTCCGCGACATCTCCGACCAGACGACCGCGTGGGATCGCTCCGAGTCGACCCGCGAGCACGTCCGCAAAACGATCGCGTTTCGCCTCCGCAACCAGGCCGAAAAACTCGTCGTCTCGGATTCCGCCTCGAAGCTCGAGGAGGCTCACGAGAAACTCGAGCGAGCAGTCGAACTCGACGCCACCAACGACGAAGCGCGCAAACTGCTTGAGAAGCTCGAATCGAAGATGGACGAACGCGGCATCGACTACTCGACCGACTCCGACATCAAGTGAGCTCCCCGGGGGACCCTATTCGGCGGCTTCCTCGCGGATCTCCTCGATCTTCGCTTCCATCTTGTCGATGAGAGCCTCCCACCCGTCTTCTTCGATGATTTTCGTGTACGATTCCCGGTAGGTCGCTTCCAGACTGATATCGTCGATGACGACGTCGTAGACGACCCAGCCGTTTTCCTTGTCGGCCATCTTGTATTCGACCGGCTTTTGTTCCTTGTCCGCCTCGCCCCACTTGACGACGGTCTCGACGATCGCCCGGTCGTCACGCTGCCGCTCGTCGCGATACTCGATCGTGTAGTCTTCTCCGAACTCGTTGCCCTCGAGTTTGTTTTTGTAATTCGCCTCGAGCAACGTCTGCAGCCGATCCAGAAATACGTCGCGCTCCTCCTCGGAGCGCGCCTCCCAGTGCTCGCCGAGTGCACGGCTGGCGAGCATGCGAAAATCGATGATCTCGTCGGCCTTCTCCGAGAACTTGCGTGCCCGCTCCTCGGATTCCTCCTGAGCGAGCAGGTCGGTGACCTCGGCCGTGTGGCGTTTGATGTACTCGACCGGAGAGAGTTCCGCCGCCTCCGCCTGGCCGACCACTCCGACCGCTCCGACCCACAGGGCCAGGACACCAACCATCAACCGTCGAATCAACTGTACTCGCTGCATTGCTGCCTCCACAACTTCGGGATTGCCGTTCGCCTTCGTGGCAATTCGTCTCGACCTGTCTCGCATCGGATAAGACGCGTGGACGCGGGCCTCTATTCAATTCTCGCCCGACGCCTCCCCCGCGCTGCTCGCCCCCGCCGCCGGCGCCGGGACGCTGTTTCCCTCGCCGTCGACCGTCTCGAGACGCTCGACACCGACCGACTGCGCCAACGCCGCCCGGGCGACGCGGTACTGGTAGCGCGCTTCGAAATACTTCGCTTTCGCCTGATAGAAGGCCTTCAGCGGCTCGATCGCGTCGTCCGTCTCCGCTCCGGCCGTCTCGATCGAGAGCCCGAGCTGATCGCGCCATCGACGAGCCGCCTCGAGACGACGAGCATTGATCTCGATTTTCTCCCGGGAATCGGCCGCATCCCGAAACTTCTTGCGAATTTCGAGGGCAATCGCCCCCTGCGCCCGGTCGCGCTGAGCCCGAAGCGCGCGCAGTTGAGCCTGCTTTTGCTGCACCTGGCCGTGTTGACCGACCGGATCGAGATTCCAGCGAAGACCGGCTCCGATCCGGATCGAGAAGCGGTCGAGCGGATCGCTGTCGGGCCGGGCGAACCGCCCGTCGACGTCCTCGCACGGCCCGTTCTCGACGTCGCGCTCGCAGACCGGCTGCAGGGCCGTCTCCTCGGTCGACCACCCCAGGCCCAACCCCCCCGAGACGAATACCTCCGGGAAGAACTTCGTGCGTTCGACCCCCACCTCCAATTGTCTCGCTTCGAGGGCGTGCTCGAGCTGCTTCAGATCCGGGCGATGTTGTTTCGCCGCGGCCAGATACCGCCGGTACGACTGCAGCTGGGGCGGTTGACTCTCCCGGTCGAACGGCTCCACCCGGACCGGCTCCTCTTCGGGCAACTCCGCCAGATACTGCAACCCAGAATTGGCGATCTTCTCGAGTTTTCGATTGTCGACGATTCGCGTGTCGACTTCTGCCGAGAAAATCTGCAGTTTCCGGAAATCCTCCGTGTCGAAGTCCGCCTCGCCGAAATCCCGGGCCTCCTGCATCTCTTGCAGCTCGTCTTCGATCCTCTCGTCCCCCTCCTGAAGCATCGACTCGAATGTCTCCGAGAGTCGCAGACTGTAGTAGGCGCGTTTGGTCTGAAAGATCGCATTTAGTTGCGCTTCGCGTTTTTTCAAATCGCTGACGTCGACGCCCACGTCGGCCAGCTCCCGGAGCTTCTGGATGCGGCCGAAGGTAAAGACCGGCACGATCAGGTCGAGCTGGTGGCTGACGAACGGCCCGATGTTGAGATTCGCGATCTCGTCGTAGTTTTGCTCCAGTCGGTCCGGATCCGCGTTGGCGGGAACGGGGGCGATGGTCGTGAGGCTCTCGATCTTCGGAGACGGCGCCCACTTGGCCCGATATTTCTTCCACTCCGCCTCGTCGCGTTTCGCCTCGAATTCATCCAGGAGATCGGAGTTGGTCCGTGCCCGACGCACGAGCGTCTCGAGTTGATAGCTCGCCCCCTCCCCGTCGGTCGACTCGTCGACCTCCCGGTCGTCTTCCGTCCGCTCGGCTTCCTGTCCCGATTCCTCGTCGCCGGAGGCCTCCTGCTGGGCGAGCCCGAGCCCCGGAACCGTCAGCGTGACAAACACGCACACTGCCGCCGACCATGACTTCCACAAGCGCAAACTGCACACCATGACCACTGCCGCTCACGTTAGACTTCCCAATCGACCGTCAGGGTTCGACGAATCGATACTCGAACAACGGAGTGTGTTTCGATTTGATCTCCCGACTGACCGTCTCCGACATCCCCTCGACGGCCCGGGACAAAAACCCGAGATCGTCCTCGGGCGGGTACTTCAGATCGACCTCCCCCTCCAACCCGGCCTCCTCTTTGACGTAATCGACGGCGTCCTGAAACGACCCGACCTGGTCGACCAACTTGTATTCCTTCGCGGTCTGTCCGGTAAACACCCGCCCGTCGGCATGTTCTTCGACCTGGGAGACCTCCAGACCCCGACTCTCGGCGACATCTTCGACGAATTGCCCGTAGACGTCCTTCAGCAGCGAGGCGAAATACTCGCGCTCGTCCTCGCTGAACTTCTTGAAGGGCGAGCCGGCGTTTTTGAACTTCCCGGTCTTGACGGTGTTGACCTCGACATCGAGCTTCTCGAGGACGCCTTCGACGTTGAACAACTGGGTGATCACGCCGATCGAGCCGGTGATGGTGCCGGGGTTGGCGAAGATGGTGTCGGCTCCGCAGGCGATGTAATATCCGCCGCTGGCGGCCGTGTTGCCCATCGAAACGGCGAGCGGCTTGCTTTTTTTCGCTTCGCGTACCGCCTGATACAGTTCCTGGCTCGGTGCCACCGCCCCGCCCGGACTGTCGATCCGGACGACGATCCCCTCGATGGCATCTCGTCGCTCGAACTCGCGAAAGTCCTCGAGCAGCTCCTTGCTGCCCGTGATCGGCCCGGTGACCTCGATGACCCCGATCTGTTTGCCCGCGCCCCAGTCGCCGTCGCCGAAGGCCGTGACGACGACGAGCGAAAAGACGACGAGCATTACGAACAGACCGCCGAAGATCAGCAACACCGTCAGCCAACCGCGCTTTTCCATAGTTTCGGTCGTACAGGGTAAGAGTACCGACGCACCATCCGGTGGCAGTACCCAATCTCGGTAGGATTGTAAAGAAACGGGGTGGACGGTCCCTACCGGTACTGCGCGATCGCCTCGTACAGGGCCTCGAGGCACTCGACCGGCAAAGACGTCTCGCCGAACACCTGCCGGGAGCCGTCGTCTCGTCCGTGGAAATCCGAACTCTCGGTCGCCACGAGCCCGTGGGCGCGCGCCATCTCGCGGTAATGCGCCTCGTCGACCCGACTGTGGTCCGGGTGGCCGACCTCCAGACCGTCGAGTCCCGCCTCCACCCACCTCGGGATCCGGGCGTCGACCTCGTAGCGTCCGGGATGCGCCAGGATCGCCGCCCCGCCCGCCCGGTGGACGCGCTCGATTGCTTCGGGGACCGACGGCCAGCCGACCGGCACATAGGCCGGCCCGTCGCGCCCGATCCACTCGTCGAACGCCTCGTCGCGGTCGTCGACGCAGCCGTTCTCGACGAGTACATCCGCCAGATGCGAGCGCGACAGCGGTGCGCCGTCGGCCTCCCGATCGACGGCCTCCATCGACACCTCCAGCCCCTCCGCGTCGAGGCGCTCGAGCATCCGTTCCATGCGCTCGAGCCGGGCCCGGCGCAGACGCTCGCTCATCTGTTCGATCGCCGGCGCCTCCGGCGCAATCCCGTAGCCGAGCAGGTGGATCGACCGCCCGAGATACGCCGAGATTTCAATCCCCGCCAGAAACTCGATTCCGCGCTTCTCCGCCGCGGCACGCGCCTTTCGACACCCCTGACAGGTGTCGTGGTCGGTCAGCCCCCACAGCTCGACCCCGCGGCGCGCACACAGCTCGGCCAGCTCGACGGGCGCCAACTCCCCGTCGCTCGCCGTCGAATGCGTGTGCAGCTCAACCCGTCTCCGATCCGACTTCGACACGGCTTCGCTCGCTGGATGCCTTCGAACTCTCGTCGGGTCCAGCCTCGAACCCCTCCTCGACCTCGTCAAGGACCGTCTCCGAGAAGTCTCCGGATTCGAACTCGGCCACCCGCTCGATCTCGTCGCTGACCGGATCACAGATGTCGTCGAGCGACAGATTTCGCCACTGGATCTCGTCGGTCAGCTCCTCGAGATTCTCCAGCGACGCCTCCAGGCGAAGATCGCCGCTGTCGTTGCCGGTTTCGACGAGATTCATGTGCAGCCGCTCGAGCGCCGTGATGCACCGCTGTTGGCGCACCTCGAGCCGGGTGACCGCCGTCTCGAGCCGCTCGCGCGCCTGCCGCTCCTGGACGAGCTCCCGGCGCGCCGCCTTCAGCTCCTCGCGCACCGACGGATCCGGGGTCGCATCCAGTTGCGCATCGATGCGCTCGAGGCGCCGGCCGAGATTCCGCCCCGGATTCGAGATCATCGCATCCCGCAGCTCGGTCGACCGGCGGGTCAACCGCTCGAGGGCCCGGAGCGTCTCGGCGGTGATCCGCCGGGCGTGATTGCGCAACTGCTCGTCGTCGGTCCTGTCCAGCTCGGTCTGGATCGGACCGTACAGCTTGCGCGCAGCCTGAAGGTAGCCCCGCTCGGCGGCCCCGACCTCGCCGACGATCTCGCGCAGCCTCGTCAGTGTCGGATCGTGATTCCACCGCAACTGCTTGAGTCCGGCTCCCGCCGCCATGAACGTCCCCCAGATCCCGCCGGTCATCAACTCCCGAACCAGCGGCACGTTCGCCGGTTGCAAAAACCCGTCTTCGAACAGCGTCGAGGTCGTAAACACCGCCGCTCCCAGGGCCAGCGCAAAGACCACCATCGAGGTGATCCGCTCGGACCACTCCGAGTCGACGGTCAGGCCCAACCCCAGCACTCCCCCGCCGAGCACGGCCGCGGCCAGACCCGTCGGAAACGCCCCCGCCACCAGGATCCCGCCCAGCAATGCCAGCACGACCCGCAGCGTCGGCGTCTCTCGATCCCCGCCGGTAAACGCCGCAGCCACCCCGACCAACCCTCCGAAACTGAGGGCCATCAACTCGAACTGATGCGTTCCGGCCATGGCGACGAGCACGGCCGCAACCAGCCCGGAGGCGAGCCCCCCCGTAAACAACACCCCCAGATCCCGGTTGAAGCGTCGTTCGTCGTAAAGCGTCAGTGAGGACATAGTGCACCTCGGCGATCGGTTGGATGATTGTCGGTGCGTCGATCTCGCGTCAGCTCCGGGCAACCGGCCGACGGGCGCGTCCATCCATCGCCCATCAGTACGACGAACGATCCATTTTTATCATGTTGCTCTCGGCCTTCTCCTCTTTGACGGCCTCGCGCCCGGCGGTACTTCCCACGGCACGCTTTTGAATTTTCGCCCGCGTATCCTTCAGTTTCCGATCGGCTTTCTGCATCGTCTCCTCCGGCAATTCGTACTCGGCGTGGCGCTGCTCGAGCTGATCGCGCCGCCGATCGAGCACCTGCCGGGCCCGGCCTTTGTCTCCCTGCTCGAACGCCTCGATCGCCTGGTCGAGCGTCGAGGCGACCTCGAGCTGCTGGACCCGCGAGATGACACCCTCGTCGACCGACGCCTCGATCGCGGCGCTGGTGGAGCTTCCGGCCGCCGTCAGCGCCAACCCCTGGTGGGCCGGGACCTCGCCACCGACGTCGCGGTAGCTCAGATCGACCTCGAGCACCCGTTCGAGCTCGGTCCCGGCGAGCCGCCCGGTCAATTCCAACAACACGCTTTTGGTCTGCCCGGCCGAAAATTCCGACAGCCCGATCCGTGCCCGGCCCTCGCCGTACTCCCCTCCGGGCCCGTGCGAGTCGACCAGTTCGATGTTGTCCCCGAAATCGACCACCAGCGACACGTTCCTCGCGACCGTCTCAGCCAGCGTACCGAGTTCCTTTTCAAACATGGACACGACTTTGGCTGGCGCATCAATGAAGTAGTAATTTCCGCCGCCGGCATTCGCCATCTGCATCAACACCTCTTCGTTGTAGTCGACCCCGACGCCCATCGCGGTCAGCGAAACACCCTGCCCGTTGATGCGCTCGGCGAGGTGGCCGAGCCCGCCGACGCTCGTGCGGCCGACGGTCGGCTTGCCGTCCGACAACATGACCACCCGGTTGATCGAACGCTCCGTCTTTGCCGACGCAAGTGCGCGGCGCGCCCGGCGAACACCCCCTTCGATGTGCGTTCCGCCCCCGGCGTGAATCGTTCGTATCGCCTCGTGCATCCGTTCGATTGCCGCCCCTTTCGCCGGAGCCGGCCGCGAGACGAGCTTCGCCTCCGAACCGTAGCTGACGAGCGTCAGCTTGTCCCTGGGCTGCAGCATGTCGACGATCGTATGGGCGGCCTTTCGCGCCTGCCGGAGTTTTCGCCCGCGCATCGAACCCGACCGGTCGACCACCAGGGCGACGTTCAACGGCGGGCGCGCCCCGGTATCTCCTTCACCGGCGGTGATGTCGATCGAGGCGTACAGACGCTTCTCCTCGCCGATCGGCAGACGGCCGTGAGAGGTGGCCGCCTCCAGGCTCAACACTCCCGGATCGGTGGCGCTGGTTGTCGGATCTGGCGACGGTTCGGAATCGGCGGTGGGCTCGTCGGGTCCCGGGTCGTCGGGGGAAGAGGTCTGTGCGGAGGGGGGAGGGTTGGGCGGCGTCGGAGCCTGGTCGGCTTCGGCGGCAAAGTACAGGGCGGAGCCGAAAAGGACGGCGGCGACGATGGCGGACAGGACGATGCGTTGCATCGGGGCACCTCGCGGATCGAAAGTGGCGGTGATTCTCTCCGGCCGGCTTCCACCGGCGCGGCCTCCACTTTCTTTCTACGCGCGATGCCGAAAAAGGATCTAAATCGACCTCACTCGAAGCTCAACGTCTCCAGCAGCGATTCGAAACCCTCGACGTATCGACCGCCGGCCTCGGCCGGAAAAAAACCGACGAAAAGCCAGGCCGTCTGCTCGCGGTGCAACTGCCAGACGACCAGCCGGAACGTCTCGCGCTCGGAGCGTCCTTCGTAGCCGGTCCACTTGCCGACCTGCCCCCCGTACTCGACCTCGCTTCGAACCTCCTGTTGGACGAACCCGGCGTCCTTCAGTCGCGAATGGAACGAATTGAAGAAGCTCTCGCGCCGCGTCTGTTTGATCGGCGAGGAGGCACGAACCTCGATCTGGGCCTTGCGATCCCCGGCCGCCCGGAGCGTCACCAACGCCCCTTTCTGCGCCGAATGCTCCACCCACCCTTCGGGGCGCCGCAGCACGGCCCCGTACTCGTCGACGGCGATCCGACGCCGCTTCTGCGCCTCATCCTCGTCACCCTCCGGCGCCTCCTTCGACGCTCCCTCCTCTCGCTGCTCCTGTCCCGCCGCCGTTCCGACCACGAACATGCATGCCAGCACCGCCGCCAAGACTCCTCGACCGTTTCGCCACCTGGCCATCCTCGCCACCGCTGTGCTTCAAGGACACCGTCGGCGCTGTCTACTCGCTCTCCGGCGGATTCACGAAAAAAGCCCGAGACGGCGTCCATTCCGCCTCGGGCCTGCTTACGTTCATCTGAGAAGCCGCCGCACCACCATGCAGCGCCCCTCCCGTGATCACTCCTCGCTGTCACCGCCGTCGTCGGCGGCCTCGGTGAATTTCATGTTCTCGACGACCGACTCGAAGTCGTCCAGATACTTCTCTTTTTCGACGTCCTGCATGTAGCCGACGGTCAACCATGCGGTCGAATCCTGCAGGAATTCAAAGACGACGACGTTGAGCGTCACCCCGGAATGCGTGAACTCGTAGGTCGTCTTCGTCCCTTCGAATTCCCCGATCGCCGCCTCCTCCTGGGCCGTCTGCTCGAAGTTCGACTCCTCGAGCGTCTTGTGGAACGTCTCGAAGAAGACGTCCGAGACGTTCTCGGTCATCAGCTTCGTGCCGACCACCTCGATCTGGCTCTGAGAGCCGCTGTGCTTGAAATTCGCGACCGCCTTTTCGTTGCCCTCGGTGACCTCCCACTTGGCCGGCGGGGTGATCTCGACGCCGAACTTCTCGTTGGTAACCGGCTCGCCGTCCTGGGCAAACGCCGACGACGAGACGAAAAGTGCGATCGCGATGACGCTGACGAAACGAGCAATCCTCATGCTGTAGCTCCTCTCGAGTTTGATCCGCCCGTGAACGGATGAGGCTTCCAATTCCGACGCGATTTGTATAGCAGCCAACCTGCCTCGAAGCAACACACCTGCCCCGCCCGTCGATCGCGACGCTGTGCCGACCGGAGATGCCAGGTTCCCACCCCGCAACCATCCGGCTCCCACGGCCTGCCGCCGATTGCGTTGCATTGGTGGCGATACTTGTTACCAACACACCATCGAGACGGTCCGCCGACCCCGGGCTCGGCCGCTCGAGTCCGTACTCAAACGACCCTCGGGACGAGGTCCATTCCAGGTGCGTATCCTGCCAACCGACTCCGCTCCGAGCCAACAGGGCCGACGCGTGTGGCTTTTGGCCGCCGTGTTGGTGCTGACCGGCGCCTGTACCGCCCCCGTCGATCTGCCGGGGGTCTCGCAGCAAACCTCCGCCGACTCGGAGACCTCGACCGCGCCCGACGAGGCAACCGACGGCGAGGAGGGCGAGGATGCCGACGAAGCCGGCACCGATGAAAGCGATGAACCTCAGATCGAGGTCCGGACGCTCGATGTCCGCACCTCGCGCGCCGGCCAGGCTCTGGAACGCAACTACCGGGGATTTCTCGACCGCCAGCCGCTCGGCTTCTCGACACGCCTGTTCGACCAAATCGGCGAGCAGACCACAGCAGCACTCGAGGCGGCCTCCGATCTTCCCGACACGCTCCGCCGGGCGACGCCCCTGCAAATCCTCGTCTTCGGGCTTCCGTGTCTCGTCGTCGCCACTTTCCTGGCCGGCTACTTCGTGCTGGCTCGCCAGGTCGACCAGTACGCCCATCGACTCCAGGCCGAATTCCACCTGGACCTGTCGACCTGGGCGACGCGCCTGATCCGGGGGCTGGTCCTGGTCACCGGCCGGGCCTTCACCCTCGCTACGCTGGTCGCGCTCAGCTACTTCCCGGTCCAGGCCGTCTTCGGCACCCGCCCCTGGACCGAACTGCTGTCGACCACCCTGTGGTATCTCCTCGGCTACACCGTGCTCGCCAGCCTGGCGGTGACCCTGTTCAGCGGCCGGGTTCTGCAGCTCGACGAGACGCCCGCCCGGCGACTCGAGCGCCGGACTCTCCAGGGTCTTCGCCTCGTATTCGGGTTTCTGATCCTCTCGCACGGCCTCCAGCACCTCGAAGTCACTCTCGAGCTGGTCGCCTTCGTCCAGTTTCTGTTCCGACTCGCCCTCGTCGCCTTCCCCCTGGCTCTGTACGTCGACAAAGAGGCTGTCCTGCACCTGCTGCCGGACGTGGGCGATTCCCGCCTGTACGCCCTCTTCCGCCGCGCCGTCGTCCGCCATTTCCGCGCCTGGATGGCGGCCACCGCACTTTTGTTCGCGATGCGTGCCGCGGGGTATCTCAAGGCCTCGCGGTTCATCCTGGTGCGCGGGTACCTGCTGGTCGCCCTGGTGGTCGTCCTGTTCGTCGTCTTCCGCGCCGTCAAGCGCTATGTGAGCACCCGGGTCGACTACGGCGAGACGCCCGACACCGAGACCGGTTTCGCGACGACCAGCGAGGATCGTGCCTCGCTGTCGCGCCGTATCGAACAACTCGTCGGACTCGGCCTGATCGTCATCGGCCTGGCCGTCTCCCTGAAGTTCCTGTGGCTCCTCGAGCCGACGCTGATCGTACTGCGCGCTCCGTTCCTGGCGATCGGCGCCGTCGAGATTTCGCTGTTCAGCTTCATCAGTCTCGGCCTCGTCATCCTCGGGACGATCCTGGCGACGATGCTGCTTCGGGCCCTGCTCAACGCCAAGATCTATCCGTTGCTCGAGGTCGACGTCGGCGTCGCCTACGCCATCAACACGATCCTCAAGTACGCCCTGATCGTGATCGGGTTTTTGATGGCGCTGACCGCCCTGGGCGTCGATCTGACGGCCATCACCGTCGTCGCCGCCAGTCTCGGCGTCGGCATCGGCTTCGGCCTCCAGACCCTCGTCGAAAATCTGGTCTCGGGATTCATTCTCCTGTTCGGCCGTTCGGTCGAAAAAGGCGACTACATTACCGTCGAAGACACCTACGGGCAGGTCCAGGCCGTCGGCGCCCGGTCGGTCATCGTCAAAACCCCCGACAATTTCGAGATGCTGATCCCGAGCAAGGAACTGGTCGGCAATCGGATCATCAACTGGAGTTACCGCGACGACATCGTGCGCGCGACCCTGGAGATCGGCGTCGCCTACGGCTCCGAGCCCGAGCGCGTCCGCGAGGTTCTCCTGGAGACGACCGAGCGCCACCCGCACGTCCTCCAGGAACCGGAACCGAGCGTTCGACTCGCCGAATTCGGCGATAGCTCGGTCAACTTCGAGCTGTTGTTCTTTTTCGACTGCCGGACGACGACCGAAGGGAAGGTCGTCGGCGAGCTCAACTACGAAGTCTGGGAGGCCCTCGAGGAGGCCGACATCACCATCCCCTTCCCCCAGCGCGACGTGCACGTCAAATCGCCGCCGAAGCCCCACGACGCCTCGACCGACACCGACGCCGACCCGGTCGAGCCGAACGACGAGTAACCGCTCTGCTCCGTCCGGCTGGTCCGGTCGTCCAACCTAGCTTTCCCGGTCGAGTGCCTCGCGCAACTCGCCGACGAACGCCCTCAGCCGCTCGTCCAGCGTCGCGTCCCGCCCCTCGATCAACCAGATCAGCGCCGAGCCGACCAGTACCCCGCTGGCGTGTTCGACGACCGACGCCGCCTCCTCCCCGGTCGAGATTTTCATCGACGCCAGGATCGGGCGGTCGGTCATCCCCCGAAATCGCTGCATCGACTCCTCGAAATCGCGCCGTGACAGCGTCACATCCCCGCCGGAATGGCCGGTCCAGATGAAAAACGTCGAGCTCTCCTCGACGATCGTCGCCATCCGTGCCTCCCGGGTCGTCGGCGCCACCGTCGGCACCAGCGGCACGCCGTGCGGCTCGATCGCTTCGCGCAGCCGTCCCGATTCGTCCCAGGGAAGATCCGCCACCAACACCCCGTCGACTCCCGCCTCGCCGAGCATCTCGCCGAACTGGTCGAGCCCGTAAGCGAGGATCCGATTGTAGTAGCTGGAGACGACGATCGGCGTCTCGTCCTCCTGGCGAAACGTCTCGACGATCTCGCGGACGCTCTCCCAGCTCGGATCCTCGCTCAGGGCTCGCTCGCAGGCCCGCTGGATGACCGGCCCGTGGTAGGCCGGGTCCGAAAACGGCACGATCAGCTCCAGGATGTCCGCCCCCGACTCGGCGACGGTCCGCATGTACTCGAGCGTCCCCTCGACGTGCGGATCCGCCGCGACGAGGGCACACATCAGGTAGTTGCTCGCGGCGTCCCCCTGCTCGACGATCCGGTCGAGTCGGTTCCGACCCGTACTCACGAATGCTCCTCGGCATCGAGTCGATCGAGATCACGGGTTCCCCTCCCGGAGCTGACCACGACCACGCGCTCGTCGGAACCGAGCGTCGGCAGCAGCTTCAGCGCATACGCCACCGCATGACCCGCCTCCAGCGACAACAAAAGCCCTTCGGTCCGCGCCACCCGCCGCACCGCGTCGATCGCCTCGTGGTCGTCCGCCGTCACGTAGTGAACTTCCCCGGTCTCCGCCCACTTCGCATGCTGCGGCCCGGTGTTCGGCACACTCATCCCCCCGGCAATGCTCGTCGGCGACAGGACCTGACCGTTCTGATCCTGGAGCAAAAACGAATGGGTCCCCTCGAACACCCCTGGTTTGCCGTGCACGAGACTCGCGGCGTGTTTGTCACTCTGGCCCTCCCCGCCTCCTTCCACCCCCACCAGTTGTGCCTCCGAGCCCCCGACGAATGCGTCGAACACCCCCGCTCCGAGCGATCCGCTGCCGATCGGCGCCACGAGATACTCCGGGTTCCCGCCCCGGGTCTCGAGCTGCCGTCGCGTCTCCCGGCCGATCACCGACAAAAAATGCTGCACCATCCGCGGATACGGATCCGGCATCGCCAGGGTACTCGGACAGTAAAGCGACGAGTCGGAGTGGGTCGCCCAGAAGCGAAGCGCCTGAGCGGCGGCCGCCTTCCGGCCTCGTGCGCTCGTGTCGACCGTCTCGGTGACCGCATCGAAATGTTCGATGCGCCGCAGATTGAACTGCTCGCTTTGCAGGTCCTCTCGGCCGATGAAAATCCGCGTGCGCAGCCCGAGCGCCGAGCCGATCGAAGCGAGCGCCACCCCGAAATCGCCGGTCGCCGTCTCGCCGATCAACCACTCCCGGCCCATCCGCCGGGCCAGAAGGGCGTAGGCGACCGCCATGTTGACCGGAAACGCCCCTCCCTGACACATGTCCTCGCGTTTCAACAACAGCCGCCCGCCCCCGATCGCCTCGGAGAGCGACGCCAGTTCGGTCACCGGCGTCGGACGACCGACGCGCTGCTCGAGCCATCGCTCCCAGGTCGCCACGAACTCCTCGTCGGCAATCGCCTCCTCGAAGACCTCGGCGACCTCCTCGAGCGGCTCCCACAGGGCTTCGGCCACGTATCGCCCCCCGAACCGCCCGAAGCGACTCGGTCTGTCCGGCGCACCGTCACTCACGGCGACTCCGCCTCCAGCCTCTGTTTCGCACAGTCGAGCATCTCCCCGACGCCCTTCTGCACCTCGCGGCTGACGATCGGATTGAACACACCGGTCATCAACCCGGGAATCGGAAGCTGCACCGACATCGTCTCCTCGTAGCCGACCCGCGTGCGCCCCTCGTCGAGTTCCGTGATCTCGGCTCGCCCCTCGGCCTTCATGTTCTCGTCGCCCTCCCCGGCCGGCTCCCAGATCACCTCGTCGCCGTCGCGCCGGTAGGCCACCAGATACTCCCCCTGAAACGACACTCCCTTTGCCGACAGCTCCTCGAGGGTAAACCGCCAGACGCCCTCGCCGGCCTCCTGCAGCGACTCGAGATCCGGCACGCACTCTTCGAACTGCCCCGGATCTGCGAAAAACTCCGCCACTCGCTCGGCGGGCGCCCCGATTGCGTACTCCCGCTTTGCCGTCCCTTCCAACCACGCCATCGCCTGCTCCCTCGTCGTCCGATTCGTCGAACTCGTCTCGGTCCGCTCCCGCTCATCGACAATGCCGGTCTTTGGGGCCGCACGTAAACCGAATGTGGATGTGATCGTCGTGGCCGGCCGAATGTCGAATGACGCCGACCGGCTGGTGTTTCGGCCGCGGATACTGCAGATATTTCTCGAGGGCCTCTTTCGAGTAACCGATCGAACGGGCGTACTCGTAGAGCATCTCCTGGAGGTAATAGCTGATGAATATGTACTCGACCTCCCCGGTATCGATCAGCGTCTTGTAAAAGTGCCAGTTTTTCTTGGCGTCGAACGACGACTCGGTCATCGGGAAAAACTTCGGCAACTGGACGTTGCCCCGGTAATAAAAGCTGATGTCGGCGTCGCGGCCGGACTGATGGCTTTTGTGCGGAGACATGTAGCCCCCCTGCTTGTAGCTGAGGTGGCCGACCACCAGATCGGGCGTGTCCGGCCAGCGCGCCTGCACGTCGGCCGCCGCCGCCATCAGCATCTGGACGACGCGTTTGGTCCCGTAGGCCGTCGCCACGTTGCGCGTGTCGATCCCGTGCCACGATTTCAACGCCACCCCGTTGTACAGCTTGCCGTTCGACGCCCGCCCGTACGAAACCGACTCGCCGTCCCGGCCCGGCACGTACAACTTCAGCCGCTGGCCGAGCTGCAGAGTCCGCGCGTTGACCCCGGGGTTCCACCGCTCGATCTGGTCGGTCGTCACCCGATACCGCTCCGCAATTTCGCCGAGAATGTCGCCCTTTTTGACGACGTGGATGACCGGCAGTGGCTCGTCGCTGTCGTCCTCGGGCTGCTCGTCGGCGTCGACGACCAGCCGCATCCCCTCTTTCACCTCGCCGAGCTCGAGGTCGTTCCAGGCGAGGATGTCGCGCACGGCGCTGCCGTACTCGAGGGCGATCGTCCCGACCGTCTCCCCTTTTTCGACCTCGTGGAAGGTCGCATTTTCCGGGATCTCCTCGCCCTCCTCACCTTCCTGCGCCTTCTCATCCGGGGCGTCCGCCTCCTGCTTTTCCCCGCCGGAATCGCCGTCGGCGGCCGAGGCCGAGACGGCCCCGCCCAGCAATCCGGCAGCGAAAAGCCACGCCACCAGCCGTCGAGACGAGTTGCTCGTATCGTTCATCCTCATGGTCCTCGCAGCCAATGCCTCAGTGCATGGTCGTTGCATCCGAACTCGTCGAGCAGGGATGAGCCCGGGAGCTTCTTCCGCCTCCCCGGCCAACCCCAGTATGATCGCGGATACGGGGTGCGTCCAACAACTTCAAGGCCCTCCGCCCCGCCCCGGCCGCCTCGCCGACCGGCGGGAGGAGCATCGTTCGGGTTGGCGTCGACGAGAGGCGTCGACGAAGATCATAAACGTCGACGAAGATCGTCTGACGAAGCTCGTAAACGTCGACGAGAGCCGTCGACAGGGTTCATAAAACGGTCAGAGGCCTCGATCGGGGCGCAAAAGGGGGGATTTGCCGAAAAATCGGCGGTTTTACCGGTGATCGGCCGCGTAAAACGTCGCCGAGGTCGATTCGAACGGGCATCCCCCGCGCCCCTCCCCCGGGTACCCCCCGGTGGGATCGCGGTCTCGGACCGCGCAAAATTTCATCGAGAGTCGGGCCCCGGGGCACCCCCTCCCGGGCCCCTCGACCGGGTCCCACCCGGCGGGGTATCGGTCTCACAGCGCGCGACGGCGATCTCGGCGGCGTTTTTCGCGGTCTCGGGCCGATGTTCGATTCGACTCGGCGACGT
>CAZRLK010000042.1:0-20207 GCA_964600555.1 uncultured Bradymonadales bacterium
TCGGAAACCTAAGAGCGGTTCCCACTGGATCAAGGCTCCCAACGGTGCATGCCGAACTGCGCGTCGGCGAGGCCGCCGACGCCCCCAAACATATATGGGGGAGCGTCCCAAACATATATGGGGGAGCGTCCCAAACACATGTGGGGGAGCGTCCCAAACACATGTGGGGGAGCGCCCCAAACAAGTGTGAGGGAGTGTGCCCCCAGACGAGTGGGGGGGCGTGCCCCCGACAAGTGTGGGGGGAGTGCCCCAAACAAGTGTGGGGCGTCCCGAACTGCGCGTCGGCGAGGCCGCCGACGGCCCCGAACACATGTGGGAGACGTGGGAAGACACTCCGGCAGACGAGTCGGGGCGCTCCGTCCGCGTCGTCAGTCATCGGGGTACATCGCGTCGATCTCGTCGGCGTACTTGTCCTCGACGACGCGGCGTTTGACCTTCTGGGTCGGAGTCAGCTCGTCGGTCTCCTGGCTGAAATCGGTCGGCAAGACGGTGAATTTTTTGATCGTCTCGACCTGAGCGAGTTTGTCGTTGACCTGCTCGACGTGCTGGTCGACGTACGCGTCGAACTCCTCGTCGTCGACCAGTTCGTCGGGATCGGTCGGCCAGTCGTTCTCCTCGGCGATCGCCGGAGCGCGGTCGGGGTCGACGGTCATCAGCGCGGTCAGATACTTGCGCCGGTCCCCGATGACGACCGCGTTGCCGATGCCCTCGAGTTCCTTGAGGTTTTGCTCGATTTTCTGGGGGGCGACGTTTTTGCCGCCGGCGGTGATGATGATCTCTTTTTTGCGGCCGGTGATCCGCAGGAAGCCATCCTCGTCGAACTTGCCGATATCCCCGGATTTCAGCCACTCGCCGTCGAAGGTCTCCTCGGTCGCCTCCGGGTCCTTGTAGTAGCCTTTGAAGACGTTGTCGCCCTCGACCAAAATCTCGCCTTCGGGGCCGTCGTAGATGCCCTCGTCGGCGATCCGGACCTCGACGCCGGGCAGCGGCAGCCCGACGGTGCCGAGTTTGGTCTTGCCGGCCTCCGGAAAGTTGACCGTCGTCGGCCCCGAGTCCTCGGACTGGCCGTACACCTCGCGGATGGTGATGTCGCACGAGAGGAAAAACTCCAGGACGTCCTCGCCGATCGGCGCCGCCGCGCTGATCGGGATGCGCAGCCGGTCGAGGCCGAGCTGGCCCTTGAGCTTGGAGAAAAACAGCCGGTCGGCGATCCTGTACTTCAGCCCCAGAAGCCCCGACACCTCGCCGTGCTCGATCTTCTCGTAGCCCGCCTCGACGCCGACCTTCCGGCACCAGTCGACGAGCAATTTCTTGAGGCCCGTCGCCTCCTGCAGCCGGCTCTCGAGCGCCGCCTTGAATTTTTCCCAGACCCGGGGGACGCCGAAAAACAGCGTCGGCCGGGCGGCGACCATCGCCTCGCGGACCTTGTCGAGCGACTCGGCGAACCAGACCGGATAGCCGAACGTCGACGCGAGGTGGATGGTGAACATCTGCTCGGCGATGTGCGACAGCGGCAGATACGAGACCAGGCAATCCTCCTCCTCGACGCCGCCGACGACGTCCTCGGCGACCCGCGCCGTAAAGGCGAGGTTGTGGTGGGTGAGCATCACGCCCTTCGGGTCCCCGGTCGTGCCGCTCGTATAGATCATCGTCCCGACGTCCTCGCGCTCGATCGCCTCGAAGCGCTCGGCGACCTCCTCGAGGTGCTCGCGGCCCTCCTCGAGGAAGGCCTCGAAGGAGACGACCATCTCGTCGTCGACCTCGTCGGCCTCGCG
The DNA here is from genome assembly GCA_964600555.1 of uncultured Bradymonadales bacterium. Lineage (GTDB taxonomy): Bacteria > Myxococcota_A > Bradymonadia > Bradymonadales > Bradymonadaceae > CAJXPB01. Next base: position 1,776 of record CAZRLK010000042.1, read on the forward strand.
CATCATCACGATGCGCTTCAGATCCGGCAGTTCGTCGCGCGTCTCGTCGACCTTCTCCCACTGCTCTTTGTCTTCGACGACGACGACCTTCGCCTCACAGTGGTGGGCGATGTAGGCGACTTCCTCCGGGGAGTTCGTCTGGTAGATGCCGACCGGGACGAACCCGCCGATCATCGCGCCGACGTCGGCGATCACCCATTCGGGGCAGTTGTACCCGCAGATGGCGGTGTTGTCGCCCGCCTCGTAGCCGGCGGCGATCAGGCCCCCGGCGAACTCGCGGCATTTCTGGCCGTACTCCGACCAGGTGATGCTCTTCCACTCCTCGCCGACCCTGTGGTGCAGGGCGGGCTCGTCGCCGTGGCGCTCGACCTTCTCGAAGAACCGATCGACGATCGTGTCGCGCTCGGCGTCGGGCGAGATGGAGGGCGTCTGCGTCTGGCTGGTCGCCGTGTCGTTCATGGTCTGCTCACTCGTCGTCGAGGGGACATCGATCAATCCAACAGCGAAATCAGGTCGAACTCTTCCATCAAAATCCGGCGGCGGCGCGCCCGGAGATGCTCCCGGCGAGCCTCGGGACTCATCCGCTCCAAAAGCTCCCCGCTGTCGCGGTCGATCCGGGAGGCGATCTCGGACTGCGAGTCCCGGTCGAGGATGCGGTAGTAGCCGTCGGCGAGGCCCTGTTCGATCGCCGCCAGCCGCTCGAGGCGGTCGTCGTCGCCGTCGAGATCGGTCCGGATCTTGCGCCAGGCGCGCCGATACAGCCGGGTGAGCCGCTCGTCGTCGCAGGCGCGGCCGGCCCGTTCGATCCTGGCGAGTGCCCGGTCCAGCAGACCGTCGCCCGTCGAGGGGCTCGCCGCGCCGTCGCCGGCGGGCTCCTCGTCCGCCTGGTCGCCGTCGTGGCCACCGACGCCCCGCCGACTGGCACGCTCGACGTACGGCTCGATGTAGTGGCGGCAGGCGTACACATCGCGGGGCGGATCGTCGTCGGGCATCGCCTCGATCGCCTCGCGCAGGCCCTTGCACACTGCCGCCGCCGTCGCCCCTTTGTCGCGCCAGCGCGCCAGAAGCTCCAGGTCGCGGCCGCTCAAAAAGATCGCCCGGCGGGTCAACTCCGTGAAGCACGCCCGGATCGTCTCGAAATACCCCAGACTGTCCGAGGCGCGAGTCGTCGTCATCGCACGGCATCCTCGTTCTCGCGGAGCGGCTCCGGCTACACCCCGAAAAGGTGCGCACCGCCGGAACCTCCGCCAACATCAGGCGGGGGCCTGCATGGTACCGATTCGCGGCGAAAAATCCACCGCGCAGACGAGTAAAAAAGTGAGTGCGTAGGTGCGTAAGTGAGTAACTGCTAAAAACTGCGGAACTGCGAAAACAACTGCGGGGCGGCTGGGGGCACGAAGTCGTCTGGCGAGCTGCCCGGCTCAGTGCTCGTCGAAGAAGTTCACCAGCATCCGATTCACGCCCGCGGCGTACTCGTGCTGGACCCAGTGGGTCGCATCCGACAAGTACTCGAGGTCGCCGTTCTCACACCACTCGAGGCTGGCGGCGGCCAGGTCGGCGTCGAGGGCCTGATCCTGCTCCCCCCAGACGACGAGCGTGGGCACCTCGACTCGCCAGTTTTCCGGCGGGTCGGGCGGGTGACGAAACATCGCCCGGTACCAGTTGAGCATGCCCTGCCAGGCGCCCGGCTTCGACCACGCCTCGCGGTAGGTCGACAGTTCGCCCGGCGCGAAGGCCCCGGCGCGGCTGGTCGCCTTCAGCATCCGGGTCGCCACGATTCCGTTGCCGGCCCCGAGCAGTTGCTCCGGGAGCGCGGGGAGCTGAAACAGGTACATGTACCAGCTTTTGAGCATCTGGGCGGGACGGCTGGTCAGATGTCGCCGGAAGGTCTTCGGGTGCGGGGCGTTGAGGATCGCCAGCCGATCGATCCGGTCGGGCCGAGCGAGGCCGAGCCACCAGGCGACCACGCCGCCCCAGTCGTGGCCGACCAGATGGACGCTCTCCAGGTCGAGTGCGTCGATCAGCCCGACGACGTCGTCGGCGAGTCGGTCGAGCCGGTAGTCGGCGGCGGCCTTCGGTTTGTCGCTCTCGTTGTAGCCGCGCTGGTCGGGGGCGATCGCACGGTGGCCGGCGCGGGCGATCGGCTCGAGTTGCCGGTGCCAGCCGTACCAGAACTCCGGAAATCCGTGCAAAAAGACGACCGGCGGCGCGTCGCTCTTCCCCGTCTCCACGAGGTGCAAGTCGACGTCGCCGACCGCGATCGAACGATGCGTGTAATCCGATTCCATCAAATATCTCCGCGTATGCGCCGGTCGAGGCGAGTGTAGCGACTGGCCGCCTCGTCGTTCGAGACGGCGATCTCGACGGCCCGCTGCGAGCCGACCAGCACCACCAGCTCGCGTGCCCGGGTGACCGCCGTGTACAGGAGGTTGCGCTGCAGCATGATGTAGTGCTGGGTCGTCACCGGGATGACCACCGCCGGGTACTCGCTGCCCTGGCTTTTGTGGATCGTGATCGCGTAGGCCAGCTCCAGTTCGTCCAGCGACTCGAACGGGTAGCGGACGCGGCGGCCGTCGAAGTCGATGTGCACCTTTTCGGCGGCCTCGTCGACGCCGCGGATACAGCCGATGTCGCCGTTGAAGACGTCGAGATCGTAGTTGTTGCGCGTCTGCATCACCCGGTCGCCGATCTTCCACTCGCTCGCATAGTGCTCGAAGGTCTCCGCCCCCGGGTGCAACAACGCCTGGAGGCGCTGGTTGAGCCGCGAGCAGCCGACCTCGCCGCGGTGCATGGGGCTGAGAATCTGGATCTCCTCGCCCGGATCGTAGCCGAAGGCCTCGGGGATGCGCTCGGAGACCGCCCGGACGATCCGCTCGCGCGCCGCCTCGGGGGAGTCCGCGGAGATCGTATAAAAATCGACCAGCTCGTCCCCCTCGCGCCGGGGGACGACCGGCATCTCGCCGTCGTTGATGCGGTGGGCGTTGACGACGATCGTCGAGCGGTCGGACTGGCGAAAGATCTCGGTCAGCTCGACGACCCGTACCTCGCCGCTTCGGATCAGATCGGCGAGCACGTCGCCGGGGCCGACGCTGGGCAACTGGTCGACGTCGCCGACCAGAAGCAACGAGGCCTTCGGGGGGAGCGCCCGGACGACCGAGTGAAACAGGTAGGTATCCAGCATCGAGGCCTCGTCGACGATCAGCATGTCGACGTCGAGTGGTCGCTCCTCGTCGTGCTGAAAGCCGCCGTCCTCGAAGCTGTACTCGAGCAGGCGATGGATCGTGCGGGCCTGGCGACCGGTCGCCTCCGAGAGGCGCTTGGCGGCGCGGCCGGTGGGGGCGGCCAGTTCGATCTTGCGGCCGAGCTGGTCGCCGAGTCGGCAGACCGCCTCGACGATGGTCGTCTTGCCGGTCCCGGGGCCGCCGGTGATGACGACGACCGGCGATTTCCAGGCCGCCCCGACGGCGTCGCGCTGGGCGTCGGCGAGTTCGAACCCGATCGACGATTCGATCCGGGCGACACGCTCGTCGAGATCGAGGCCGATGCCGCCGTCGCCCAGCCAGCTCGAGGTCGCCAGCAGGCTGCGGCAGTGTTCGGCGGCGCCGACCTCCGTGCCGTGCGAGCGGGTCCGGTACGCCGCCGGCGGCCCGCCGCCGAGGCCGGGCTCGACGACGAGGTCCTCGCCGGCCCGGAGCGTCTCGATCGGCCCGTCGAGCATGCCCTCCGAGACCTCGAGGCGCTCGGCGGCGCGCTGCTTGAGCTCGGGGACGGGCAAAAACATGTGCCCCTCGCTGGAGGCCTCCGCCAGCTCGTAGACGAGCCCGGCGCGAAGCCGCTCGGGGGCCTCCGGCTCGATCCCCAGCTCGCCGGCGATCCGGTCGGCGGTCTTGAAGCCGATCCCGCGCACGTCGTCGGCGAGCCGGTACGGATTCTCCTGGACGATCTGAACCGCCGCCGGCCCGTACTCCTTCCAGATCTTCGAGGCCCGGCCCTGGCGGATCCCGTGCGACTGCAAAAAGACCATCACCGAGCGGATCGCGCGCTGCTGCTCCCACGCCTCGCTGATGCGCTCGCCGCGCACCTCGCCGATGCCGTCGACCTCCTCGATGCGCTCGGGATCGTCGTCGAGGATATCGAGGGTGTCGGTCCCGAAATGGCCGACGATGCGTTCGGCGAGCACCTCGCCGATCCCGTCGACCAGGTCGCCGGCCAGGTACTTCTCGATGCCCTCGCGGCTGGTCGGCGGGACCGCCCGGAGGTGGTCGATGGCGAACTGCCGGCCGTACTCCGGATCGACCCGCCAGGAGCCGGTCACCTCGACCGTCTCGCCGGGCCTGGTCGAGAGGATGTTGCCGACGATCGTCACCGGCTGGTCGCGACCGCGCGCCTCGAGTTCACAGACGGCGAACTCCCCGTCGTCGCTCTCGAAGTGGATCCGCGAGAGCGTCCCCTTCAATGTCTCCTGACGTTCACTCATCGACGTCAGTTTGCCACAGGGGGCCGTCGGACCGAAAGGTCGGGCGAGGTGACGACGTTCTCGCACCAGAATGGTGGAGGGGCGGAGTGGGGGAGTCGGCGAGCGAGATGGAATAGAATCCGTGGACGATCGCGATCGATCATGAGACAATGAAACGGGTGTCTGCCCGGCGCAACGCCGAGGCAGACGGGCTGCGAGATCGAAGTGCGAGCAACTATGAGCTCTTCCTGGGCGGTCATCGAGGAGGGAGGTGACGTGCTACTCGTACGCCGGGCGTTCGATCTCGGGCGCGGGGGCCAGTGGTGTCCGCCGGGCGGCACGATCTGGGACGAGGAGCGGCCCGCCGTCGCCTGCGCACGGGAGGTCTACGAGGAGACGGGGCTGCGGGTCACCGTCGAGGGGCGGGTCGCGGTCTTCGAGACCGCCCACTATTTTCGCTGTTCGCTGACCTCGACGCGCGAGAAACTGACGTTGAACCCCGACGAATGCATCGACGCCGCCTGGGTCGACCCCGAACAAATGCTCGAACTCGGTACGATCATGGACCTGAGGCGTCTGATCCCCGTGCTGGACCTCGCCGACCTGCGCCCCCCCGCTCCACCCTCTGGCCTGTCGCTGGCCGTTCCCACGCAAGTTCCGTGACGGCCGCGCACCGACGGCGGCATACGCAGATCAGTACCAGATCAGGGGCGGATCAGTGTCCGGCCGGCCGGTCCCCCGGCCGAACGGCGACGTTGTAGCGATAGTCGGCGTCCGCCGGACACAGGTCCGCATCGATCGCCTCTCGCGAGAGCCGACTTCGCGTCTCGCGGACCCGCGCTCTCGCATCCCGGAGGTTCGCCTCCGCCTTCCGCAAATCCCCGCGGGCCCATTCGGCATCCTGCGGCGATCGGGCGTGATCGAGGTCCGACTGCGCACGCCGGACGTCCTGTTTGTAGCGACTTACATCGCTTCGGGCGGCCTGCAACTTGTCGTTCAGACGCGTGATTTCTTCGCGCTTCAAAAACGCGTCGAATTTCTCGATTTTCGGACCCGCCTTTCCCTCTTTGACCTCGTCGAGTTCCCCTTTGTATTTTTGGACCAACTCGTCGTCCTCCCCCCACTCGCGCTCGACGGAACTGGTCAGGAGACGAAGCTTCTGGAACCGCCGGTAGGCCGTCATCGGCCACTCCGACTCCGGGATCGCCTCGGCGTACGCCTGCATCGACTTGCGGTATTTTTCCTTGAGTTGGATGCGCTTCGTCTCCGCAAACGCCTGGTGTTTTTCGTCGCACTTGCTCCGATACTTGCCGGCGATTTCGTGGTAGTTCCGGGAGCCCTTCTCGGCGAGTTCCTTGCAGGTCTCCCGACAGTCGCCGAAGTTGTCGAGGTTCTCCTCGAGGTCGGCCTCGTCCTGCTCGTCCTCGAGGCTCGACAGATAGTCTTTGACGCAACTGAACGCATCACCGAGCTGCTCGTATTTTCCTTCCTCCTGGCGCTCGTTCGTCTCGTCCTCGATCTCGACGAGTCGATTGTAGTCGGCGAGCAGTTCGTCGTCGTCGACCGCTCGGATCTGGTCGCGCCGCTTTTCGATCGTCTGTTGTTCCTTTTTTTCCTGCCGTTGTTTGCGCTGCTGATCTTTGACGGCCACCAACAACAGACCGCACCCGCTCGAGCCGAGTGCAAAGGCCCCGATCGTCACAACCAACACCACGCGTCGCATCACATACTCCATCGCTGACAGTGCTCAACTGGTACCGATCTCGCCATCCTCCCCCAACCCACGCATCCGGACGATTCGCGCGAATCACTCCCGTTTTAGCGGCGCCGCCGCCGCTCGACAAGGCCCCCGGGCCCGGTCTCGGCGCTTCGGACTTCGAGACCGCCGGGTTTGAATACCGTCCCGGTTTCTCCATGTTGTGTACCGGGCGGACGGCCCGAGGCCGCTCTCGACGCGACAGCTCCCCTCTCTGCGAGGTATTCCGATGCCACAGACACGTCTCGCCTGGCCGCCGGTGACCCGAAACATCAAGTTCACGCTGCTCGGCCTGCTGGCCCTGTGGGTCGCGGGCGTGCAGTGGACGAGTTTCGTCGAACGCTACATGCTCGTCTCCCGGCGCGCCGTGTTCGTCGACGGGCACGTCTGGACGATCTTCACCTACGCGCTCTGGCATCTCGACTTTTCGCACCTGCTGTTCAACGGCTTTGCGCTTTGGATGTTCGGCGGCCAGCTCGACCGCCGCTGGAGCAGCAAGTGGTTCTGGGGCTTTTGCCTGCTGTGTGCGCTGGGGGGCGGGGTGGCGATCGTGGTGACCCAGCTCGTCTTCGCGACGAACTTCCCGACGCTCGGCTACTCCGGGGCGGTGATGGGGCTTGCGGCCGGCTTTTGCTGGCACAACTGGGACCGTCCGCTGTATTTTTTCTTTGCGCGCATGAGCGGCAAGTGGCTTTTGTTGTTGTTCGTCGGCATCGACCTGTTTATGGTCCTCGGTGCCCGGCAGCCGATCAGCATCTCGGGACATCTCGGGGGCATGATCACGGGCCTGCTTCTGGTCAGCGGCTACTGGCGGCCGAGCCGACTCAAGCGGGCGGTCGAACGCTGGAAGCAAAAGCGCCAGTTCCAGAAGCACTCGCGCACCCCGACGGACAAGAAGTGGAATTGATGGAGTAGCCGTGGCGAGTCCGCCTCGAATTTCGACAACCTGGCCGACGGTGGCGGCGTGGCTGCTGCCGGTCGCGGTGGTCGCCTGGCTGGTCTCGGTGGTGGTCGGCGGTGAGCCGCCGGAGCCGATCCCGCCGCCCGAGGCCAACAGCCGCTTTGGAGTCGCCGAGGAGAAACGCCGGGAGGTCTTCGAGGCGATCGCCCGCCACACCGACGGCTGGCGCAAGGCCGCCGCGAACACCTTCCCCGAGCGCCCGTACCGGGCCGAGGACGATTTCCGCAACCGCATGCGCCGCAAAGTCCAGGCGTACACCGGCCGGTTCGACCTCGATCGGACGACCATCTGGCTGATCGTCGACGAGGGGGTCCGCAAACGCTGGGAGGGCCCCTCCGGCGAACCGCTCCGGGCGACGACCGTTCCCCTGCACAAAAACCGATGATGGATCCGTCGTCCGACGAGCACATCAGCCACCGTCTCTCCGAGATCCTCCCGCTTCGCCTGACGGTCTGGATGGGGCTGGCGACGCTTTTTTTGTGGGCGGGCTTCGAGGACCTGTACAAAATCGGCCACAGGTTCGACTGGTATTTCTTCACCCACCACCTCGACGTCGCCCGCCGCACCTGGGTCGAATACGGCCAGATGCCGGTCTGGAATCCGTACCTGTGCGGCGGCCTGCTCGAGATGGGCAACCTGCAGGCCTCGCCGCTCGCGCCGGTCAACCTCTGGATGGCGCTGTTCGGGACGGTCCCGGGGATGAAGATCGGGATGTGGGTATTGTTCGTGCTCGGCCAGGAGGGGACGTATCGCTACGCCCGCCACCACGGGATCGTCGGCCTGGGGGCGGTCTTCGCCGCCGCCATCTTTTGTTTCTCGGGTCGGTTCGCCTCGCCGATCGTCAACGGCCACCCCGTGCTGCTGGGCTTTTTGTTGATGCCGTGGCTTTTTCTCGGCCTCGAGAAGGGCCTGCACTCGTGGTGGTGGGCCGTCGTCGGGGGGCTTTTCATGGGCTGGATTCTCAGCAACGGCGGGGCGGTGCCGGCCCCGATGATCGCGGTGCTTCTGGCGGTGGTGACCCTGTATCTGACGTTGCGAGCTCTGCTGGACGAGGAGGCCGACTACCCGTGGTACCGACCCGCCCTGACTCTCGCGCTGATGGCCCTGGTCACCTGCACCGCCTTCGCCGTCCGCGTGTGGCCGACCGTCGAGACCGCCCTGACGACGCCCCGCGAGTGGTCGCACACCGCCTCGTTTTCGTTCACGCAGGTCTTCGAGATGCTGTTCGTCGCCACCGACGGGACGCCCGGAAGCTACCGGGGGACGGCGACGAGCTACGTCGGCTTCGGCGCGCTGGGGATGGCCCTGTACCCGTTGTTTTTCGGCGACCGGCGGGCGGGCCGCATGGCATTTTTCGCCGTCGTCTCGATCGCGCTGACGATGGCCGGGGACAGTCCGTTCGGCCTGTACGATCTGCTCAAATCCCTGCCGGTCTTCGAGAACCTCCGCGCGCCGTTTCGCTACGCGAACTTCGCGGTCTTTTTCCTCGCCCTGACCGCCGGCGCGGGGCTGGCGCTGCTCGAGACTCAGCTTCTTCGCGGTGCCGAACGTGCGAGCGGGCAGAGATGGCTCGATCGGCTACCGGACTGGCCGCGGGTCGGCCGCGCGGTGGTCGGCGTCGGCGTCGTCGGGGCGGTCGGGGCCGCCGGCTACGCGGTCCTCGCTCCGGCCTTTCAGTTCAACAAGGCGCGCATCGACGAGACGTTCACCGTCGACTGGGCGAGATCGTACGACGACCGGCCCTTTCGCCAGGGGATCGGCAACCGCTGGCACGCCTACATCTGGCCAAACATCGCCCGCGGGTCGATGTCGTGCTGGGAGGCCCAGCCGTTTTACCAGTCCCCGGCGCTGAGAGCCGATCTCGACAAAGAGGAGTTTCTCGAGGATCCGTCGGCCGGTTCGATCGAGCGGACGTACTGGTCTCCCCACCGCATCGACCTCGAGGTTTCGCTCGAGCGAGAGGGGCGCGTAATCGTCAATCAGAACCGACACCGCGGCTGGACAAGTAACATCGGCACGACCACCACCGATCGGGGCCGCCCGGCTGTCGACCTGCCGGCCGGCAACCACGAGCTGGTGATCGAATTCGACGACCCGCTGCTCGACGCCGCCTTCGGCACGTCGCTGGCGAGCTTCGCGCTGCTCGGTGTACTGGCGCTCAGGCGACGCGGCTGGTGGTGGGAGTAACCCGCCCGACTGCGGGTGCTCAGGAGGCTTTCTCGTCGGTCGTCTCCTCGACCGACTCCTCCCCCGATTCCTCGCTCTGCTCGTCGACGTCGCCCTCCGAGTCTATCTGCTCGTCGTCGGCCGGGGAGCCGTCGCCCGGCGTCGGCCGCTCCCCTTCGACCGCCTCGAGCGACCGGGGTGCCGTCCGCCCGCCGGCATTCTCGGAGGCGACCTCGTCGTTTTCGGGCCGACTCTCGAGCGGGGGATAGCGATCGAGCGAGATGTCGGCGACCGGCCGCCGGGAATTGGCCGACAGTTGCTGGAGAGCGATCTCCTGGGAGACGTTCGGGTCTTTGACCGCCTTGTCGCCGGTCTTTTGTTCGTAGTCGGCGACGAGCGAATCGAACTCGGCGGCCGCCTGGGCGGTCACCGTCCGAATCTTGCGATACGGCATGAACGAGGACTTGAACCCGTTGATCATCAGCTTGCGCAGATCGCCGATGTTCAAATCGAAGTGCTCGACGGCCCGGACGTACTCGTCGGTGACCGAGGCGTCGGTGATCAGCCGGTTGTCGGTGTTGATCGTACAGCGCAGCCCGTATGACAGGTAAAACGGCAGCGGATGGCTGTCGTAGCCGCGGACCGCCCGGGTCTGGACGTTGCTCGACAGGCACACCTCCAGGGGGATGCGGTGGTTGTTGACGTAGTTCAGCAGGTCGCCGTCCTCGCGCAGCCGCACGCCGTGGCCGATCCGGTGGGCGCCGCACAGATGGATCGCCTGGTGGATGCTCTCCGGTCCGTAGGCTTCGCCGGCGTGGATGGTGAGATTCACGTTGTTGTTGCGGATCAGATAAAAGGCTTCTTTGTGATCTTTGGGCGGGTTGTCGACCTCGGCGCCGGCGAGATCGAAGGCGACGACCTCCTTGTCCTTGAAGGCGACGCACAGCTCGGCGAGCCGAAGCGACGATTCCGGGGTGATGTGGCGGATCCCGCAGATGATCTGGCCGCTCATGATGCCGTACTGGCGTTTCGCCTCGCGCAGGCCCTCGGCGACGGCCTCGACGATGACCGGAAACGACAGGCCGTTTTCGCGGTGGAGCATCGGCGAGTAGCGCACCTCCATGTACTGGACGTTTTCTCGGGCGGCGTCCTCGCCCAGCTCGAAGGCCGCCCGATACAGCGCCTCCTCGGTCTGCAGGACGCTGAGGGTGATGTCGAAGGCCTTCAAATAGTCGTTGAGGTCGTGGCAGATCTCGCCCATGTGCAGCTCGTCGGCCAGCTCCTCCTCGGTGCTCGCACCGTTCGGCAGCTCGACGCCCTGTTCGTCGGCCAGCTCGAGGATCGTCGACAGCCGGAGGCTGCCGTCGAGGTGGACGTGCAGGTCGGTCTTGGGCATTTCGTGCAGAAATTCATGGGTTATCTTCATGGTGGGTCCCCATCGGGTATCGAGGAATGGACGGGATCTGCATCCGACGTCCAGCTGGTGATTTCTCCTATTGTACGGGCGAGACCGGCGGCGGTCAATGTCATCGCCCGAATCGTGCGGGTCTGGTCGGACTCGGTGGGACGTCCTCGCGCTCCCGGCGGTCCGGGTTCCGTTACGTCAAGCCGCCAAGATCGCCGAGGCGCCCCGGGGCCTCCGACAGGACTCGCGGCCTTGCGGTGTGAACGTGCGAAGGAGCGAGTGGAGATCATCGCCGTTTGGCGCCCCGACAGATCGGCTGGTATACCGGCCTCGACGACTCCATCGACTCCAGTTCGGGAGACCACGATGAATGACTTTCAGTCGATCATCCTCGCGGCCGGCGAGGGGACGCGTCTCAAGTCCGACAAGACGAAGGTATTGCACGAGGTGCTCGGGCGGCCGATGATCGGCCACGCCGTCCGCGCCGCCCTCGAGGCCGGCGCCGAGCGCGCCATCGTCGTCACCGGCCACCAGCGCGAGCGCGTCGAGGGATGGCTGGTCGACCGCGAGGAGGCCGAGTGCATCGAATTCGCCGTCCAGGACGAGCAACTCGGCACCGGCCACGCCGTCTGGATGGCCGAGCCGTACCTGCGCGACGGCCCGGAGTTTACGCTCATCCAGTACGGCGACGTCCCGCTGATGGACGGCGAGTGCCTGGCCCAGTTTCTCGAGGATACCGCCGACTCGAAGCGCCCGCTCGGCCTGATGACCGCCGTACTCGACGACCCGGCCGCCTACGGGCGCATCCTCCGCGACGACGACGGCGACGTCGAGGGCATCGTCGAGTACGCCGACGCGACGCCCTCGCAGCGGAGGATCGACGAGGTCAACGCCGGGTTTTACGCCGCCGAGACGTCGTTTCTCGTCGATCACCTCCCGGAGCTGATGGCCGGCGAAGCCGACAACGCCCAGCAGGAGTACTACCTGACGGATCTGGTCGAGGTCGCCGTCGACGAGCGGGGCGTGTACGGCTACGAGTGCCCCGATCCCCGCCTCATCCAGGGGGTGAACACCCGCGTCGACCTCGCCGAGGTGACCGAGCTGGCCCGCCGCAAGATCAACCGCCGATGGATGGAGGCCGGGGTGACGATGCTCGATCCGGCCAGCACCTACGTCGAGCCGTCGGTCGAGCTGGCGCGCGACGTCGTCCTGCACCCGGGCGTCGATCTGCGCGGCGAGACGAGCCTCGGGCGGGGGACGGTTGTCGAAGACGGGGCGGTGATCCGCGACTCCGAGATCGGCGAGGAGGTGCACGTCAAGCCCCACTGCGATCTCGACGGCGCCCGGGTCGAGACCGGCGCCGCGCTGGGGCCGTTCGCCCACCTTCGGCCCGGCGCCGACATCGGCAAAGACTGCAAGGTCGGCAACTACGTCGAGGTCAAAAAGTCGCGCCTCGAGGACGGGGTCCAGGCCGGCCATCACACCTATCTCGGCGACGCCCACGTCGGGCGCGGCACGAACGTCGGCGCGGGGACGATCACCTGCAATTACGACGGCGACGAAAAACATCGCACGGTGATCGGCGACGGGGCGTTCATCGGCTCGAATACCTCGCTGGTCGCCCCGGTCGAGATCGGCGACGGCGCCTACATCGGGGCCGGTTCGACGATCACCGACGACGTTCCCGGCGGGGCGCTCGGTATCGCCCGGGGGCGACAGCGCAACGTCGAGGGGTGGGCGGAAGGGGATGGTGAGTGACGGTCGGCGCCGGACATCCCCGGGACGAGCCCCGGAGCCAGGGCCGCATGCAAAAAAGGCAGACTGCCGGTCGGCAAGCCGACCTCTTTTGTTTGCGATCCGCAGGTGCGGTGCGTATCGTGATCGGGTGTTGAAGAAGTGATGGATACCTCTGATCGGGAGCAAGTCATGCGACGCACGGTCTCTGTGGTGGCGATCCTCTTGTTGGTGGCGGTTTCGTACGGCTGCAGTTCGGAGCCGGGGAGCGGCGGGTCCGACGACGAGGACGCGCAGACGATGGACGATACCGGCGAGTCGATGGATGCCGCCTCGCCGATGGACGGGGGGACGGACGAGTCGGACGCCGACGACGAATCCGACGCCGGCGGCTCGGAGGATGCCGACTTCGACGCCGATCCCGACGGCAGCGAGTCCGACACGACCGGCGGCTCCGGCGAGATGGACGTCGGCGACGCCGGCCAGCGCGACGGCTCGTCCGACACCGACGCGGTCGCGGTTGATGTCCCCCCCGGCTCCGATGCGACGACCTCCGACGGCGGGATGCTGCCGGACCCCGACACTGCGGACGGCTCGAGCGGCGACGGCGGCTCGCTGCCGACCAGCTTCGGCCCGGGGACGTTCATCGACGCCTTTTACGTCGACAAGGAAAATCCCGGGACGCCGCGTTGCTGCTTCGACATCGACGGCGACGGGGATCCGGACAACGCCCTGGCCGAGTTTCTGGACGAATTCAGTAGCCTCGGCTTCGGCGTCTCGGACGTCAACACGACGATCAACGACCGCATCTCGAACGGAGACCTGGTCTATCTGTTCGAGTACGCCGACTGGGATCAGTCGAACTGGCAGGACGATGCGACGATCGAGATGACCGTCCACCCCGGCCAGGATGAAAGTCCGCCGTTCGACGACAACCTCAACGGCATCGGCCAGTTCGAAATTCTCCCGGAGAGCTACGATGCCAGCGGCGATCCGCGCTCGGTGTTCAACTCCGCCGAGACGACGCCCGACGGCAGCGAGGCGGATCTGTCGGCCGACGGGGGCACCATTCGGCTTCCGATCGACTTCGGCTCCGGGCTGTCGGCGACGCTGCGGATCGCGCGAGCCCAGCTGACGGCGGCCGTCCCCGGGACGCTCGATCTCAGCCCCGGCGGCGGTGTCCCCCTCGCCCAGGGCCAGGAGTGGGGCCAGCTCGGAGGTGCGATCCCGAAAAGCGACGTCTACGCGGCAGTCAACCGCGCCGCCGGCACCTGTTCGTGTTACGACAGCAAAGCGCCCCAGGCATGCACCGCGAGCGACACCTGCCTGATCGTCGAGGATTCCAGCCAGCCCGAAACCTACGAGTGCCAGGCGGACTTGGGGTGCAGTTGTTCGAACCAGACCGTCCAGCAGCTCGAGTTCGGCTGCGGCGGCCTCGTCACCGAGGCCGAAAACAAGGCCGACGTCAATCTCAAGGACCCGGGCACGACCGGTCCCGATGCCCTGAGTTTCGGGGCGTCGTTCGAGGGGATCGACGCCGAGATCGTCGGCATCGCCAACTGAACTGATTCGACCGTCTCCTCGCCAGCGGCGAGGGGGCAACGAACGGAGCCTGTTTCATGTGCGGAATCGTCGGATACGTCGGAAGTCGCCCCTGTAGCGACATCCTGTTGTCGGGGCTGAAAAATCTCGAGTACCGCGGCTACGATTCGGCCGGGATCGCGATCGGGACCGACGCCGGAGAGGTCGACCTGTGTCGGGCGGAGGGCAAACTCGAGCAGTTGTTCGAGGCGTACTACGACGAGCCGTTCGACGGGACGATCGGCCTCGGCCACACCCGGTGGGCGACCCACGGGCGGCCGAGCCGCCAGAACGCCCACCCCCACCGCGCCGGCCGCGTGATCGTCGCCCACAACGGCATCATCGAGAACTACCGCGAGATCAAATCGCAGCTTCGGGAGCGCGGTCGAATCTTCGAGAGCAAGACCGACACCGAGGTCCTCGCCCATCTGATCGATCTCGCGCTGGAGAACGGGTCCGAGACCCTCCACGCGGCGACCCGCGAGGCGCTCGACCGGGTCGACGGCTCGTACGCTCTGGTCGTGATGCTCGCCGACCGGCCCGAGCAGCTGGTCGTCGCCCGCAACGCCTCGCCGATGGTCGTCGGCCGCGATGGCGACGAGGTGTACGCCGCCTCCGACATCCCGGCCGTCCTCGAGCACACGCGGCGATTCGTCTTTCTGGAGGATGGCGATACGGCGGTCCTGGAGGCCGGCGAGGCGACGATCTTCGACGCCGAGGGGCGTGCGGTCGAGCGGGAGGAAAAAGAGATCAACTGGGACCCGGTCTCGGCCGAAAAGCAGGGCTACAAGCACTTCATGCTCAAGGAGATCCACGAGCAGCCGGCCCGGATCATCGACACGCTGCGCAGCCGCGTCGATCAGGACGCCGGCGACGTGCATTTTCGGAACGTCGAGTTCAACGAGGCGTGGCTCGAGGACCTCGACAAGATCGTCATGATCGCCTGTGGGACGAGCCACTTCGCCTGCGAGATCGGCCGGTACGCGATCGAAAAGTACGCGCGCCTCCCGGTCCAGGTCGACCTCGCTCACGAGTTTCGCTACCGCGAGCCGATCGTCACCGACGATACGCTGTGCATTCCCGTCAGCCAGTCCGGTGAGACGGCGGATACGCTGGCGGCGATGGAGGAGGCGCGCGAGCGGGGAGCGAACATCATGAGCATCGTCAACGTGATGGAGTCGACGATCGCCCGGGAGTCGGACGGCGTGCTGTACACGCAGGCCGGGCCCGAGATCGGGGTGGCGAGCACGAAGGCGTTCACCACCCAGCTCGCGGCGGTCAACATGCTGGCAATCTGGCTCGGACGCCGCCGCGGCCTCCTGGACGGTGACGAGGGCCGCGAACTGATCCAGGCCCTGCGCGAGGTCCCCAACAAGATGGAGCGCATCCTCAACAACCTCGAGCCCTACGAGCAGATCGCCCGGGAGTACACCGACTCCGAGTCGTTTCTGTATCTCGGACGCGGCAACCAGTACCCGATCGCCAACGAGGGGGCGCTGAAACTCAAGGAAATCAGCTACATCCACGCCGAGGGCTACGCCGCCGGCGAGATGAAACACGGCCCGATCGCGCTGATCGACGAGGACATGCCGGTGGTCATCATCGCACCGAAAAGCGGCGTGTACGACAAGATGCTCAGCAATCTCGAAGAGGTAAAGGCCCGCAACGGCCGGGTGATCGCCATCGCGAACGAACACGACGACAAGATCCGGGAGTACGCCGACATCACCGTCGACATCCCGGCCTCGCACGAGCTCGTCCAGCCGATGCTGTCGGTCGTCGCCGCTCAACTCCTCGCTTACCACGTGGCCGACTTCAAAGGGACCGACATCGACCAGCCGCGCAACCTCGCCAAGAGCGTGACCGTCGAATAGTCGGGGATCGGACAAAGGAAGGGGGAATGAAATGGCGCGCGGTGCGGCAAGTCACCGCGGGGCGTCGTCGATCGCGTCGACATACGCACGGGTGGCCCGTCGGGGCGCCTCGGCCGCCATGATGCCACTCATCACCGCCACGCCGTGGGCGCCGGCCTGCAGACACGCCTCGACCCGCTCCGGCGTGATTCCCCCCAGCGCATAGACCGGCATGTCGATCTGGCGGGCGATCGTCTCGAATTCGGTCAGCCCGAGAGGCGGGCCGTAGTCCGGCTTCGAGGGGGTGTTGAAGACGGGGCTGAGCGTGATGAAATCGGCGCCGGCCTGCTCGGCGGCCCGCGCCTGGTCGAAATCGTGCGTCGAGACGCCGACCAACCGCTGCTCGCCGAGGATCCGGCGCAGGGCGGGAACGGGCAGGCCGTCTCCCGGTCGATGCACCCCGTCGCCGTCGAGTCCGAGGGCGATGTCCGCCCGGTCGTTGACCACGAACGCCGCCTCCGCCTCGAGCCAGTGCTCGGCCAGCCGCCGGCCCATCTCCCAGGTGTCGGCCGGCGGACGCTCCTTGTCGCGCAGTTGAAAAAAGCGCGCGCCTCCCTCCAGCGCCGCCTCGACCACCGCCTCGACCGGGCCCAGCCCCCGCCTGGCCGAGCTCCGGTCGGTGATGACGTACAGCCGCTCCAGCGTCACGGGCGCCTCGTTCATCGGTCACTCCCCACTGCCGGAAGTTTCGACGACACCTTCGTTCGGCGAGGTCGGCTCGGCGTACAGGCGCCTGGGGATCCTCCCCGCCAGGTGGGCCCGACGGCCGGCGCGCACCGCGTCGCGAAACGCCCGGGCCATCTCGACGGGCTCCTTCGCCCGTGCCACCGCCGAATTCAACAGGACGCCCTCGCAGCCGAGCTCCATCGCAATCGCCGCATCCGAGGCGGTCCCGATCCCGGCGTCGACAAAGACCGGAACGTCGAGTTTCTCGACGATGATCCGCAGGTGGTACGGGTTCTGGATGCCCATGCCGCTGCCGATCGGCGAGCCGGCGGGCATGACCGCCGCACAGCCGGCCGCCTCGAGTTTCTGGCACAAAATCGGGTCGTCGTTGCTGTAGGCCATCACCGTAAACCCCTCGTCGACGAGCTGGCGGGCCGCCCGCAAAAGCTCCTCGCCGTCGGGCAGCAGCATGTCGTCGTCGCCGATGACCTCGAGTTTGATCAGGTCCGTCCCGAGCGCCTCGCGGGCGAGCTGGGCGGTCAGAATCGCGTCCTTCGCGGTGTAGCAGCCGGCGGTGTTCGGCAACAGCTCGAACCGTCCCTGCACCAGGTCGACGATCCCGGACTCCCGGGAGGCCTCCAGGTCGATCCGGCGGATCGAGACGGTCACCATCTCGCAGCCGCTCGCTTCGAGGGCGTCGAGCATGATCTGGTAGTTGGAAAACCGGGCCGTCCCCAGGATCAACCGGCTCTCGAAGCTGCGTTCGCCAATCTCGAGCACATCTTCCATGGACCACCGCTCCTCGCCCCGGGCCAGAGCCCGACGCTGCACACCGTCTTTGCGTCGCTTCTCAGCCGCTCGGCTGCCGCTTTACCCGCCCTGGGCCGCGCGGATGATCTCGACGTCGTCTCCCTCGGCGACCGTCTCGTCGTTCCAGTGGCTCCGGGCGACGACCCGCTCGTTGACCGCCACCGCCACTCCCTGGCGTTGCTCGATGTCGAGCGCCTCGAGCAGACGCTCGACCGTCAGCTCCTCCCCCGCCACCTCGGTTGGCTCCCCGTTGACCTGCAGTTCCATGGCCACACCACGGTTTCGCGGCACCGTCCGACTCTATCGAGATCGTCCACGTATAGTCGGCCTCCCCGCGACTTGAAAGGCCCGCGCGCTCCCGGGTCGGCGGCTGTTTGCGGCAGCTCGAAACCCCGGGCGACGCGGCGCGCCCCCGGGGATCGATGGGAACCGCCGGAAACCGGCTCATTCGTTGATGCGATCTTTCATCGTCGGCGCCGGCTTGAATTTGACCGTGTACGAGGCGGGAATCGTGATTCGCTCGTCGGGGTTTTGCGGATTGACCCCTTCGCGCTCCTTGCGGTACTTGAGTTTGAACGTCCCGAAATCCGGGAACGAAAACCGCTCCTCGGCTTCGATCACCTCGGCGGCCTTCTCGAAGATGACGTCGAGTAATTCGTTGGTGTCCTTTTTTGTCAGCTCGATCCCGTGGTCCTGGGCGGTTTCGTTGACGGCGTCGATGAATTCTTTCTTGGTCATGGTGCACCTCGCTCGCCTGGGGAGGAAAACCAGTCGCCAAATGTGAACCGCGAAGATACATCCGGCAGGGGGGAACGTGTGACACGTCCCGACGCCTCCCAAGCTATGCACGATTCGGGGCGATCGAAAGGGTAAGGCGGTCGTCGGGCGTCACGCCCGTCCCCCGAGCCGCAGCATCAACGCCGCCAACTCCGGTCCCACGATCGCGCGGCCAGCGGCGGCGGCGAAACCCACCACCCCCGCGAC
>CAZRLK010000042.1:20217-33941 GCA_964600555.1 uncultured Bradymonadales bacterium
AAACTATGCACGATTCGGGGCGATCGAAAGGGTAAGGCGGTCGTCGGGCGTCAGTCGTCGGGCGTCACGCTTGCCGTTCGAGCCGCAGCATCTCCGCCGCCTCGTCCGGTCCGGCGATCGCGCGGCCTGCGGCGTCGGCGAATCCGACCACCCGCTCGACCAGCTCCCAGCTCCCCCGGGCGAGCACGCCCTTTTCGAGGTAGATGTTGTCCTCGAGCCCGACCCGCACGTGCCCGCCCATCGAGACGGCCTTGTCAGCGAGCGGCAGCTCGTAGGGCCCGACCCCGGCGACCGACCAGGTCGCCTCCTCGGGGATCATCTCGACGAGAAACTCCAGGTTCTCCGGCCGGCCGCCCATGCCGCCGGGCACGCCGAGCACAAAGTCGAAATGAAGCGGCGGATCGAGCAGACCCTCGTCGACCAGCCGCATCGCCGTGTCGACCATGCCGGTGTCGAAAATCTCGATCTCCGGCCGGATTTCGTGGGCGTTCAATCGCTCGGCGATGGTCCGTATCGTCGGCAGGGAGTTCATGAACACCCCCTCGCCGAAATTGACCGTCCCCGTCGTCAGCGTCGCCATGTCGGGCTCGAGTTCGACCGCCTCGATCCGCTCCTCGACCTCCATCCCGACCGCACCGCCGGTCGAAAACTGCACCAGCACGTCGCTCCGCTCGCGGACCGCCTCCAGGATCTCGGCGTACACCTCGCGCGCCTGGCTCGGCGTCCCGTCCGGCTCACGGCCGTGCACGTGAATCATGCTCGCGCCCGCCTCCCGACACCGGATCGCCTCCTCGGCGATCTCGTCGGCCGTGTACGGCACGTACGGGGTATCCTCGCGGCTCGTCTCCGCCCCGTTGACCGCCGCCGTGATCATCAACGGCTCGTGGCTCATCGTTGACGCTCCTCGGGCACCACGCAGGTCCCGGTCGCCTCGCAGACGACGATCGGCTCGTCGAGCACCTCCGCCGCCGAGTCGGCCTCCGCCTCGGGGTCGAGCCGGACGACCTTCCGGGCGACGAACCGCATCCGCCGGCTGGTCGACCCGACCGAGGTGATCTCGCCGGTCGCCTCGATGTAGTCCCCGGCGTAGATCGGCTCGAGAAACTCCACCTGGTCGTAGGCCCGAAACAGCCCCTCGTCGCCGTCGCGCCGGATCAGAAGTTCGGTGGCGACGTCGCCGAACAGTTGCATCACGTACGCCCCGTCGACCAGCCCCCCGGCGTAGTGGGCCTGCTCCATGCCCATCCGCTGTCGAATCAACACCTCGTCACTCACGATTGCACCTCCTTACCTCGAGACTCGTGGGTCCGAATCACTGCCCGTCAAACAAAACCCCGGAGCCGAGCGAAGTCGACTCCGGGGTTTCGCCACGTGCTCATCGCCGGGCGCGGGGTGTCATCCGCCACCGCCGCTGGTGTTCGGGAAGTCCTCGAACATTTCGTCGCGTTTGTAGACGTTGCCGGACGGCCAGTCGACGACGCCGACCTTCCAGAAGTCGTAGGTGTCTTCCATGTACTTGTTTTTGTACTCCTGGGCCAACTGACCCCGGACGTAGATCCGAACCGTCGCATAGCTCGGACCGAAGCCGTTGTCCTGGTAGTAGTACACCCCGACGGTATAACCGTGGGTGCCCGGATTGTCGTGGTTGATGTTCTCGGGCCCGGCCCCGTCGGTGTCGTCGATGTCGAGCGAGGGAGTGCCGTCCTCGTCCCAGTCGGCCTCCTTGTTGTTCCAGAAGATGTCGAAGGGAGCCTGGTTCCAGGAGGTAGCTTCCGGGTGCATGTAGTGCAGGTCGAGGTCGGTTCCGTCGTCGTCGGTCTCGTCCGGGTCGGAGGGCGTATCCCAGACGAGCTGCACGTGGATGTCCTCGTCGGGGATGGCCGTGATCTCGACCAGCGCCCGGTCGCCGCAACTCTGGGCGCCCTCGTCGTCGTAGACGACCAGCTCGACGGTGTACTCGCCGGCCAGGTCGAGAAACAGCTCCGGCTGTTCGACGTTCGAGCTCGGCGTCAGCCGCGCCGTCGAGTCGGCCGGCCGGTCGATGATCGACCACTCGTACCGCTCGATCGACCCGTCGCCCGGGTCGGTCGACTCGGTACCGTCGAATTCGATGGTGTCGAGCGGAAGCGCGTCGATTTCGTTGTCGTACTCGCCCGCACTTCCGCCCTCGTCGGCTTTGACCCGACCGACGGCTTCGGCGTTCGGACACGGATTGTCGTTGCCCTTCCCGATCAGATCGATCGTCTTTCCGTCCGGGTACGCCTGGTCGTTACTGTCGATGACCAGTTCACCGTTGTAGGTCGCACTCTCGGACGGGGTGAATTCGACGACGAAGTTGATGACTCCGTCGCCCTCGATTTCGTGTTCCCGATCGGGCATCTCGCCGGGCAGACTGGTGACTTCGAAGGCCCCGTCGTCGTTGTTCGCCACCTCGATGTTCTCCAGGACCAGGTTGTCAGCCTGCGAGCGGCAGTTCTGGACGGTGACCGTCGTGGTCGCCGTGTTGTCGGTCGAGGTCGACCCGAAGTTGATCTCGTCCTGGTGGCTCAGGCCCAGACACGGTGTCCCGGAGTTGCCGGTCAAGGCAATGTCCTTTTCCCCGGCGACCGGGTCGTTGCTGAAGATGGTGATCTCGGCTTCGACGGCCTGTTCCGTTTTCGGCTCGAAGAAGACTTCCACGCGCACCGACTCGTCCGGCGGGATCGCGGAGTTGGTCACCTCCGAGATCGGATCGTGGTTGTCCGGGTTCAGCGCCGCATTTCCCCCGCTCTCCTCGTCGTCTCCCCCGTCTCCGTCGCCTTCACCGTCTTCGCCCCCCTCGCCGTCGCCGCTCGAGTCTTCCTGCTCGACGTATTTCCGCAGCGCGAAATCGCCGCTCCCCTCGCCCGAGACGGCGATGTCGTCGATTTTCAGATCCGAGCTCCCCTCGTTGGTGAGCGTCAGGGACTTGGCGGCCGTCGAGTTCGGCTCGACGGCACTGAAGGTGACGCTCGACTCGGGATCGGGAGCGAGCTCCGGGGCGAGCCCCTGGACGTCGAAGTCGATCGTAAACGGCTCTTCCTGATAGCGCGCGTCGTTCGAGTCGATGACGATCTCACCGGTGTCCGGGTTGGTCTCGCCGCCGGTGTAGTTGCGCGGCGCGTAGGTGACTCCCAGTTCGATCGATTCGCCGGGCGCGATCGTCGTTCCATCCCAGTACTTGTCTCCGGCCGTGCGAAATTCCCTCCCGACGTCATCGCCCCTCTCTTCGATGTCGAGGTTTCTCAATTCGAGATCGTCCGAGCCGGCGTTCTCGATTTCGACCTGCTCGGTCGTCTGCTCACCGACGTTCACCGACCCGAACCTCACCGTGTCACTGTTGAGGTCGGTCGAAATCTCGGCGTTTTGTTCGCCCTGAATACTGTCGCCCGAGCCTCCGCACGCGATCAGCGCGAAGGCGAGGCCCGCCATCAGCGTCGTGGATACTCGCCGCCACAGATGCATCATGTCTCTCCCTGGTGGAACACCGTTGTCGTCGAACCTCATGTCGCAGTCGTCTCTCGAGGGCTCGAACGAGAATTGCCATTCGAATCAACGCAGGAACTATAAAAATCCGGGGGAGCCGCGTCAACTACCAACCGAATGAGCAATCATTCACCCGAAGGGCATCTCCCCGAGCCCCGAGGAGTCTCGTCGTCTGGTCGGAACCATTCGCCCCGTGGCGTCGAGCGCCCGGGGCCTCGCTCGTCCCGTGTCTTCTACTACGAACAACCCGGGAGGTCTGGTAGATTTCCTCTCGAATCACCGAAGTCTTCCTGCGCCGAGCGTCCGATCGTTCCCCGCCGAGAGGCCCGTGAACGTTCGACGCGACGGCTCGTATCGATGATCGCCGCAGACGAGATGTCCGTGAGCTGCTCTCTTCCGGGTCGGGTGTTCTTCTTCCTGTCGGTCTGGTCGATCGGCCTCCTCGCCGTCGCGTGCGCGAACTCTCCGGGCGACGCCGGCAAACCGACCGGCGATCGGCCGAGCGTCCACCGCGTTCCGGACCGGCCCTCGCGCGCCGAGGGCTCCGCGGACGACCCGATCCGTCGAGCGCGCCGCCGGATCGAACGCGGTGCATCGGCCGGCGAGTGTCGCGACTTCGATCGCGTCGAGGCCGTGCGGTGGCGCCACTGGCTGTCGGCCTGGTGCCATTTTCGCGATCACCGGTGGGAGGCCGCCCGGACCCGCGCCGAACGCGCCCTCCGGTACTTCGAGTCGACCGGGGACCTCCGCCGCCAGATCGAGATGCACCTGACGGCCTCCCTCGCCGATCTGTACGCCGGGCGTCCGCGCTCGGGCGACGACGCCCACGCCTCCCGGGCCGCCGACCTGCTCGACCACGCCCGCCTTCCCCTGCACGGGCCCGTCGCCGACCCGTACGCGGGCGATCTCCCTTATCTTCTCGGGCGCGCTTCCCGTGCGGGCCTCGAGCAGGTGCTCCCGATCGGCCCGGAGGGCGAGCCCGCCTCGCGGTGGATGCTGTTTCGGACGGCCCGCTGGAACTACCGGCAGGGAGACATGCCGGAAGCGCAGTTCGCGGTCGACCTCGAGGCCGCCCGCGGCGCCGTCTCGCAGATGAGCCCCGACGAGGCCCTCTCGTCGCTGCAGAGGGCCCTCCGGCAGGCACGCAAGGTCGACCACCCTCGCCACCTGCAGCGTACCCTCGCGGTCTTCGTCCGGCTCGCCCGCCGCCTCGAACTCGACGGAGCCGCCGACCGGGTGGCACGCTGGATCGGCGAGGAGCCGGCCCCGACGATCCCGGAGACCGCCCCGCTCCCGGAGTCGCTCCAGACTCCCGACGGCTCGGAGCACGCCGAGATCGATTCGTGGCTCGATCGCCGCTTCGCCACTTCCCGCGGCCGCCGCCTGCTCGCGGCCGAGATCGCCGGCCTGCGCGCCGACTCCGAGACCGCCGCCCACCCGCCGCCCGAGCTGGTGGCGGCGCTCCGCGAGCTCGAACCCGCCGACACACTCGGGCACGGGGACTGGCGGCTCGGCCACCAGGCCGGCCTCCTGCTCGACGAGCAGGGCTACCAGCGCGACGCCCGCCCGTTTTTTCGGGTCGCCGTCCGGTCGCTCGAGCACGTCCGTGCGTCGATCCCCGACCCGACCCTCCGCCAGCGGTTCTTCGCCGACAAGCGCCCCGTGTACCGGGCGCTGGTCGACAGCTACGTCGGGCTGCAGACCGCCGAGCGCCGCCCCGGCAACTATCGGCGGGCCCTGCGCACCGCCAACGGACTCAAGGCCCGAGGGCTCGTCGACCTTCTGCGCGGCGAGATCGCCCCGGAGCAGACCGTCGAGGCGAGGCGCTTCGACCGGGAGCCCGCCGACGATCTCCGCGAGGCCGCCGACCAGACCCTCGAGCGGCTCGAGGCCTGGCGCGGCCCGGCGGCCGACGGTCTCGAGCCGGTCCGGTTCTCCGCGAGTCTCCCGGGCGGGCTGCTCGAGCGCCTCTCCCCGAACACCGCCGTCCTCGAGTACATGCTCGGTCCCGGCCGCAGCTACGTCTGGGTGGTGACCGACGAGGGCATGCAGATGCGACGACTCGCTGGCCGTCACACCCTCGAGCCGCTCGTCTCGTCGTTTCTCGAAACTGTCGCCGAGCCCGAACTCGACGACGATCGCGCCCGCCGGCACCGACGCCTCGCCGAGCGGCTGTACGTCGAGCTGCTGGGGCCGGTCGAAGATCTGCTGATCGAGCGCGATCGGCTGGTCGTCGCCGCCGACGAGTCCCTGTACCGCCTGCCGTTCGAAGCCCTCGTCCGCCCCGAGCGCGACGGAGCGGGCGAGTACGTGGCCGAACACCACGTCGTCTCGTACACCCCCTCGACCGCCACGCTCTCGCTGCTCGAATCGGCCGACCGTCCCCGGCCCGGCGACGAGGCGCTGCTGGTCGGCGCTCCCGATCTCGACCGTCCGGCGATCGATCTGCTCGCCATCGCCGACGAGCTGCCGAAAAGCGGGATGTTTTCGTTGCGCAAGATGTTTCCCGAGTTGCCGAGCGGCCGCCGGGAGCTCGAGACCATCGGCCGGCTGCTCGCTGACGGCGGACGCCTCGAGCCGCGCCGGCGCACCGGGGCGGCGGCCACCGAGCACTTTTTGCGGACGACCGACCTGCGCCGATTTCGCCTCCTGCACCTCACCACCCACGGCGTCAGCGACGCCCGGCCCCTGAGCGGCGGCCCGGCCCGCCGCCTCGAGATGCGCCAGCCGGCCCTGATGCTCACCCAGGCGGCGAGCGAACCCGACGACGGCGTGCTGACGCTCGGCGAGATTCTGGCGTACCGGATCGGCGCCGATCTGGTCGTCCTGTCGGGCTGTACGACCGGCCGGGGCTGGCGATCCCTCGGCGACGGCGCCTACGGGCTGGCGGGGGCTTTTTTGGTCGCCGGCGCCCGCCACGTCGTCGCCAGCACCTGGGACGTCGCCGACCGCGACACCACCGAGCTGATGCGCCACCTGTACCGCGCCCTCGCCGACGGCGCCTCCCCGGCCGCCGCCCTCAACGCCGGCCAGCGCGCCCTCATCGCCGACCACGCCGACACCGACCGTCCCTCCCCGTATTTCTGGGCCGGCTTCCGCAGCGTCGGCGGCCTCCCCGACCCGACCTCCACTCGCGCCTCCAAGAATTGAACCGCCGGTCCACCTGTGCTAGACAACCCCGAACCGACGCGCTGACCCGTACCCCGACAGTTTTTTACCATTTTCCCGCAATATTCACGCAGCATACCCGCAGTATTCACGCAGTATACCCGAAGCCCCCGAGTGATCAGCGAGTAGTATGATCCGCCAAAACCGCGATACCGAACAGGCCGACACGAGCGATCCCCACTGGCCCGGCTGGAAGGCGTTCTGGAATTCGCGCCTCGGCGTCGGCCTCGCCGTCGGCCTGCTCGTCGCCGCCGCCGGTCTGTTGTTTTTCGGCAACCTCTCGTCGCTCGGCGTCTGGGAGCCCTGGGAGGCCAACGAGATCCTCGTCGCCCAGGAGTACGGCGACCGTTCCGAGCCGGCCCCGCTCTCCGAGCGCGACCCCGAGGCCCCCTCGTACAACTGGGCGGTGCCGACCAGGGATGGCGAGCCAATCGCCCGCTCGCTGCTCAAGACGTGGCTGCTCTCCTGGGGGCTGTCGGACGGGCTCGCCGAGGAGGGCGAACCGGAGGTCGGCGTCCTCGAGTTTTCGACCCGCCTGCCGTTCGCCCTGGCGGCGATGCTGCTCGTGTTCGCGGGCTTTTTCTGGCTTCGCGACCTCTTCGATACCTTCTCCGCCCTGATCGCCTCGCTCGCGGTCGTCTCGACGCCCGCCCTGTACATGGGGGTGCACACGGTCTCGAGCGAGGTTCTGTTCGTCGCCACCAGCTCGCTCGCCATCATCGCCTTCGAGCGGCTGGTTCGCGCCGAGGGCCGCCGGCGGTATCCGTGGGGCGCGGCGTTCGGCGTCGCCCTGGCGCTGGCCTTTCTCGACCAACGGCTCGTCGGCGTGCTCGTCCCGATGAGCGTCATCGTCGCCTTCGGGCTTACCGAACTGCCGTTTCGCCGGGCGGTCGAGCTGGAGGCCGAGCGCAACCGCGAATTCGTCGGTCCCTTCGAGATGACGGCGTGTATCGGGTCGTTTCTGGCCGCCGTCGGGGTCGTCGGCTGGGGCTTTTGGCGAAGCTGGGGAGTCGCCGGCGACACCGTCCTGCTGCCCCACGTCAAACAGTGGATGGGACTGCTGATCCCGACCTTTGTGCTGCTCGCCGGGGTCTTCTGGGCCTGGCGCACCCGGGTGGTGCGCCGCCTGCGCGGCCCCGCCGGCCTTGTCGGGCTGGCGATCTGCGGCGCGACCGCCGCCGCCGTCCTGCAGGCGTACTCGCAGGCGAACCCGACGCTTCTGAAACACGGCGAGATCGTCGGCGGCATCCCCGCCCTCGAGTACGCCCTGACCAACGACGTATTCGGGGCGGACTTTCCCAAAGAGGGACTGCACTTTGCGATGTGGATCCGCCAGATCGGCTTCTCGCTGGTGCCGTGGGTGGCGTTCGTGCCGCTCGGGATCGGTTATCTGGCCCGCTCGACCCGCCTGTGCGACGAGTCGGGCGCCCTGCGCGGGGAGGTCCTCTCGGAGGCGGAGTCGACCCGGCGTCTGCTGCTGGTCTGGGGCTGCATCACGCTGGTCGTCGTCGCCGGCGGCTCGGTGTTCAATCACTACTACTATCCGGGCTACTTCCCGCTCGTCGCCGGGGCCGGCCTGATGCTCGCCGACGCCGACTTCTGGCGCGAGATCCGGCTGAAATCGCTCCTCAACTACTTCATGGGCTTCGTCGCCATCGCGATCTTCTGGATGGTCGCCAAGGACCTCGAGCGGTTCCCGGCCCGGCTGCTCGAGCCGTACATGTTCTTCGAGGCCGACCTGGGCCTCCCGGAGGATTTCGCCTTCGGCGAGCTGCTCGACCGGCTGAAATACGCCTGGGCGCTGGTGACGGCGATCTTCTTTTTCGGCGTCGTCTCCTGGGTCGTGCTCACCCTCCGCCAGATCGGCTCGCTGCCGGGCCGGCTGTGGGACGAGATCCTCGACTGGTGGCGCGGCGCCCCCGAGCCCGCCGGCGACGGCGCCCCCTCGCCGGCCCGCGCCGCCGAGCGACGCAAAGACGAGCTGCGCCGCGAGTCGAGCTGGACCGGCCGCCTCGCCCGCCTGCTCGAGGCGCCGGCCACCTTCGCGACCATCGTCACCGTCGTCTTCGTCGCCACCGCCGGCGTCGTCTTGTTCGAGATCGCCCCCGTACTCGGCAATCACCTCTCGCAGCGCGGGATCTTCGAGACCTACACCGAGGTGCGCGACGACGACGAAACCCTGTATCGCCTCCAGGTCTCGACCCGCGAGACGTCCGTGTATCTGCGCAACGTCGAATCGCTGCCGAATCGACGCGAGTTTCTCGACCGCTTCGACGACGAGCCGCGGTTTTTCGCCATCATTCCCCGCGACGACCTCTCCTCGCTCAACGCCGAGGTGCGCAAACGCCACGAGCGCAACATCCCCGTCCTCGACGCCCGCTCCAGCAAGCTACTGCTGGTCAGCAACCGCCTCGAGGAGGGCGAGCGCGACAGGAACTTCATCGCCGAGGCGATCGTCGACGACCCGAGCGAGATCGACCACGAGGTGCGCTTCGAGCACGACGGCGACAGGCGCCACCCGGTCTTCGACGGCAAGCTCGAGCTGGTCGGCTACTCGCTCGACCGCGACGGGAAGGTGCCGGAGTACGGCTGGGGCGACGTCGCGGAGCTGTCGACGTATTTCCGGGTCCTCGAGCCGTTGTCGACCGACCAGGAGATCTTTTTGCACGTCGACTACCCGGGAAGCCGCATCCACGGCGACCACGAGCCGGTCAGCGGCGACTATCCGACCAGCGACTGGGTCCCCGGGGACATCGTCAAGGACGTCCACCGCCTCGAGATCGAGCCGTACTCGAGCACCGGCACCTACACGATGTATTTCGGGTTCTATCGCAGCGGCCGCCGCATGCAGGTCGACCCCGACTCCGCGCACGACGGAGAAAACCGGGTGCCGATGGGCGAGATCGAGGTCTCGGGCTTTTAGCGGCCGCCGGTGAGGGCGATCGAACGGCTTGCACTCGGCCCCGAGATGTCCGACAAACGATAGATCGAGGGACGCGCCATCGGGAGGGAGACCCGCCAGCGGCGTCGACCGGGCGAGTCCCCGTGATCGAGCTGCCCTGCCACCGCTCGGAGGTTGCATGTTCAAAGAGAAGTTGAGCCAGGTGGTCAACCACGTCGACGGGACCCTCGGCTGTCTGCTGATCGGATTCGACGGGATCCCGATCGAGTCGCTGTATCCCGACGAAGAGATCGCCCAGATGGACGAGGTCGCCGTCGAGCTCAGCAACCTCCTCGGCAAATTCCGCCGGCTCGAGGAAAACTACGAGATGGGGGGCGTCGACGAGCTGTCGGTGACGATCGGCGAGATCACCGCACTGGCCCGGGTCGTCGGGGACGAGTACATGCTGTTGCTCGCGCTCGACCAGGAGGCCGACGTCGGCCGCGGCCAGAACATGCTCCGCCTGATTGCCCCGTCGGTCGAACGCGAAATTTGAGGCCCACTCGCCCCGTTGGCCGACCGACCCGCTGGTCGCATCCGCTTTCCGGCCCCGACTCACACTCGACTCCACGTTCAGGGAGTGTTCGACGATGCCTGTCGAAACCCAAGACTTCTACAAGAATCTCAAGATCGAAATCGACGGCGAACCGTTCGTCGTCCAGGACTTCCAGCACGTCCAGCCCGGCAAGGGCGTCGGCTATGTCAAGGCGACGATCAAGAGTCTGACGAGCGGCAAGACCTTCGACGAGACGTTCCGCTCCGGGGAGACCGTCGACACCCCGCGCCTGGAGTCGAAGCAAATGGAGTTTTTGTACCAGGAAGAGAGCCACTACGTGTTCATGGATCAGGAGACCTACGAGCAGGTCCGCCTGGACGAGTCGGCCGTCGAAAAGACGCTCGATTACCTCAAGGACAACCTCGAGGTCGAAGTCCTGTTTCACGAGGGCCGCCCGATCCAGGTCGAACTGCCGACGTTCATCGACCTCGAGATCACGCAGGCGCCTCCCGGCGTCAAAGGCGACACCGCCCAGGGGGGCACCAAGACGGTCACGCTGGAGACCGGCGTCGAGGTCGACGTCCCGCTGTATCTCGAACGCGGCGAGACGATCCGCATCGACACCCGCAGCGGCGAGTACGTCGAGCGCGTCAACGAATGACTCGCCGTCCTCCGGAGGCACCCGCCGACCGCCCCGGCGCACAGGGGCGCTTGCACGGGCGTTTGGCTATGATCTAGTTTGAGGCTCGGCTCCCAACCAACCTGGTAGGACGCTACCCGTGGGCATCGACCGCAAAAAAGTCCGCTCCGCGGCGCAAAAACAAGTCCGGAAGGGGAACTGGCAGAAGGCCATCTCGGAGTACGAGAAGCTCGTCGACGACGACGGCTCCGATGTGCGCAGTCGCCTGAAGCTGGCCGATCTGTACACGCGTGTCGGCAAGGAAGACGAGGCGATCGACTCGTACAAGGCCGTCGGCCGCCACCACGCCAGCCAGGACTTTTACCAGAAGGCCGTCGCCGTCTACAAACAGGCGATCCGGCTGCAGCCCGAGGATGGCGATCTGCACCGGCGAGTCGGCGAAGCCTACCACCGACTCGACCGGCTCAAGGATGCCGCCGAGGCCTACCGCGACGCCCAGCGCCGCTACAAAAAGGCCGGCCGCCGCGAGATGCAACGCAAGGTCCTCGAGGAGCTGATCCGGATCGACCCCGAGGACGTCGGCCTGCACATCCAGCTCGCCGAGTGCTACGCCAAAGAGGGCGAGCGGGGGCGGGCCGTCGAGCAGTTCCGGACCGCCGGCGAGATGCTCGACGAGGAGGGGCGGGTCGACGATTACGTGCAGGTCGCCGAGCGCATCCTGTATTTCGACCCCGACGACGTCCGGGTGCGCAAAAAGGCGATCGACATCTACCTCGATCGCAACGACGACAAGCGCGCCCTCAAACACCTGCACGTCTGCTTCAACAACCGCCCCGACGACGAGGAAATCCTCCGCAAACTCGCCCAGACCTTCCTGAAGCTCGACCGCGAACAAAAGGCGGTGCTGGTCTTCCAGCAGCTCGCCAAGCTGTACCGCGAGCGCGACCGCACCGACAGCGCACTGCGGGTCTGGGAGCGGATCCTCGAGGTCGCCCCCGAGCACGACAAGGCCAAAAAGGCGATCCGGGCGCTCGGCGGCGAGCTGCCCGGCCGACAGCAGCCGCCGCCCGAGCAGGCCGGCGGGCGAGAGCGATCCGCCGGCGAATCCGGCGAGATCCCGACGATCTCCGAGGAACAAAACGAGTCGAGCCCGGACACCCTCGACGGAGTCGAGTTCATCGACGAGGAGCCGGCCGGCGGGCCCACCACACCCGAGCCGCAATCGGGCGTCGACGACGGCGACGAGCGCCCGAATCGCGCCCCGAGCGAGCCGGCCGAACAGGCGCCCGGCGGCGGCGCCACCGGCACCGAACTCGACGATCTCGAGCGCATCGACCTCGACGAGCTCGACGAGGAGGCCGGCGGGCCGGCCGGCGACGGCGCGCAGACCGGGGAGCCGGAGCGGCCGGCCGAGCCCTCCTCGCAGGAGGCCGAACCGATCGACATCTCCGACAGCATCGAGCCGCTCGACCCCGAGGCCGACCAGCCGCGGGCCGACGGCGGCGAGGAGCTCGACGAGATGGTCAGCGAGGCCGACGTCTTCATCAAATACGGCCTGTACGACAACGCCCGCGAGGTCATCCAGAAGATCCTCTCGCGCGAGCCCACCCACCTGCCGGCCTTCGAGAAGCGCCGCAAGCTGTATGCCGCCCTCGACGAGCCCGGCGCCGAAGCCTCGACGCTCGTCGAGATGGCCGAGATCTGTGCCGACCGGCCCGAGCAGGCCCGCTCGTATCTGCAGGAGGCGCTCGCGATCGGGGCCGCCGACCAGCGCGCCCGCCAGACTGCCCGCGAGATCGGCGTTTCACTCGAGCAGCCGGCCGAGCCGGTGGCCGAACCCGACGGCGAGATCGAGGAGATCGAGGAACTCGACGAGATCGAACCGGTCGAGCCGGCCGACGAGCAAGACCCCGGGGAGGTCGTCGAGCTCGACCCCGACGAAGTCGAGATGATCGACGACGAGGAGCCCGCCGCCGGCCAGGCTCCCGCCGACGGCGGCGACGAGTTTCCCGCCATGGGCGACGGGATCGTCCAGGATTCGGAATTCGTCGTCGACGAGGACTTCGACGACGATCTCGACGACGAGCTGGAGGCCGTCTCCGAGGACCTCTCCCAGGAGACCCATCCCGAGAGCGCGCCCCCCTCGGCCGACGACGAGGATCCGATGGCCCAGACCGACTTCGAGGAGCCGGCCGAGGGGCTCAGCTTCACCGAAGAGGAGGTCGAGGGCGCGCTCTCCGGGGTCTTCGACAGCTTCGCCGAGGACGAGCACGACTCCGTCAACCTCGGCGAAGACGACCCCGAGGGCGACCTCGCTCAGGTCGACTTTTACATCCAGCAGGAGCTGTACGACGAGGCGATCGAGGAGCTCGAGCAGTTCGAACAGGCCAACCCCGGCCACCCCGGCATCGACAAACGCTACTACCAGATCAAGACCGCCCGCCAGGGCGGCCCGATCGAGCAAAACCCCTCCGGCTCGGCCAGCCTCTCCGAGGAGTTCGAACCCGTCGACGAGGAGGGGCTCGACGAGCCGACCGCCACCGCCGACTCCGACGGCGTCGGCATCGACTCGGACGTCGTCAACACCAACTTCGAGCTCGGCACCGCCTACCGCGACATGGGCCTGTACGACGAGGCGATCAACGAGTTCAAACAGGCGATCGACGACCCCGACGCCGCCCTCGAAGCCCGCTACCACATCGCCGTCTGCAAGGCCGAAAAGGGCGACACCGGCGAGGCCGCCGACACCCTCAGCCGCCTGCTCGAAAAAGGCGACATCTCCGAGGACCTCCGCTCCGCCGCCCGCGACAAACTCGACGAACTCGACGCCCCCCGCGCCTGACCGCCGACTCGCTGCCCCACCCTTGATTTCTCGGCCGTCCTCGCTACATTGTTCGGCCCACGCGGGAGTAACTCAGCGGTAGAGTATCAGCTTCCCATGCTGAGAGTCGCGGGTTCGAATCCCGTCTCCCGCT
>CAZRLK010000043.1:0-33723 GCA_964600555.1 uncultured Bradymonadales bacterium
CGCCTTTGCCCGCCTCAAACTCGGGAGCGTCGACCTCGAGCTGGAGCCCCATCCGGCCCACCCCGGCGACGAACTCGAATGCCGCGTCGTCGTCGATCCGCCCGGCACCCTCGATCTCAACCTGATCCGCTGCGGCCTGTTCGCCTACGAGCGCGTCGAGACCCGAGTCAAACACTCGGCCAAACACGGGACGAAGACCGATCACCACCGCCACACGCTGCACCGCGAACTGGCGACCCTCGACGGCTCGGAGTCGGCGACGGTCGACGGCGGGGCCCCGGAGGCGTTTTCGACGAGCTTCGAGCTGCCGGAGATGGCGGCCTACAGTTTCGAGGCCCCGAACAACGAGCTGTTCTGGGAGGTTCTCGTCCAGATCGAACTCCCGATGTGGCCGGACTGGAGCCGACACGAGCGGTTTCTGGTCCGCCCCCGGTCCGGGACTCGCTCCGCCGCCGAGCACACCTCCCCCGAGACGGGATGATCACGGCGAACCGTCGTCGCCGACCCCGAGCGCCCAGAAGGCCGTCGCCAGCTCGTCAGCGAGCATCTCCCAGAACAGTTGGCCGCCAAAGCCCGTCCACCACACCCAGTCGGTCTCCTTTTCGACCTCGACGGTCAGCACCCCGAGCACCCGATCTCCGAAGGTGATCGGATAAGCGAGCGTCGCGTAGGCGCGCCAGCGAGCCGGTTTGTAGTAATCGCTCAACTGCCTCCACTCGTCGAGATCGAGCGGCTCGGCATCCGAGCGGCGGGCGTCGACGACGTCGCCGGTCTCCTCGCGAACGTACAGGTAGTTTTTGAAGCGCTGCTCGTCGCCCTCCCCCTGGCCGCCGGCGAGGACGAAGGGGCGAGCGAGACGGACCGCGAGTGCGGAGACCCCCGAGCCGGCCCGCTCGTCGGGCGGGACGTCGACCGGCAGCTCCAGCGTCTCGAAATGGGTCCAGCCGTGGGGATGGACGTAGCGCAAGGTCCGGCCCGGCTCCTCGTCGGCGCCCCGAAGATAGCCGATCGCAAAGCTCGGCACCTCGCCCTGGTGGGCGATCAGGGAGCCAACTCCGTCGATCAGCTCCTCGAGCGCCGCCGCGGGCGGACCCTCGGACTGCATCGCCTGTTCGACCAGATCCCGCGTGCGGCGCAGAATCCAGAGCTTCCGGGCGCTGAGCGTATACAGCGGCGAGTAGCGAAGTAGCGACGAGAGGCGCACGCCGAGCTGTTGCAAGATCTCGGCGCCCGCCTCCGACAGTTCCAGCCGGTCGCGAAACGCCAGCGCCCAGAAGCCGAGCAATTCGGTTTCGTTGGTCTCGCGGACGATCAGCGGGACGAACAGGTAGGTCTGCTCGTCGGGCCGCGCCTCGAGGCGGTGCAGATCGCCGCCGACCGCCTCCTCTCCGTCGAGCGGGTACCACTCGCCTCCCCCGCGGCGCTCGTAGATCTGGTAGGGGAGCTCGGGCCGGTCGAGCTGCCGGGAGACGACGTATCTCAACAGGTCGACGCCGGGATTGTCGAGCAGCAGCGACATCCCGACCAGTCGGTCCGTCGCCGTCTCCGCGACCTCGAAATACGGCCGTTCGGCCAGCACGTCGAGCCGGCCGTGCTTCGAGGCTTCGAGGGCCATCGTCTCCAGCGTGCTCGTCATCAACAGCGAGGCCGAGTGATCGCAGCCGAACCACTCCGGCAGGTGGTCCATCATCGCGTAGATCACGGGTTTGACCGGCCGAGAGTCCCGTTCGTCAAACAACATCCGCACGCCGTTGCGCCGCGCCGCCCGGACCGCTTCGCCGGCCCGCTGCTGGAACGTCCCGACCGAGTCCGGCAAGTTGGGGCCGACCTCCGGCAAGAGCAAAAATCCGACGATTACCGGTGAGCCCTCCTCCAGGGCCGAGGGCTCCAGGAGCGGAAGCACCTCGAAGGTCCGCGGCTCGTCGGTCCCGCTTCGCTGCTCGACGCGCAGGCGCCCGTCGCCCGAGCGATAGGCATGCGAGAGATCGTCGAACGTCCATTCGACCCGGGCGATGTCGCTGACCTCGCTGCGCACCTCGAAGGTGACGCTCTCGGAGCGGGAGTGCTCGAATCCGAGCGTCACGAAGACCCGCTCGAGGCCGACTTCCTCGAGCCCGTCGGCGAGGTAGCGTCGAAGATGAAAGCCGTACACCTCCAGCCCCGACTCCGTCATCGTCGGGGGCCCACTCGTCCGGATCTCATCGCGATCGCTCATGATCTGCCCTGCATCCAAACGGAGAGACGCGGTGATCAATCCTCGCAGACGGACCGGCGGCGACTTTCGGTTCGCCACCGGGTTTTGGTAGCGTGTCGGCCGTTGTGTTCAGTTGCTTCTCGGACGAAGAGACGGTCCCCATGAGATCTTGCGTCGCCGCATGGCACCTCGCCTTCGGCGCCACCGCCGCGATTCTGCTCGCCGCCGCCGTG
Organism: uncultured Bradymonadales bacterium; assembly: GCA_964600555.1. Taxonomy (GTDB): domain Bacteria; phylum Myxococcota_A; class Bradymonadia; order Bradymonadales; family Bradymonadaceae; genus CAJXPB01. The sequence continues at coordinate 2,428 of CAZRLK010000043.1, forward strand.
CCGACCGCCGCTTCCGCCGGCTCCGAGGACGCCGTCGCCGTCCTCCCCGCTGCAGGGACCGATCGGGCCGTCGTCTACAGTCTCGCAGGCGCCGGAGACGACTTGCAAGCCGAGCGCACCGGCCAACGGCGGCTGGTCGCCGGCGATCTGGCTCCCTCGGCCTTCTCGGCCATGCGGATCCTCCCCGCCGGCGGCCAGCTTTTGACCGACTTCGACGACCGGGGCGTCGCGACCACCGACGAGACGGGTGCGCTCGATTTCGCCCTGGGCGGGCCGGGAGAACACCCCGGCATCCCCGGGGCCGCCGTCGTCGGCTTCGAGCCGGACGGACGGCCCGTGCAGTTTCTGTACGGCGACGACGATCAGCGCCGGCTGGTCATCCACGACCGCCGCGCCGACACCGACCTGTGGTCCACCCAGATCCTGACGCCGAACGCCCCCGCCGAAATCGCCCAGGTCGCCGCCCTGCCCGGCCACCGGATCGCCGCCGCAATCGAGTGGCCCTCCCGACAGCTCAGCGCCGTCGACATCTATGATCTCTCGGCCGACCGACTCGACCGGCGCAGCCTACGCCTGGCAAACACGTCTCACGACGCCGCCCCCGACCCGACCGTCGAACTCTCTCCCCTGGACGGTCTGAGGGACATCTTCGGGCTCGGCGACGAGCGGCTCCTGGTGACCACGCGGACCGATCTGCTGGTCATCTCGCTCGACGACCGCGAGATCACCCGCCGGCTCTCTCTCGACGACCGCGAGCAGCTGGCCGGCGAATTCGTCTCCGCGCGCCGGCTCCCCTCCGGCCGCATCGCGGCTGCCACCATCGAGCCGGGCCTGTGGACGGAGGCGCACCCGAACCATCGCCTCCTCTGGTTCGACGCCGAACTCGACGACCTCCTCGCCGAGATCGCTCCGCTCGAGCGGGCCCCCTGGCGGCTCGATGCCGCCGGCGGTCACGGTGCGAGCGGGACCCGAGGCCTCGAGCCCGACCTCGAGTTCGTTCCGGCCGGAAGCCTCGAGGACATTCGAGTGGCCAGTGGCGTCGACGTCCAGCCCGACCCCGTGCGGGCGGGCACGACGGCTCACAGCTCGGTCCATCTGTCGGTCGGGAGCGAATGGCCGACGTATCTCGACCGCGTCGCCGTGACGGCCTCACCGGACGGCTGCGAGCACGACGCCGAGCGCAAGCGGCTCGCCGAACGCGTCGAGATCGCCGTCTCACCGACCGACGACCTCGCCGTCGAGGGGACCTTTCGGCTCGACGCCGAAGCTCCGGCCGGGGAGTGGTGCACGCGGGTCGATCTGCAGGCCCCACGGGAGGGCTCCCGGAGTCTCTCCTCGACGACGAGCTTCGAGGTCGTCTCGCCGGAGGCCGACGTCCGTCCGGGCACGGGCAACACCGTCGAACCCGTCGACCTCGACTTGCAGACCAGCGACGCCGGCCCCCGAGGCGATGCCGCAGGCGGGCCGCCCGGAGGCCTCGACGACACCGGTGGCTGCGGCTGCCGAGCGACCGGCCCGGCACTCCCCGGAGGTGTCGGCCCGGCCTGGATGTTGTGGCTACTCGCCGGCCTCGGACTCCGCCGGAGAGGATGACTTCTCGGAGTCGGCCGCCCCCTCCGATTCGTGCTCGTCGAGATACTCCTTCCACTCGCGGTAGCGCCGCTCGATCTGGCGGGCGAGCTTCAATTCCGCCTCGTCTCCACGCTGTGCGATCGCCTCCCCTCCGGCTTCTCGCCAGACGGCATTTTCGCCGCTGCCGTGGCGTCTCTCGTGGCGGGCCTGGACGTTCAGCTCGTAGGCCTTGCCCGGACGCGCTCCGATGCGCACGGTAAAGCGTCGGCGCAGACGGTCGGCGACACGCCGCGCACTCGACTCCAAAACGATCGAGCGGGGCGATCGGGTCGTCGACTCGACCTCGAGGCCGCGATCGTCGAAGACCGAGACGATCGCCTCGTACAGGATCTCGGCGTCGGATTTCCCGGCCAGCGAGGCGTCCGGTTCGACCTCGGGACCGCTCTGGCACCCGAAACACACGGCCGCCCACATGACCAGCCCGAAAACGAGGCCCGGGCCCCTCCTTGTCGATTCTCGTCGAACTCGATACATACGAATCGTTCTCCGTCGTGTTCTCTGATCGATGCCCCACAGGGGAGGCCGCCGTGTCCATCCGTCCGATCGTTCTCGCAGCCGTTCTCCTCGCCGCCGCGACCGCGTCGAGTGGGTGCAAGTCGAGCAGCCCGCAATCGCGCGACGGGGCGCCCACCGAGGCGACCGCCGAGACTGCCGACGGCGAAAAGTCGGCCCGCGAGTTGTTCGTGCGCGGCAATCAGCATCTCGACGACGAGCAGTGGAAACGGGCCATCTCCTCCTATGAGGCGGCCCTGGAGCAAAATTCCGACCGCTGGAAAATCCACCACAATCTCGGCGTCGCCCACACCGCCAACAACGACTTCGAAGAGGCGATCGGGGCCTTTGAAAACGCCCTTACCCGCGGCGGCGATGCCGACCCCGACCTGTACTACAACCTCGGCAACGCATACCAGCGCCGCGGTCTGTACGACCAGGCACTCAAAGCTTACCGCACGAGTCTCTCGTATCGCGACGAACTCGAGGTCGACACCCTGGTCAACATCGCCTCGACGTTGACCGTCATCGGCGCCCGGGATCAGGCGCACGAAGCGTACGAACGCGCCCGGACGATTGAGCCTCGAGATCCTCGGATCCACCACGGTCTGGCCATCTTGAGGTATCTCGACGACGAGCCGAAACAGGCTCTGGAGGTGTACTCGCGCCTGCACTCGATGGACGCCGATTACGCTCCGGCCTACTACGACAAAGCCCGGCCACTGGCCGATCTGGAACGATGGGACGAGGCAATCGAGGCGCTCGAGACGTATCTCGAACTGGCGCCCGACGGCGACTACGCCGACAAGGCTCAGGGACGCATCGAGATCTATCGCGACAAGCTCGAACCGAACGACCCCCGCTAGATCCCGTCCGGGCTCACCTCGAGCTCCGCCCCACACTTCTCCGACAGGCGATCACCGATCTCTCCCCTCCGGTCCATTCGGGGGCAAGTGTTTCAGTATTTCTGTAACCTCACAATTATACTCAATACTACCCTCGAAATACCCCGGTTTCTCGATCATTGTCGACCCCAATTCACCCCCGTCCCCAAGGAGAATAATTTTTCAGTATATATGTAATATTGACACCACAAAAAAATCATACATGAGCCTTGACGTAAGCGGAGATGAAAGGTTTTATAAAGGGCGTTCGAAGTCTGGAAAGGACGGGGGCTTCATGGGGTTGTCAAGGACCCCCCACCGTTGGCCGATCACGGTGGGGACCCGCCTTCCGACGATCGGACATTCGTTAGCGAGTCGACATACGATTCGCAGCCATCGTGGCACCACAGTCGGGCCAGGAAGGCCCTGGCTTCGATCGGTTGCGGACGTAATTGGTTGCAGTTGTGATATGATAAGGAGGTCGAACAATGAAAACTGGCTCCGTGAAATGGTTCAACAACGCCAAGGGATATGGCTTCATCCAGACCGAGGAGCACGACGAGGACATCTTCGTGCACTACAGCCAGATCAACGACGATGGATTCAAGACGTTGAAGGCTGGCGAGACGGTCGACTTCGAGTTGTGTCGAGGGCCGAAAGGGCTGCACGCCGAAGATGTCTACCGCGAGAAGGATCGCGGGCAGGTCACCGACGTCGATTCGGTCGATGAGAGCCAGCCGCAACAGCAGCGGGTCAGTTGACCACGGAAGGCGAGTAGTCTCAACCTGAAGGGGACAACGACAAAAGGCCGACCCCGGTCGACTCGGGGTCGGCCTTTTTTTTGGCTCGTTTTGCTGCCTCCTCCGAGCCGCACCGATCCGGGGGACCGGGCTGGAGGCGGACGCCTCGGTGCTTATTCGTTGACTTCGACGCGAACCAATTCGTTGCCGAACATCACGTAATCGGAGTGGCGCAGTTGGCGCTCGCCGTCGATGCGCTTGAACGTGCCGTTTTTGGAATCCTGATCGGTCGCCACGACCCCGTCGTCACTCCAGGTCAGCCGACAGTGGCGCGGCGAGATGTGGGGATCGTCCGGAAAGTTGATGTCGCAACCCTCACGCCCGATCAGAATATCGTTGTTGACCGAACAGTACGCATCGCCCTCGCGTCCTCCCTCCAGGACGTGCACCACCCGAAACTCGTATTCTCTCGGCGGACTGACGTACATCAGCGTGTCGTTTTGCATCGGATACTCGTTTTGGATGTCCAAAAACTCGATCCGGAGGCGCTGATCGCCGACGATGATCTCGTCGCCATCCGCGAGGGTGGCCGGCTGGCGAATGCGCAAAAACGTCCCGTTGTGACTGTCGTTGTCTTTCAAAAACAACTGGTTTTCCCGATAAAAGAACGTCGCGTGGATCGGGTCCAGATACGTGTCGTCCGGGAACAAGACGGCTCCTTCCTCGCGGCCGGCGTCGTGTTCGGAGGCATTGAGATGATAGCTCAACCCTTCGAGCCCCTCGCCTTCGATCAAGATCAGCTTGGCGCGACCGGGGGCCTGCATGGCCCCATAATACAGCGTCTCGTCCTCCTGTTGGTCGCTGCCGTCGCCGCCGTATCGGGCGCCGCATTTGCCACAAAAGTGGTGGCCTTCGGGGACGACCGCGCTGCAGTTTGTACAGATGCGTTCATTCGCCATGGGTTCTCCTCCTGGAAACGACCTCCGTCGACGCGGACGACGACGGTAGTTCGCGCGCGCCGGAAAATCAAGTTTTCGAGGTGACGATGACCGACCGGCCGGGCACGCCTTCGCGCCATGCACATCTCGTCGAGACGGCTCCCGACACCCGAGGTCTCTGCGAGTTGACCGTCCGGGTCGGCGCAGAGACGCTCGTCGACGTCGGCCGTGTCGCTTTCCTTTCTCCGGGGGGCTCGCACCTGTACGGCACACACGACGCCCTCAGCGACCTCGACCTCAAGGGCGTCTTCGTCGCACCGCTCGACGAGATCGTCCTGGGGCGCGACCGATCCTCGATACGCGCATCGACCGCCCGGGAGGGGGCACGCAATCGGCCCGGCGATGTCGACGTCGAACTGTTCGAGCTTCGCTCCTTCGTGCGCGATGCCCTCGCCGGCCGACCCGACGCCCTCGAACTGCTCCACGCGCCGAGTGAATCCGCGCTCGTCACCAGTCCCCTCTGGCAGAGGCTCCTCGGCGAGCGCGACCGGTTGATTTCGCAGCGGCTGGACCCATTTGTTGGATACTGTCGGGCCCGGGCCCGGAGATACGGCGAGAGGCCCGATCGGCTCGCCGTCGTCGAACAGGTCGTCGCGGCACTCCAGGCGGCCGATCCGGAGAGCCGACTCCGCTCGGTCGTCGACGATTTGCCACTCGACGACCGACATCTCGAGCTCGTCGAACAGCCGCTCCGGGGTCAAACCGACCCGGCGATCCTGCTGGACGTCGCCGGCAAGCGCTTCGAACTCGACTCGCCGGTCACCAAGGCGCTCGGATCGCTTCGGGGTCTACTCGACGAATCCGCCGTCCGGGCCCGCCGGTCGGAGCAGGAAGTCGACTGGAAGGCCGTCTCGCATGCCTATCGCATGGGCTTCGAGCTCGAGGAGCTGCTGGCGACCGGGCGGCTGGAGTTTCCGCTCGAACGCGCCGACTTTCTTCGGCGGGTCAAACGCGGCGAGATCACGTGGCGCCGCGCCACCCGGGAGATCCCCGAACTGGTCGAGCGCGCCCTGGCCACGCCGTCGGATCTGCCCGAGGCTTCGGACGAGGCGTTCTGGGAGCAGTGGCTCCTCGCGACGTACCTCGAGTCGCTCGATTGATCCCCGCCCCACCCCTCGATCGCCATGTCCGACCTGCGTCCGCCCGTCGAACTCGACTTCGAACTGACCCGGCGCGAAAACGTCTCGGCGCTGCGCTGGCACGTCCTGTATACCGGCGGATTTCAAGTGACCGCTCCGGCGGGCGTCGCCGCCGCCGTCCTGCTGGTCGGCGCCCTCCGATTCAATGGCCATCCCTGGTCGCGATCGGTGTGGATCGGCGTCGGACTCCTGGCCGTCTCGGTCGCCCTCGTGGTGTTCGTCTTTCCCTGGATCGCCGTCCTGCGATCCCCCCGCCTGTCGCAACGGTTTCGGTTCGTCTTCAGCACCCGCCACATCCGCTTCGCATCCGAGCACGACAGCGGGGTAATCGAGTGGGAGCGCTACGAGCGCTGGAAGGAGGCCGACGACTTTTATCTGCTGTATTACGACGGCGACCAGTTCACCGTCGTCCCGAAACGGGCCTTTGCGAGCCCGGAGGCCGAACAGCGGTTCGTCGATCTGCTTCGAACCCGCATGTAACTCGCCCGCCGCGACGCTCTCGACTCCGAGCGCACGGCTTTCACGCCGGCGTCGCTACCCCGGCCCCTTCCCGGGTCGCTGCTTCCACGACGAAACGATCCGGCCCTCTCTGTCGGAAACGTATACGAGGGGGGACCGCCCCGTGTCGTGAGCTCGTCGACTCGAAAGAGGAGCCAACATGCCTCGTTTCATCGCCGTACCGTACTGGACCGCCCTCGCCGCCTCTGTGTTCGTCGCCGCAATGCTGACGGCCGGCTGCGGAGGGAGCATCTCCGAGACCTCCGAGAGCGAGACCGGGGAGTCGCCATCCCGCGTGTATCGCTTCGCCGACGCCCTCGAACGCGACGACGAGTCCGTCAGCGCCGAGACGCGACTCACCGACCCCGCCGAGATCGATACCATCGGCGTCGACGTCAGGCTCGCTTCCGCTCGGCCCACCCGCGTCACCCTCTACCTGGTGCGCACCACCCACTCCGGCGGCGAACGCCTCCCTCTCACCCGGCAGCGGGCGATCGAGGGGCGGTGGAGTCGTCGCTTCGAGGTCGATCGGTTCCAGGGGGCGAGCATGCAGGGTCGGTGGGGGCTCGAACTTCACGCCGACTCCCCACGCACCCTCGTCGTCGACGCGCTGCGGCTCGAGTTTCAGGCGGCGCCCGCCGCGCGATGAGCGTCACGGTGAGACGGCCCGGCGGAGGCGAAAGTCGGGATGCTCCCGGTACGACTCGAGAGCCGACTCGGCGGCCGGGGCATCGATGGTCGCAAGGGCCGAGAGAGCCTCGGCCTTCAGCGGGACGTCGAAGCCGTCGAGATGCTCGGTGAGGATCGCCGCCGCCCGTTCACTCCCGGCGCGACCCAGCGCCCGCACGGCCTCCACGCGCACCGACCGATACTCGTCGCCGAGCATGCCTTCGAGCACCTGATAGGCCGGCTCTCGCGCCCCGGACCGGTCGGGACCGGCGGCGAGCAGCCGACCGAGCGCCCGGCTGACTGCCCGCCGGAGTCGATGCGGCGCACCGTCGGTCGCCTCCACGAGTGCTTCGAGCGCCCGGTCGACGCGTTTGCTGCGCCCGAGGGCTCGAGCGGCGGCAGCGCGAACCCCGACCGACTCCGCATCCAGCCGTTCGACCAACAGATCGAACGTCTCGTTCCCTCCGACGCGACCGAGCACACCGATCGCTGCACTCGCCACCCCCGGCTCCTCGTATTCGGCCAGCTCGGCGAAGCGGGGCGCGAGTCGGCTCAGCGCCTCGGCGTACCTCGGGCTCACCTCCTCCCCTGGCTGCAGCAGGCCGAGACGCAGCCGACCCGACCGCCAGAGGTCATCGAGCACGGGCGCGGCGAGTTCGCCGGAGTCGGACAGGCGCTCCCGCGCCACGTCTGCGATTGCATCGGCGTACTCCTCGAAAAACGCGTCGGTTTCGGTGACCCCGACCACCCGCGAGTCGACCTTCAGCCGCCCGATCAGCCCCGGTACCTCGATCTTCTGGTTGCGCTCGTCGACGTGGGGCGCCTCCGCCCTCAGCGCCTCCACCGACCCGTCGCCCTCCTCTCCCTCTCCCCCGGCCGCATCGAGGCGGGTCGCCACCTTGATCAGACCCCGCATCGCCGGGTCACGCAACGCTCGGCGCCGATCCCACCTCGCCTCCAGCAGATGCCGCACCGCCGATTCCGTCCCGACCTCCGCCAGTGCCGCCGCCGCCACCTCGCGCACCTCGTCCGGACTGCGCCGCAGGGCGTCGGCCAGCGTCTCGACCGAGTCTCCATCCCCGATCTCGCCGAGCGCCCAGGTGACCGCGACCAGTAGTCCGTCGTTCGATTCGCCGGGCGGGACCGTCAAAATCGCCTCTTCGAGAGCCTCCCGAGCCTCCATTCCGCCGCTCCGCCCGAGTCCGATCGCCGCCAGTGCCTTTTCCGTCCAGTTCTGGCCCGTCTCGAGCTGGTCGGCCAGCGCCTCGACGGCCTGCTCCCCGCCGACGTAACCGAGGCTCCAGATCGCGATCTCGCGGAGCTTCGGATCGTCGGCTTCGAGTCCCTGGATCAACGGACCAGCCGCCCGGGGATCGCCGATCTCGGCGACCGCCATCGCCGCCAGGGTCCGCAGCGACTCCTCCGGATCGACCGCCATGCGCGCAAGCGGCACCGCCGCACTCTCGTATTCGAGTCCGCCGAGCAGACGGACCGCCAGCGCCCGCTGTCCAATCTCGTCCCCCTTCAACGCCGCCATCAAGACCGGCGAGGCTCGATCGGCGATGCGATCGAGTCGATCGCGAAGCTGTGCCCGCCGGGCACTCACCCCGTAGCGCACTGACAACATCATCGGGGTAACCATCCGCTCGTACAGCTCGAGCATGATCTTGCGATAAACCCCGTCGTCGTCGCCCTGGAAAGCGAGCTTCGAGAAGCTCTGCTCGAGTTGATCGAGGCGGCCGGCGGCATCCGCCAGTTCGATCGCCCGGCGCGCGGCGTCGAGCACCAGCGAGTCGTCGTCGGCCTGGCGGGCGACCCGCCGGTACAGCTTTTCGGCGCGCTCGCGCTGCCCGAGTTCGACGAGGATCTCGGCGAGCTGGACGGCATGGCGATGAGCCTCCGGGTCGAGGTCGACGGCCCGCCGAAACTCCTCGGCCGCCGCCTCGAGTCGCTGCATCTTGCGATACACTTCTCCGAGGCGGGCGTGAGCGTCGGCGTCGTCAGGGTTTTTCTCGACGGCCAGCGCCGCGTATTTGACCGCCTGGTCGTCCGCGTACAGCTTGAGCGAAAGCTCGGCAATCTGGTGGTAGTAGTCGCGCTGGCGTTCGGGCTGCAGTTCCGCCAGTTTCTGGAGAATCTCGACCGCTCTGGCGAGCTGGCCGGTCTGACGGTAAATCCGCTCGAGCGCCCGGTACGCCTCGACGTCGTCTTCATCGCTCGTCCCGTCGGCTTCGATCAGTTTTCGGTAGGTCTTTTCGGCCTTCTCGTAGTTGTTGAGCTTGAGATGCCCCTCGGCCAGAAAATACCCCGCCTCCATGTCGGGCGGCTCGCTGTCGAAGCGCTCGGAGAATTTGGTCAGCTTCGATCGCAGCCGGTGCTGTTGTTTGTAGATGCTGATGATCCGGCCGCGCGCCTCGGCCCGGGGGTTCGGTTTGTCACTCGCTTCCATGATCGCCTTCCAGACCTCGATCGCCTTGTCCCAGCGCCGGGCACGCTCGTAGGTGGAGGCGAGTCCGCGACGAATCGACAGATCGTCGGGTTTCAACTCGACGGCCTTGCGATACTGGCGCACTCCGCGCTCGATCATGCCGTGCTCGGAGAAGACCTGCCCGAGTCGGGCGTGGGCCTCGGGCTCGTCGAGTGAACTGTCGAGCAGCCGCTTCCAGGTCTCGACCGCCTCGTCGACCTGCCCGGCCCGGTAGTACGACTCGCCGAGACTCAGAATGTAGCTTTCGTTTCTCGGGTCCATCTCGACCAGCGCCCGGTACGTCTCCAGCGCTTCGTCCTCCATCTCGTAGCGCATGTAGGTGTCGGCGAGCCGACTGTAGACGCTCGGCTCCCCCTCGAATCGCTCTCCGATTGCCTCGAGCAGATCGGTCGCCTTCTTGCGCTCGCCGAGCTGAAAATACAGCCGCACCAGCTCGAACTGATAGCCGACCTCCTCGGGGGCAATCCGTATCAGCTTTCGGTACGCCTCGACGACTTTCTTGTCCTCGCCCCGGCGGCGCAAAATCTGGATCACACGCTCGCGCGGGTCGGTCGCCGAGGTGCGCAGCCGCATGGCGCGGCGAAAATACTCCAGCGCCTCTTGTTCGCGGCCGATCTCGTCGGCCAGATCCCCGAGCAGCAGGGAACGTTCGTAATCGGGCCGCCCCCATCGAGTTTCGTACTCGTCGATCAGATCGGCCAGCCGGTCGTTCTGGCGGTACACCCCGATGACACGCTCGCGCAATTCTTCGTACAACCAGTGGTCCCGGCGCATCAGATCCATCGCCCGACGGTAGGTCTCGACGGCCTTCTGGTCGTCGCCCTTTTTTTCGTACGCGTCGCCCATGTCGCGCAGGGTCGTCGCGCGATCCTTGGGATTGTCGCCGGTCAGATCGACGAGCTTTTCGTACTGCGCGATCGCCGCTTCATAGCGGCGATGCTCGACCAACACCTGGGCGTATTCCATGCGCAAATATTCGTTGCGGGGGTCGAGTTCGAGCAGGCGGTCGTAGTACCCACTCGCTCGCTCCCAGTCGTGCTGATCGAAGGCGAGGTCGGCGAGCTTGCGCAACAACTCCTGTTTGCGCGAGCGTTCGTCGACGTGCTCGAGTGCCTTTTCGAAATCGGCACGGGCGTCGTTTCGGTTCCGCAGATCGCTGTGCAGGGTCCCGCGGCTCATCCACGGAATCGGATCCTCGGGGGCCAGCTCGACTGCTCGGTCGTAGTGGGTGAGCGCCTCCTCGTCGCGGTCTCTCGCCCGCAAGAGATGGCCGAGTACCAGCCTCAGATTCGCCTGATCGGGCGCCTTCTCCACCCGCGATCGATACTCCTCGATCAGCCGGTCGACTCCCTCGTCGTCGCCGACGTACTCGACGAGCTTCTCGAAGATCACTCCCTGTGTCGGCTTTTTTTCGAGCAGTTTCTTGTAGCGCTCGACGATCTCGCCGCGGCGCTCGTCGTCGCCTTCGACCTCCCAGTCTTTTCCCTGTTGGCCGAAGGCCGGCTCGGCCGCTCCCCAGACGCCGACCGCAAAGCAGAGACTCGACACCACGATCCAGCCGATGCGTCGTATTTCGAATCGCTGCATCATCCTCGTCCGGCGGGGGTCTCTTCGATCTCGACATCCAGTCCTGCCTGTTCGACAAATGCCACGAGATCCTCCCAGATCTCCTGCAACGCTCCCCAGCCGAACCGACTCTCACAGATCGGCTCGGCGGGATGCTCCTCGAGCCCGATTTCGATCCGCGACCGATCCCACATCCCGGCGCGTCGAGCCTTCAATCTCGTCCATTCGCCGAGGCCCGCCGCCGTTCGGGTGGTCGGGCCGACCAGCGGCTCGGCCCGAAAGACAATCTCGTCGGCTTCGGCGTCGAACACCCACCGATCCCGCCGCGAAAACCGGACGAACGCCCCGATCGCCGCGAGAAACACGGCCCCTGCCCCGATCACCATCCAAAACATACCCGGCACCGGTTGTTGTTCCCGATACTGACACAGATAATCGGGCAGGAACAAAATCGACAGCCCGACCATTGCCACCGGCGTCCAGACCACCAGGCGAACCGCCGCCGCCACCAATCGCCCCCCGAGTGTCGGTTCGACGATCACCCGGGATTCCTGTCGCGTCGTGGTATACAGTTGCATTCGACTCCACCTTGCAATTCGCAGGCTCGACGCGGCGCCCTCGACCGACTCCGATCTCTCCGTGCCCGACCACCACGCATTGCGACCGACAGCCACTCGAGCCGACCCCGCTGGCGCACTCGTTGGGATACGTCCTATATACTTCGACGAAAGTCGTCTATGTTGCGCCTCGATCCATCGTCGCGGTTCTCACGCGATTGTCGGGGCCGCGGCCCCTCGAAGCAATTCGCGCAGGTCCGAGATGTTCCGACAACACCGCCGACAGCGCTCGGCGTGGGCGTACCGGATACCCCTGTGGGGAATCGTCTTTGCCATCGGCGCAGCGGTGTATCTCGACGCCTCGCCGATGATCCTCGAACCCTCCGTCTCCGAGAGTGGCGGCGAGCGGATCACCCGCCCCGACCCCACCGACCTCGTCGCCGTCATCGACTACCGAGCCGTCCGCCAATCCGGCGACAGCTTCCGCACACGCGACTGGAGTGCCGCCTGGATCGACATGCTCGACCAGCATCTCGGTTCGACGACGGTCGTCACCCCGACTTCGCTGGCCTCGAAGCACCTCGACGCCGCCCGCATCGTCGTTTTGACGGCGAGCGTCTCCTCCGGCATCCCCTCCGCCCTGCGCACAAAGTTGCGCGACTTCGTCCTGCAGGGCAACCTGTTGGTCGTCGAACGCCCCACCGGCAAACTGCGCGAGATGTTCTCGGCAAACGGCGAAGCCGGCCTCCAGCAAGGCCGGGAGGTGACCTTCGCCCGGGGCATCGACGATCCGTTCAAATCGCAGTTGACCGAGATGCCGGTCGAGACCGAATACGTCGGTTCGACCTCGCCGAAAGACGACGCCGAGACACTGCTCGCGATCGATGGAGCCCCGGTCGTGTACCGATCGTCGGTCGGCGACGGCGAGGTCGTCACCGTCGATTTCGACCTCGGCCAGCAGCTGGTCGCCCTCCAGCAGGGACGCCCCACCGACGATTTTCACCTGCACGGCTCGTCGCAACGGGACCGCCCTCTTCCCCCGAAAACGCGCGACCTGATCGCCAGCGACAAACTGGTCGAAAGCACCGTCCCGTACGCCGACCTCCTGGAGCGATTTCTCGTCTACGGCATCCTCCAGCGCCACGCGGCAATCCCCGGCTTGTGGCCGTTTCCCGGCGAGGCACTCGGCGCCGTGGTCCCGATCCATACCGATCGCCGGCTCGGCGACGGCGGAGGATGGATGCTCGAATACGAGACCGAACACGGCGCCACCTCGACGCTTTTGTCCTCGGTCGACGCCGAACTGACGGCGGCCGGCTCGGCGGTCATCGACCGGCGCGGCGGCGAAATCGGTCTGCTGTGGCGAATGCCGGGAACTCCCTCCAAACGACTCGAACGTTACGGGGCCTGGGGACTCGAGCCGGTCGCGCGACCGATGGCGCTCGAAACTCAGATCGAGTCGCTGACCGCCACGATCCCGGCTGATGGCATCTCGACGGCCAAGACCGCGGGAGGGTGGTGGACCGAGGCCTGGACGCAGCCGTTCCGGCGGCTCGCCGGCCAGGGGGTCGGACTCGATACCTCCTACGCCCCCGACCGCAGCGGCTTCGCCTTCGGGACCGGATTTCCGTTTCGGACGCTCGACCGCGACGGCTTGCCGTTGTCGGTCCGCGAGATGCCGATCACGGTGCCCGACCGTCCAACCAGTGAGCTGGATCTCGAGCCGCTCTTGCAGGCCAGCCGCAACGGCCACCACCAGGTGATCAGCTACGCGATCGCCCCGGCCTCGTTCGGCGCCTATCCCGACATGCAGCGCTTTTCGGACTGGATCGGCTCGTTCAAGGCCGTCCGCCGCTACGGACACGTCATCACCCACGCCGCCGAGTTTCACCGGTTCTGGAAAAGTCGCCTCGCCAGCTCCCTCGAAAGTCGGCTCATCGAAGAGACCTCTCTGCCGGCCGACCGCGAAGCCGGCGACCCCGGGGACGCGGAGGAGTCGGAGGAGGGCGAACGGGGCGAGGGGCTCGCCCTGCGCATCAACGCCGATCTCCAGCGCAACGACCTGTCGATTCTCGTGCCCGCGACAATCGACGGCCGCGAATTTCTCGAGGCCCGCAGCCAGCCGAGTCGGGCGGCCGGGGAACTGGTCGCCCGCAAACTCCCCGCCGCCTCCGAATCGATCGTGGGCTTCGAGTTTCAGCGCATCGGGCTCGAGGCGGGCTCGACTCGGATCGACGTCTACTACCAGTAGGACCTGTATGTGGTCGCAGCTCAAATGGGACATGCTGTTGATCGGCGTCCTGATCGTCGCCACGCTCGGCTACGCGGCCGTCCGAGAGCCGTACGTCGGCAAGGCGACCGAAGAGCGCACCGAGGGAAGCCGTCCCCCCGACCGAACCGAGGGCGACGTCTTGTTGTTGCTCCCCGACTCCCCGGCCGCTCCCGCCGACACCTTCCAGGAACTCGACTGCAGCTACGGGTGGTTCAACGGACTGTGGCAGCGATTCGGCTCGTTCGCCACCGCCCTCGCGCGCAACCTCAGCCCCGAATTTCTCGCCGGCCGCAACGTCGTCATCGTCCCCCGTCGCGTCGCCCGCGACATGCCCTCCAACGGCATCAGCGCCCTGGCCTCGTTCGCCCGTGACGGCGGTCAGGTGGTGCTCGAACAGCCCGGCGACGGCTGGGAGCGGTTGACCGGCGTCTCGACCTCCGGCGAGTCGCGCCCCGCCCGCCACATCAGTTCGGTCGAAGGGCTCGGCGTCCACGGCCGATCGCGCGCTCATCTGCCCGAGGTTCCCCTCGCAGGAACCCTCCGCCCGTCTCCCCCTCTCGACCCGTGGCCCGAGGGAGCGGCGCTGCTCGATGTCGACGGCCAGCCGGGTCTGACCGCCAACGAACTTGGCGACGGGATCGTCTATACGTTTTTGTTCGAGTTCGGCTGCACGATCACCGGGATCCAGCAGGGACAGCCGCGCGAGAAGATGCGATTCGTCCCGGATGGGCCGCCCTCCCTGCAACCGACGGCCGAACGCGTCGCCTCCGAGGAACTTCTCACCGCCGACGTCCCCTACGCCGACCTCCTGGAACAGGCCCTCTTCCGGCGACTCGCCGAACAGCGTCCACTTCCCCGCCTGTGGCCGTATCCCGGCTCCCACGCCGGAGCCGTCCTGACCGTCCACCCGACGGCGGAACAACTCCGCCCGGCGCTCGGGTATCTCGATTATGCGCGACGCCAGGAGGCACGTTCGACGCTCCTGGTCGCCGAAGATCGCATCACCTCGACCGAACTCGGCATCGTCGATCAGACCGGCGCCGAACTCGGCATGCTCTGGGTGCGGGGCGTCGACCGAGCTCCGGCACTGGAGACGGTCGGGGTGGGCGCGCTACGGCCCTATGCACGCGAGTTGTCGCTGAAGGCGCAAAAACGCCGCTTCGAGACGAGACTCGACGGCTCGAACGAGGTGCGACTGGTCCGCACCGAGCAGGCGACCCACTTCGACGACTGGTCCCGGACGTTCGCCCAGCTGGCCGCGGCGGACTTTCGGGTCGATGTCAGCTTCGGGCCGGCGCGCTCGGAGCAGCACGGCTACCTGTTCGGGACTGGATTTCCCTTCTATCCGGTGGACAACCGGGGCTTGCCGTTTCCCATCCTCGAGCAGCCGTTCGTTCTGGAGGGACCGAATCTCGACCGCGAACGCCTCCGGCAATTGCTAGACGACAGCCGCGATTACTACCATCAGAGCCTCGCGGTGAGTCTCCCTTCCGAGGCGATGCGCCAGACGCCCTCCCCGGGCATCCTGCTCGCATACCGCGATCTGTTCGACCTCGCCGACCGCTATGACCACTGGGTGACCCCCGTCGGGGATTTCGCCGACTTTTTGTCTGCTCGCCGCCGGTCGGTGCTGACCAGCCAGTGGGATCCGGACGAGCGACGACTGACGATCTCGGTCAATCTCCTGGGCGTCCGCGTCCCCTCGCTCGAGGACGGCGCGTTTCCCGGCGTCGCCGTCCCCCGGGCCTTCAAAGAGGCCGAAATCGAGCGCATCGTGGTCGACGAGGAACCCTTCCCGATCCGCAAACTCACTGCTTCGGGCTCGGGATTCGAGCAAATCCTCGAACTTCCCCCTGGCCGCCACACCGTCTCCGTCTACTACGCCAGCCCCCCGGCCGACAACCAGCCGGACGCCGGCGAATGAGGCCCTCCCCCCGGGCGGCTCCCTCCCTCCTCGCTCGGAATTCCTACCTTTCCCAGACAGATGCAGGGTGGGTGGCACTCTGATCCGGTCGCCAGATGCAGGGTGGGTGGCACTCTGATCCGGTCGCCTTTTTCGACCCGCGAAGCGGGCTCGCCAATTTCGCCTCGCCGAGAGTCGTCTCGACCGGAAGCCCATCTTGACACCCACCGCCCCCGTCGCAATTATTCATAGGTGGATTCGACTGTCGGATACCCTCCACCCCGGGAGTGTCGCCATGACCGACAAGCCGCTGACGAAACAGAAAAAAAACGCACGCAAAAAGGGACTGGCCGCACTCGGCTCCGCCGCCACCACTGCAGCCTTTACGATGATGGTCGGCTGGGGCTTTCTGGTGCCGGGCATTCCCCTCACGCTGTGGCTCACCTACCGCTGGCTCGCTTACCGGGCCGAATGGGGCATGAAGTTCTGACACGCGCCTCTCGATTCCGCCGAGTCTCCTCCCCTCCCTCCTCCCCTGCCCCGGCTCCTCCAACCTTCCCCGACCCCCACTTCTCGCACCCCCTGATCGCCCCCGCCGCGAGCCCACGTCCGTACGGTGGTCCGTCATCACCACGACCCGATCCTCGGGGCGCACCGAATCGTTCAGAGAAAAGTTGCACCGGCACCGCTTCCCCGTTATTCGTAAATGCGCGAATCTACTCCCTTTACGCGTGTGTCGGTACCGATGAATCGCTACTTTGGTGTTCACGTCCTCGACGGGGAATGGCATGCCCTGCTTCCCCGCTACCTTCTGCTCGCTCATCGCATCGAGGACAAACGCATCCTCGACATCGGGTGCGGAACCGGGATCGGCTCGTCGCTGCTGCTGGAACTCGGCGCCGAGCGAGTCGATGGTGTCGACTACCGTCCGGGCGTCCTCGATTTGGCGAATATCAAACACGCCAAGGAATCCCTCGACTTTCATACCATGCTCTGGGAGGAGCTCGACTTTCCAGACGCCTCGTTCGACCTTGTCACCTGTCTCGACCCGCAGACCCCCGTCACCGATCCAAACCTCCTCGAGGAGGTCTCCCGCGTCCTGACCGACGACGGCGAGTACGTCTGCGCGATCGAACGCCGCACCATCGAGGGCTTCGAATCGCTCCTTCCCAAATACGGTTACACCGCCCCCGCCGAAAATGTCGAACTCGGGCACGGCGACGAGCAGGCGCCCCAGATCGGCCAACTGACCAAGTACTTCGACAAACAGATCTCGGTCCTACAGCGACCCGAGTACAATTACGTTTTCGAATCTGAAGACGCCGACGCCCAGGACGACGATGCCTCCGGCCCGATCGATTACACCCTCTGCACCGAGGACTCGCACATCGCCGGCGTCGAACTCCTGTTTTGCGGACCGGAGTCGATGAACGAGCCGGCGAACCGAACCGTTCGCCTTCCCTACTACCGCCTCGCCGAGCGGCTCGGCACCGTCATTCGGGATTTGAACCTGCGACAGGGGCCCGGCAACGACCAGACGCCCTTCGAGGGCCCGGTCGAAGCTGGCCTCGGGGATCAAACCAGTCCCCACACCGCCCCCGACGACGAGTGGAGCGACGAACAGGAGACCGGCGTGCACGAACGCCCCGACCGCGAGACGCAAAAACAACCCGGCCACGACGACTCCGTCGATGACGAAATCGAACGGCTCACCGCCGGCTATCGTCAGTTGCACCGCAACGTGCAGCAACTTCGCCAAGAGACCCAGTCGGCGATGGTCGCCCAGGAGCGCTCGATCGACCAGCTCGTCCAGTTGCTGAATCAGTGGCGCCACGAGGACCTCTCGGCCCAACAGCCCGCACCGGAAGACGGCGGCAAGATCTCACAGTCGGCTCCCACCGGCATCTTCGAGGCCGCCGGCGCCGAGGACTCCCCGCCCGAGGCGGGGACGGCAGACGAGCGAAACTCCGAGCGCGACTCGCTGGAACAAAAGCTCGATCAGCTCCTCGAGGAACGGGAGCGCCAACAGGCCTACATCGACGAACTGGAGCGCAAACTGGCCGACCTCGAAGCCGACGTCGGCGAGGCACCCGGCGAGACCTCGCCCGCCGAGGACGAGAGCGCCGAAGACGGCGCCGGAGGCGACGAAGACGATCCGCCGACGGACGCCGAGGAGACCGACACCGACTCGAACGACTAATCGCGCTGCAGAGTCTTCCATGAACGCATCCGCATGCCGCTCGCCCGACTGCCCCGTGTACAGACGCTCTCACTGCTGGCTCGCTGCCGGATTCGTGCTCGCGGCTCTCGTCGTGCTCGAAGCTCCCGAAGTCTCGGCGGCCGGCTACGAGGTCGGTGAGACCACCACCCGCTCGCTCGCTCGCGGCGGCACTGGTGTCGCCAGCACGCGAGACCCGAGTGCCCTGTACTTCAATCCCGCGCTTCTGCCCCGGGCCGACGGCCTGCAGGTCTTGACCGACGTCAACGCCATCGACTTCAACCTCGAGTTCCAGCGCGCCGATCTCGTCTACCAGAAAAACCGCCAGGAACGCCGCAAGGAATTCGACTCGGTCCAGCATCTCGGGGGGCCCCGCCCCGTTCCCGCCGCCGCCGTCAGTTGGGATCTCGGGGTCGAGAACCTGACCGCCGGCCTGGGAATCTTCACCCCCAGCGCCTACGGAGAAAAATGTCTCGGCCGACGGACCGACGGAGATTGCCAGGTCGACGCCGACAGTCCCGCCCGATACCTTCTCGTCGACTCCAGTCTCGTCGAATTTTACGCCTCCGCCGGCCTCGGCTACCAGTTCGACCTCGAGCACGGCTCGCTCAGCCTCGGCGCCACCGGCGTGTACGCCTACCAGAACAACGATTTCACCCTGGCGATCAACTCAGAGCCGGCACCGACCTCCCCGTACGAAGAAGACCCCGAAAACGATGCAATCTTTCGGGCCAACAATCTCACCGGACACAACGTCCTCGGCATCTTCGGGATCGCCTACCAGACCGGCGGACTCCGGCTGGCGGCCTCGTATCGCCCACCGATGAGCTGGAGTTCGGAGGGGACGGCCGACATCGACTTTCCCGATAGCCTCGCCAACCTGGACGCCCGGTTGAGTGACGACTCCGTCACCTTCCGTGCCAATCAGGCCGGCTCGCTCAGATTCGGCGTCGGCTACGAAGACGGCACCCATCCCGGCATCTCGCAGCGCCCGAGGTACGAAATCGAGATCAACGGCACCTGGGAGAACTGGTCGGCGGTCGAGCAATTCGAGCTCATTCCCCACGGCGACGTCCTCGGCCCGAGCGGCGACGATCCAATCATCCGCATCGATCGCATCGTCCAGCCCTGGCAGTGGCGCGATACCTTCAGTCTGCGACTCGGCGGAAGCTGGGGGGCGCTCCCGTGGCTGACCCTCCACGGCGGCAGCATGCTCGAGACCGCGGCTCAGCCCGCCGCCTACACCCATCCCGCCTTCGCAAGCTGGGAGCGGTACGCCGGGAGCCTCGGCGCCAGTCTCCACCCCTGGCCGTGGATCGACGTCAAACTCGCGTTCATGCACGTCGCCTCGCCGGAGCGCTCCATCGACGACGGCCGCATCCACCAGATCGTCCCCGGCAGCAGGTGCAAGGGTCCGGACTACGACGACGAGGCCTGCCGAGAACCCGGGCGGCCCCCGGGCAACGCTCAAAACGAGGGCGATTGGTCGGTCCACTACAACATCGCCAGCCTCGGTCTCACCTTTCGCTTCGAGTGAACGCGACGCGATGAGAGATGCCCCCCGGACAACTCCCCGCCGACGCTGGGTGGCCGCCCCAGTCGTCGCCCTCCTCTCGGCGCTTCTCGTCTCCGCCGGGTGCCGCTCCAAGACCTCCGCGCCGGCCGACGACTCCCCCCGAGAACTGGTCGGCGAGCCGACCCGCCCGACCCCTCCCCCCGGCACCTCCTCCCCGGCGCGCCGCTCGGAGGATCAGCCCCCGATCCGCCGCGGCGCCCTGTGGTACCGGCTCGAACTCGACGATGAGTATCTCGCGGTGACCGCCCGTCTGCTCGAGCCCGCCGCACAGACCTCCTTTTTTCTGCCTGACTCCGGCACCGACGAGGCCACCCGCGAGGCCGCCTTTACGATGCAGGGAGCCAGAGGACCGGACGGCGCCCTCCCCGTCGAGCAGTCTCCCAAACAGGGACGACTCGAGATCGAGACGGCCGGTCAACCGTGGGTCGAGATTGCCTATCGGGTCGACCTGACGGCCTTCCCCACCCCAAGCAACCGGGCCACACCCGGATTTTCGAACGGCAAGGCTCTCGTGTACGCCCCCGACGTCCTGGCCGTCCCGAGCCAGCAAGTCGTCTCCGCCATCCGCGAGATCCCCATCGAGATCCACACTCCGACCGACTGGACGCTCCGGGCCACCTGGCCGCAGCGCGAAGACAAACGCTCCCAACACTCCCAGAGCCGGCGCGTGCGCGGGTTCGTCGCCGAAGACGTCCGAAGCCTCCGCGACGCCTTTTTCGTCGCCGGGGCCGACCTTCAGACTCGCCGCCTGTCGACCGAGGGCGAACCGGTGACCGTCGCTTTCGGCCCCGAACTCGGCTACTCCCGCGACGACGTCGCCCGCCTGGTCGGAGACACCGTCGGTCTGTACCGCCGCCAGTTCGGATCGGTCGGTCCCGTCCTCGCGTACTTTCACGCCGACAACGCCGAGACCGACGGCGTCCAGGGTACGGCCAAACGCCGCGGATTCGTCGTCCGGATCGACGACGAGGCCGCCCACCCGAGCGAGACCGCCCTGCTGGTCGCCCACGAGGCCTTCCACCTGTGGAACGGCCACGAGCTGGTCCCGGCCCCGAATCACGACAACCAGACGCGCTGGTTCGAAGAGGGCGCGACCCATTACCTCGCCCTCAAAACCCTGTTCCGCACCGGCCTGTTCGACCACGACGCACTCCGCCGCGAGCTGGCACGCAGTGCCTTTTATTACCGGCGCAATCCCGCCGCACGGGGCCGCAAGGCCTCCCAGCTCGACGTGCACCGACTCCCCTACGACCGGGGCCTGCTTCTCGCCCTGCGCTTCGACGCCGTCCTCACACGCTGTACCGACGGCACCCGCGGGATCGACGCCTGGATCGAGGCGTTGCTCGACCGCGAGACCCACTTTTACGATCCCGATAGCCTCCGGCGCACCCTCGAGCGTGTCGCCGGCGACGATTGCGCCCGGGCGACCCGCATCTGGAGGCAGCGGGTCGCGAGCCGGGCGCCACTCGACCCGGCCGAGATCTTTGCCGAAGTCGGACTCCATTTGCTCGAAGCCCCCACCCTCGAGGAGACGAAACTCCTGCCGGTCGACAACCGCTCCCGCCTGTATCGTCGACTCTTTTCCCGAGCCTCGACGCCGGACAAATCCGAGACCCACGATCGCCCCGCCGCTTCGACTCGAACAGCCACCCCCGGAGACGACGATGACGACCCGCAATGACCTCACCGCCGCCGAGACCGACCGCCCCTCCCCCGCCCCCTCCCGGTGCGACAACTACGAGCAATTTCTGGAGGATACCTACGGCTACGCCTACAGCGCCCGCGACATCGTCTCGACCGACGCCCTCGAACGCCACGACCGGCTCGCATCCGAGGCTTCCGCAGACGAACTCGCGGAGATCAATCGGGATCTCGACGACTTCGAACGACTCGGTCTCGCCCGCGGCTACCTGCGGACCGGCGAACTCGAGGCGTTTGCCGACGAACTCGACAACCTCCTCGACTCCGAGGACGTTCACCCCGCGATCACCTACTCCGAGCTGCCGCTTCTCGCGGCCGAAGTCCTCACCGACCACGACCGATTCGACCGGGCTCTCGATTATCTCGAGCGTGCAATCGAGCGGTGGCCCGACCACTCGATCGCCGCACGCCGCCAACGGGCACTCGTCGTCCTCCACGCCGACGGCCCCGACGCCGCCCGCTCGCACTACGAGCGCCTCGCCGACAATCACCCCGACGATCCGGAGCTTCGCTTCGAGTTCGCCGAAGACCTCCACGCCCACGGCCACCCCGAGCTGGCGCGCACCTGGCTTCAGCGCGCCCGATCGACCGCCGAACGCGTCGGGGATCGGGCGCTGTTGGTCGACCTCGAGTTGTTGAAAACCCGCCTCGCGGAGTGATTGGGGCGCGTGCTCGCCGACGCTGCTCGTCACTGGAGGATAAACGGCGCCTTCAGTTTCTGCATCGACCCCTTGAATTTTCCGAACCGCCACCGCCCCTTGTGCGAGCCGAGACACCGCTCGAAGACGCTTCCATCCAGCTCGTTCGGTGAGATCTCGAACCCGGAGACCGTCCCCGACGGCTGCACATGCAGCGTCAGATACACCTTGCCGGCCTCCACCGGAACCCCGCGTCGGGCCTGGCGCTGACGACACACCCCGACACTCTTGCGCACCGTGTCGATTCCGTCTTTGATCTTTTCTTCGTCGAGTTTGTTGGGGAGGCCGCCCCCCGACTCACCGCTCCTTTCCCCGTCGGACTCCCCGGCCTGTTCGATCTTCGCCGAGGAGCCTTCGAGCGCCTCCATCGCCGCAAACTCGTTCGATTTCCCGAAACTCGGCGACTCGGCGGACTCCGAGGACGAAGCGACCCCTTTCGAGTCGTCCATCTCGCGTCGAGGCCCCTCGTCGTCGTCCGCCGAACGCTTGGTCGCCCCCTCGAACGCCCCCTCGAGCGACTCTTCGTCGTCTCCGATCGAAGCCGACGCTCCCCGCTGCAACAAATCACTCTCCTCCTCGTTGCCGGATTCCGCCGGCTTCGACTCCTTTCTCGCCACCCTCGTTCCGGACCCTCCGGGGGCCTGTTGGCGCTCGTCTGCCTCCGACTCCGATTCCCCCTGACCCTCCTCGCCCCCCTTTTCGACGCGCCTGGGCGAGACGGTCAGGATCTTCTGGCGCTCGTCCTTCGAATAGGTCTTCTGGACCGGCCCGTCGTCCTGCTCGGTGACCGGCCGATCCGGCTCCGACTCGACCTCCAGTCCCTCCTCTTTCGGCGACGTCGACCAGACATAATACCACACCCCCGCCGCCGCCGCGACGAAAACCACGAGGGCTGTCCCCGTCGCCCAGCGCTTGCCCCGCCCCTCTTCCTGGATCTTGTCGAGCTGGATGAGCAGCGACTCGGTGACACCGTCGGCAAAGCTCCCGGCGGTCTTGTCCTCCGCCTCCCCGCTCAACGTCGGCGCCGTCGGCAGCGCCGCCTCCTCCCCGGCTTCCTCACTCTCTTCTGATTCCTCGCCGAGTCCTTCGAACAGATCCGAGTGCGACTCTTCCCCCGGCCGCGGTCGAGTTCCCGTCGGCTCCGCCCCCCCGTCCTCGAGTCTCGTGCTCCCGGCCGGGGGAAGCTCGAAGCCGTCGCCGCGCTCCTCGGTCGACTCGCCCCTCTCAGCATCCTCCTCCAGCGCCTCGGCCCCTCCCGCTCTCTCCTCTTCGCGGTGCGCCTCGTCGTCCTCCGCCTCATCCTCGGGGCCCTCCCGTTCCCTGCCCTCCCCCGTCAAAAGCTCCTCGGCCGACGCCTGCGACGCCTCTTCTTCCCCCGCATCCTCTTGTTCCGACTCCTGGCTCCCGCCGTCGGCAAAATTCGATTTCAGCTTGTTGCGAAGCCGGTTCAGTCGCTCCTTGCGGCCCGAGCTGCTCCCCGCTCCGGCCTTTCCGCGATTTCGACCCGAACCACTCCCCCCGCGCCCTCGGTCCAACGGCGATCGCCTGGAGCTCTCGTCCGAGCTCGCACCCGTCGACTCCCTACCCTCCCTCGAGTCCTCGGCCTGTTCGACCGACTCGATCGCATCTCCGCCGATGCCCATCGTCTGTTTACGATTCGAGGGGGCTGGGGCCGACGTCCGGTCCCCCGATCGCAGCACCCCCTGGAACGGCTCGACGGTCTCGGCCGACTTCCAGTCGCCGAAACCGTCCCTCCAGACGAAACTCTCGGCCGTCAATTCGCCGTCGCGGTACTTCGTGAGCAAGTCCGATTCGGGGAGCGGCCCGAACGTCTCTCCGTCGACCGAATAATACCACTGGTCGGTCCCCTGGCCGCTCCCGGAACTTCGACCCCGACCGGACTCCGCCGAACCTCTCCGGGCCTCCCCGCCGCGTCTCCGCTCGCTGACCTCGATGATCTCGTCACAGCGTTTGCAACGAACTTTGACGACCTTTCCCCGGACCTTCTCGTCGGCGATCGAATATTTGGCGTTACAGCCGTCGCAAAAGAATTTCATAAACTGAAAGGCGCCGGGAACCTGAGAGTGCGAAATTGAACGCCCCCGAGTGTACCGCTCGACTCGGAGGCTGACAAGCTACGCCCCCGGGCGAACGACTCGGGGGCGCATGTTTCTGGATCGTCTCACGCCGCCTCGCATCCTCCCCTCCTGCTCGGTTCCCACACCGGCGGGGGACGTTTATCCGCGCAACTCGATCGGTTACTCTTTGCGCCCGGTGACCTTCGGGGACGAGTCCATCGAGATGTTTTCGCCCTCCCGATTCCACTCGACACATCCACTGAATCATCATGAGCCGCACTCTCTTCACTGTCGTCTCGATTCCTCTGCTGGCGGCCACCACCGTGGTCGCCGCCTGCAGCGGCGTCTTCACCTTCTCGTTCACCGAAAAGAGCGAAAAACAGACCATCGAAGCCAGCCTCGTCCCCGTCGTCGACCAGTTGAGCCCGCTGGACTTTCAGTTCAACCTCGAACGCCAGCTCGAAAAACGCGACGCCAAATCCGCCAAAGAGGTCAACCTCCAGGCCTTCGAGCTGGTCGTCACCAATACCGACGAGTACGGCGAGGGAGAACCCAACCTCGACTTTCTCGATTCGATGAGCCTGTATGTCGACTCCGAAAACCAGTCTCGCGAACAACTCGCCTGGCGGGACAGCATCCCCGACGGCAGACAACGAGTCTCGTTCGAGGTCGACAGCTCGATCAATCTGAAGCCGTACATCGAAGAAGGCATGACCCTCGAGACCGAGGCACAGGGCAATCACCCCGACAATGACACCACCCTCCAGGGCGTCATCACCCTCGAGGTGCGCGCCCTGTAACCTCGCGCCTGCGCCGCCCTGAACTACAGGAAAACAAGCAGCCCCATGATCATCGGCCCGGTCACGCACATCACCAGGGCCGTGTAGCCGATGATCTCGCGGGCCTCCAGGTCCATGATCCCGAGCAACGGCAATGCCCAAAACGGCTGAAGCATGTTCGTCCAGGCATCCCCATAGCTAAACGCCATGATCGCCTTGTCGAGCGGCACGCCGAGCGTCTGGGCCGCCTCCATCAACACCTCCCCCTGCACCGCCCACTGGCCTCCGCCGGAGGGGACGAAAAAGTTGACGATGCCCGCCGACAGAAACGCGAACACCGGGAAGGTCGTCGCCGTCGATATGTCGACGAAAAACTGCGCGATCTGCTCGATCAATCCGCTCGCCTTCAAAAGTCCCAGAATCCCGAAATAAAAGGGGAACTGCAGGATGATACCCGCCGCCCCCCGCACCCCGTCGGTAAATGCCTCGACGTAACTTCCCGGAGTCGGGTACACCAATATCCCGAGGGCCAAAAACAACAGGTTGATCGAATCGAGCTGCCAGCCCGCCACGCCCCTGGTCGCGAAAAAATAGACCAGATACCCCAGAAGCATCGTCCCGACTACGAGGTTCGCCAGGCGCGTCTGCTCGAGCCACTCGACGACGGGATGAGCGCGGGACCTCACTTCGGTCTCCGCGTCGCTCGACAATTCCTCGTCGAACGAGGGAAGCGTCATTTCTTCGCGATCCGAGGGCATCAACGCATAAAACAGGGCCGGAATCACCACCAGCATCGCTCCGGTGATCACCAGATTCACCGGACTGAGCAACGTCTCGCTGATCGGGACGATCCCGATGGTGTCGGCGACGAAGTGTCCCTGCTCGGCGACCTTCAG
Organism: uncultured Bradymonadales bacterium; assembly: GCA_964600555.1. GTDB lineage: Bacteria > Myxococcota_A > Bradymonadia > Bradymonadales > Bradymonadaceae > CAJXPB01. The sequence continues at coordinate 28,212 of CAZRLK010000043.1, forward strand.
GGGCGCCGATCCCGAAAACCCACCATGCCAGACCAAAAATCCCGCGTATCCCGCCGCCCCGAGCAGCGGATAGTGCACCTCACGCCCGGCCCGCTCGAACGCCCGCCCCACTTCCCGGGCCATGAACGCCCCGACGATCGCCCCCAGCCCCCACTGCACGAGACTCGCCAGACAGGCCACCAGCGCCACGATCAGCGCCGCCGCCTTCGGACTTCCCGCCGTCCGGGCGACCCGCGAGATGCCCCGCCGCACCGGCTCCGAGGTCGCCAGCGCATGCCCCGTCACCAGGACGATGCACATCTGCAGAGCAAAGGTCATGCCCGAGGAACCGTAAAACCCCGAAAACCACCCCGACGCCACCGCGGCGATCCGCGCCGGATACGGCTCACCGGCGACTTCATGGCCGAAGAGGCTCGCCAGCACGAATGTCAGCACCGTCAACACCAGCGCCAGTACGAAAGGGCTCGGCACGAACCGCTCCGACCAGCGACTCAACAGTTTGCCGAGACGCGCAATCATGCGGAGTCCTCCTCGTCGGGGTGGAGATCGTCGATGATCGTCTTGACCTGCATCTCCGTCTCGTCGATCTTCTCGCGGCAGAGACTCACCAGTTCGGACGCCCGCTCGACCTTGACCGCCAGATCGTCGAGATCGACCTCGTCGTCTTCGATCTCCTCGAGGATCCCCTCCAACTCCTCGATGGCATCGCTGTAGGCGACTTCCTCGTCGAATTGTTCGCTCATGGTATCTCCGTGGCTGAACTCGTGGATGAGGCGTCTGAACGTCGGCTCGATGGTTCTCCCGATCAACGGTTCTCTTCGCTTTCGACGACGACCTCGAACCTCCCGTCGGCGAGACGAACCGTCAACTCCGATCCCGCCGGCGCCTGGTGCGCCGACCGCACCACGCCCTGCTCGTCGGAGACGATGGCAAACCCGCGGTCCAAGATCCCCTGCGGGTCGAGCAGACGACGTCGCTCGTCGAGCCAATCGAGCCTCTCCCGTCCGACCTCGAGACGGGCCTCGACCGCCGCCGCGAGTCGATCTCGGAATTCTCCGAGTTTCGAACGCTCCCGCTCCACCCGCCGCTCGAGCTGCTTCGGTCGCAATCGACGTCTCAGATACGTCAAACGCTGCTCCTGACGCTCGGTCGCCGTCTTCGCCGCCCGCTCCAGCCCGCATGCCGCTCCTTCGACGCGGTGCCCCGCTTCTTCAAGCCGATCGCGCGCCCCGTGACTGAGTGCCGAACGAAGATTCGACAGGCGCCTCTGCTCGTCGCTCAATCGCCCGTCGACCTGGCGCCCCAATGCCATCGACAGCCGCTCCAACGCCTGATGCGACTCCCCGACCTGCGTCTCCGCCCCATCGACGATCCCGTCGAGCGCCCGCTCGATCCGGTCGACAAACCCCCTCACCCGCTCGACCAGAGCTCCTGCCGCCGCCGTCGGCGTCTTCTCGGAGCTCGCCACATGATCGAGCAGACAGACGTCGCGTTGGTGGCCAATGCCACACACGATCTTGAGCGGATGTCGACAGACCGCTTCACCGATCGCGGGCGTGTCGAAATATGCCAGATCCGAACGCGCCCCACCCCCGCGCACGATGACTACCAGGTCGATCTCGTCGGCCTCCCTCTCGAAATGCGACAGGGCTCGCAATATCGACTCCTCGGTCCGACTTCCCTGCACGTACGCGTCGTGGACCGTCAGCTCGAAGCCGTAGCCCGATTCCTCGAGTTCCTCTTTGAAGTCACTGTATGCGTCGCTTCCGTAGCTGGTGACCAGCCCCACGCGCAGCGGACACAGCGGCCACTCGCGCCGTCGGTTCTGCTCGCGGATCCCCTCCTGTTCGAGCCGGTTCAAGATCGCCTGGCGGTTCTGCTGGATTTTGCCCGCCGTGTAGGTCGGATCGATGGCCCGAACGACGAACTGGTACGCTCCTTTCTCGGGATATAGCTCGACCTCGCCCCTGACCCGCACCGCCAACCCATCGCGCAGACGAATCTCGTCGGGCGCCTCCCGCAGCGTCTCCCGGATTTGCTCCCGGTCGTTCTGAAACATCACCGCCTGGATCTTCGCCATCGGATCGGCCTTCTCGGAGGGGCGCTCGACGAGCTCGAAAAAGGCGTGGCGCCAGTCGGTCGTCCGATCGTAGCTTTGCAGCTCGCCCACGAGCCAGATCTCCTCGTCGAACGCCTCCCGAAGAACCTCGCTCGCACGGAGATTCAGCTCCGAGATCGACAGAGTATCCGGCGGAACGGGGGTCGGACCGGAGATCTCCTCGCCTCCATTCTCGATCAACTCGCCGACCGGACGATGATGCTCCCGGCAATACTCGCGCAGCTCCTGGCTGATTTTGAAATGATGATCGAGCAGGGTCTCGAACACGCGCTCGACGTGGTCGAACGGGACGTACCAGACCTTGCGGTCGGGATCGAAGCGGCGCCGGGGCAGCGTCTTCACCGTCTGCACCAGCGAGCGATCGTAGGGAAACTCGATACGGAGCCGCTCCCCTTCGATCTCGATATCGATCCGACGCATCGCACCTCAGCGTTTCGAATGTCCAGATCAGCCTGCAGCCGCCCGAATCGCCACCGCCCCCCATCGAGGCTCCCCCGCTCGATCGCAGGGGCGAAATACTCCCCGCCCTGCCCGAGTGTCAACGCGTTCGCCCCATCGATCGAACACGCCGCAAAGGGGCCGTCCAGACCGGAAGCCCGAGAGCCATCTGGCCGAAGACCGCCCCTCCCGGCGCCTCGGGGAGCCTTCCGGCGTAACTGCACCGCCAGGGGCGTCCAGCGTCACCCGGAGTCCTCGACACATGCCTGCGCCTGTTCACCGAAGCAGCGATTGTCGTCGGTCTCCGAATCGACGCAGTCCAGACACTCGGCCTCTTCCCCGCAGTCGGCGTCCTCTTCACATCGGGGGCGACACTCGAACTCGTAGCACACCTCGCCCTCTGGACACCGGAGCGACTCGTCGCACTCCGCCGTCTCCACGCACCCGCTGGCAACCGCGGCGATCAGCACCACACATACCCGCGACAAAAGGCGATATCGTTGCATCGGCCCGGTTTGCCTACTATCCATGATGCGTCGCATCTCGTCTGGGCCGATGTTGCCGTCTCCTCGTTCGCAACCACTGCCACGCGCCGACCATGCTTCGAGCTCCTTTCATTTTGCTACGCAATCTTCTCGTCTTCCTGAAATTCCTCTGGTCGACGTTCTGGTTTCAAATAGGTTACCTCTTCCGGCGCAAAAAGAAACTGTACGTCGCAGCCGACCTCGAGGACAATTACCGTTTCGGACCGCGCGCCGGACTGGCGGGTTATCTCGACGAAACCCCGTCATTGTTGGAGCTGCGCGAGCGTTTCGACCGGCTGCAGGCGGCCGAAGAACTCGACGGCCTCGTCGTCGCTACCAACGGAATGGCGATGGGAATGGCCCGCGCACGCACTCTGGCATCAATGATCGATGGCGTTCGCGAGTCCGGGAAACACGTCGTCGCCCACATGCGGATGCCGACGACCGGGGAATATTTCGTCGGAACCGCCGCCGACGAGCTTCTCTTGACCCCCGCCGGCCGCCTGTACACCTTCGGACCGCGCTTCGATCAATACTTCGGTGCCGAGGTGCTCGATCGTATCGGGATCGATCCGCAGTTGATCCACATCGGCGACTTCAAAACCGCCTCCCACCGGCTACTCCACCGGGAAATGACCGTTGCCCAAAAGGCGATGATGGAGTCTCTGTACGACTCCCTGACTCGCGAGCTACGACAACGCGTCGCCGTCCGCCGCGACATCGACGAGTCGGAGGCCGACGCACTGTTTGCCGGCGCCCCCCTCGCTCTCGAACAGGCACGGGAAGCCGGTCTTGTCGACCACGCCGTTTTTCGCGGCCGGCTCAACTCCTGGCTGCGCTTCGGCGACGAGATTGCTCCGGCCATGCACCCGGCGTTCCCGCGCGAAGCCGAGCACGCTCCCGAGCTTGAACAAGACCAGCTCGAGGGCTCGGACGCGCCGACCAGCGACAAACCGGACGCCATCGACGATGAGCCGGAGGTGCTGATGGTGTCGCTCGAGGAGGCCAATTCCATCCTCCCCCCCAGGCTCGACTGGAAGCCGGTCTTCGGGGATACGGCGCGCTTCGCCGCCATGGATTTGACCGGCATGATCGTCATGCCCGATATGTCGGTCCCCGGGAGAAATGCCCCCGTCATCGATCCCGACGAAGTTCTCCCGAAACTACGCGAAATTCGAGAAAGCGGGATGTTCTCGGGACTCCTTCTGCACATCAATTCCCCGGGAGGCAGCGCACTCGCAAGCGATATTATCTGGGAAGGCATCCAGCGGGTGCGCGAGACGATGCCCGTCGTCAGTCACTGCACCGATGTCGCCGGCAGCGGAGGGTATTATCTCGCCGTCGCCGCCGACGAAGTGGTGGCCGATCGGTTGACAATGACCGGCTCGATCGGAGTCGTCACCGGAACGTTTTCCGCTCCGGAGGTGGCCGACCGCGTCGGTATCAACGTCGAATCGATCTACGAACACGAAGCCGACACCTTCACCAGCCTCGTCCATCCACTCGGCGAGTCGATGATGGAGCGACTCGACGAGGATGCTCGCCAGTTTTACCGCCGATTTCTCGAACGCGTCGGACAAAACCGGGGACTCTCGAAACGACGACTCCACCGCTACGCCCGGGGACGAGTCTATTTCGGTGCCGAGGCCAACCGCCGGGGGCTCGTCGACCATCTCGGCGGCTTCGACACTGCACTCGCACGACTCGGGCAACTTGCGGACCTCGATCCCGAGACGGTGGACGTCTCGTACGTCCCCCACCGTCAGCCGAGCCTCCGCCAGCTCGTCGGTCTTTCCGGCGAGGCTCGCAGCTTCCTCCCCGACGAACTCTCCGAACCCGTTCTCGCTGCTCGCATGCTCGAACACGAACATGTCCTCGCGCTAATGGACGTCGCCCTCACCTGGCGCGACACCTCGGATTGACGTTTGCTCCACCCCACCACGTCTCATCCCGAGAAACCACTACGAAACCCAGTGACATGCAGGGTGGGTGGCACCCTGAGGTCGAATCGAGGAACCGGTCATTTCGCGATCCCGTGTCGGGGCAGTTGGATTGAAACCGCTCTGCTCTTGTGTCATCTCTTGAATGCAATCAAAACGCTCCTCGCCACCCCTGCATACCCATGGCCCGCGTCCAAATCTTTCGCACGGAGTTTTGCCCGTACTGCGACCGCGCCGAGCGCTTGTTCGAGGAGCTCGGCGTCGATTTCGAAGAGATCGATGTCACCGACGATCCCGAAACCCGTCGGGAACTCGCCGAACGGACCGGAAAGAAGACCGTTCCCCAGATCTTCATCGATGGTGAGTCGATCGGCGGCTACGACAGTGCGCGACAGCTCAAGTCGGAAGGGAAGCTGCAGGAGATGCTGGACGAGGACTAGCAGCCTGTTGCACGTTGGCCTCGACCCCGATGGCCGAGGTGGTTCGAGCTT
>CAZRLK010000044.1:0-33059 GCA_964600555.1 uncultured Bradymonadales bacterium
CTCCCGGTCGCGCTTGTCGAGAAAGTAGTCGCGCATCTCCTCCCAGCCGCCGTCGATTTCGGCGTAGGCGGTCACCAGGTCGTTGATCGCCTGGTTCTGGAAGCCGAGCGTTTCGTCGGTGCGCTCGACGACCTTCTTGAAGGTCTCGATCGCGTCGCGGTATTCGTTTTGGTTGAAGTACACCCAGCCAAGTTTATACAGGGCGTAATCGTAGTTTTGGTTGTTCGGATATTCGAGCACTGTCTGATAATAATCGCGCGCGTTGCCCAGCATCTCCTCTTCGAAAAAGTGCTCCGCCAGCGAGAGGTTCGCGCCGGCGATGTACTTGGAGTTGGGATAGTCGTTGACCAGACGCTGAAGGTAACTGACCGCCTGGGCCCCCTTGTCGGCCTCCATCAGCCCCTGGCCTAGTCGATACAGTACCTCGTCGAGGCGCGCGTAGTCGGGATACTCCTTGAGGATTTCCTTGTAGATCTCCTGGGCGTCGTCGTAGTCCGGCTCCGGCTCCTCGCACTCGCTCTCGTCGGTCGTCCCCTGGCGGGCGGCCTGCAGACACTGGTTGTACTCGGAGCGTTTGCGCAGGTAGGTCATGTTGCGGAGCTTCCACATCAATTCCGCTTTCCGGAACATCCATTCCGGCTTCTGATCGCTGTGCGGATCCTCCTCGATGAGCTTGTCGAGCTTGTCGATCATCTCCCGGTGTTTTCGCTCGATGCGGCGCTTGGTCCGCTCGATTTCGTCGGGAGACATCTCGGCCGCTTCGGCATCCTCGCGGCTGTAGTTCGGCCCCCGCTCCTGTTGCTCGCTCTCGTCCTCCTCACTTTCGATCCGGTCGGACTGCTGCTCGACCCGTTGGGAGGCCCCCTGGCGAGTCGTCTCGTCGACGGCTTCCTCCCGGTCCTCGTCGGAGATACTCTGAGCGAACAAGGGGCTCGCCGAGCTCCCGACCAGAACGAACGCCGCGAGTGCCGATAACGTCTGTACACGCATGGTTGGTGTCATTGTCCGGTACACTTTGAGCTCTGTCGACTGCGGTAATTCGCCACTTCGTCGAACCAGTATTCACCTTCGAACGGCCACGGCTGCCAGTCGTCGGCGACGATCAGCAGCGTCGTCCCGGCCTCTTCCTGCTCGTCTTGTTTTTCCCCGGTCTGCAATTGCTCCTCGAGCGTGTCGGTGCGCTCGCTGTCGATGTCGAACGAAATTTCGGTCGCCTTCCGGTCCCACTTGCCGAGCTCCTGGTCGATTTCGCTGAGTTTCTGCTGGACCAGAATCCCGCCCTCCTCGACCTTGGTGTCGACCTGCTGTTCGACCCGGTCGAGCACCTCTTCGCCGAAATCGCCGAGGGCATCGATGTTGCTCTCGAGCGCATCTCGCTCCTCTTTGAGCAGACGGACCGTCTTGTACAGGTTGTAAAACTCGAGGTCGTCGAGCACGGCGTTGACGAACATTTTCGGAAGCTCGCCCTCCCTCGCCACACCATCGGAGGTGTACGCCCGAGTTATCTTCTCCCAGTAGGCCTTCGGCTGGCTCGTCTCCTCGAGGAACTCCTTGAGCCGAGGCCGTTTGTCGAGGTATTTGTCGGTGAACTCCGCGAGGGCCCGCTCGGAGTAGTCGTAGCGGCACAGGTTTAGATACACCGTCGCCTCGAGGATGTGCAGATCCGGGAAATACCACTGGTCGTAGTAGGGGCTGTCCAGGGTCTGGAAGGTGCCCAGGGCTCGCTTGAAGTCGTTTTTCTGAAAGTACGTCCATGCCTTCTCGAACATCGCCTCGGCGTGGCGCGCCGACTCGCGGGGGATTTTCTGGTAGTAAAACAGCGCGACGTCGTACAGACCCACCTCATAGAAGACGCGCGCCAGGGCGAGATAACCGAGCTGGAGGATCTCTTCGTTTTCCTGCTCGGCCTGCTCCCCGGCTCGGATCGCTCGCTCGAAGTTGCGCAGCGCCTCGGGCTTGTCGTCGATCGAAGGGTCGAGCTGCGCTACCCCCTGTAGATACAGGGCTTCCGGGTAGTCTTCCGAGCCCTCTTTCACCTTGTTCAAGTACTTGACCGCGAGTTTATTCCGCCCGTAATCGTAAAAGAACTTCCCGAGGTAGTAGTTGAAGTCGTTGAGAAAATCCTGGGGAAGATCCTGCGTCAGCACCTGGGTCAACTCCTCGAGCGCCGGGGGCTGGTAGCCGATCTTGCGGGTCAATTCCTGCAGGATGCGGAAGGCCTCCTGGAAGTGGGGACGATCCGCCCCGGCCATCACGACCTGCTGGGTCGGAGTCGTCGCCCCCGAGAGGATCCCCTCGTTGTACAGGGCCTTCGCGAGGCCGAATTTCGCTTCGTACCAGTTCTCCGAGCCCTGCTCCGGGTCGAGCGACAAAAACCGGAGGTAAGTGCGGGCGGCGGCCATGTTGTTGCCGTTCTCGAGTTTGTCGTCGGCCTCCGGCAGCCGCCGGGCGGCCCGCTGAAGCTTCCGGCGGCGCTTCTCTTCCTCTTTCAATTCCTCGGCCCCCTCCTCTCTTGCTTCTTCGCGCAGTTCCTCGATCTCCTCCTGGGTCAGCTCCTCCGTATCCCCCTCTTCACCGGGCGCCGGACTCGGAGGCTGAACTCCGCCCCCGTCCCCCTCGTCGTCCGCCGGCGCAGCGTCCTGATCTCCGTCCTGCTCGTCGGCCGCCGCCTGTTCTCGTTCGTCGTCCGCCTCGGAGTCCGGAGCGGCCTGCTGTTCCTCCTCGCCGTCTCCTTCCTCCTGCTCGGCGGTCGCTTCGTCGCCCTCCTCGACCGACTCGGCGACGTGGCCTTCCTGCTTGAGATACTCGATGATCTCGTCGCTGACGCCCTGAGCCCGCAGCTCTCCGATCTCGACCTCGGTCAGCTCGAGACTCTCGTCGGCGCTGTCGATCGCCCCCTTGATCGCCGAGGAATCGAGGTCGAGTTTGCTCATCTGGACGATCTCGTCCTTGTCGAGCGCGACCGCCTCCGAACTCGGTGCGGCCACGAAAGCAAGGGCCATCAAGATGGTCAAAACGTGGCCCACCCCCACTCGGCACCATCTGGTGTTGGCGTCGTGCATCGATGTGCTCCTGAAAGCCATGTCGTAGATCCGTCGTAGCGTGTCGTCGTCTCCGCTCGTCACCTTCATCGTCGCTCAGAACATGTAGCTGACGCCCAGCAGAAACTCGGTGGGAACCTCGAGTTTCTGAAAGAAATTCGCCTCTTGGATGTTCGGGGCGTTTTCATTCGCCGAGACGTACAACTCCCCGTTTTCGGTATTCTTGTAGTTTTTCGGCCCGGAGTACACGTAGCCGCGGCCCGTCAGCCGGAGGGTGACGTGCTCACTGGTGAAAAAGTGGACGCCGCCGCCGAACACGAACTCGGGGGTGATCAGCTCCTCGGAGTCGGATCGCGTCTTGTTCGGTCGCTCCACGCTCACCGCGCCGAAGCCCGCCGCGAGATTCAAGTCGAAGTGGGCGAGCTTTCGCTGTAGCAGAGCCAGTTTGCCGTAAAACGGCGACCAGACGGCCAGCGCGTGGGCTCGCCACTGGAAGATGTCGAGGGTGTGGCGATTTTCGTCGAAGCCGACCTTGTTGTTGCGAACGAACCCGGTCAGATCGGTATCGTGCCGGAGGAGCTTTTTGGTCCCCATGTAAGTCCCCTCCAGCTCCAGCCCGAAATTGTCCGACAGGTAGTAGTCGAGTCGCAGCCCCACCGGCGAATACCAGAAAAACGGCTCGCTCGACATCACACCGGCCTGCAGACCGACGGCGAATCGCCCTTTTCGACGGTACATCTTGTTTTTGATCGCATCGACCTCCCGATCGACCGACCAGTAATCCTCGAACTGTTCACTGAGGGGACCCTCCGGGACCTCCTCGTCGTCTTCGGGCGTCTCCTGGGCGGCCACCGACGAGGTCACCAGGCCGAGCGCGAACACCACCGCCAGCATCGCCCCCCACGTGCCGTACGACCCTCCCGGGGTTGCCGGGCTGCTGAGCGCGAAGCTACATCGTCTCATCGTCGTTGTCCTCTCGAACTCGTACATGCGATCGGGCGAGTACCGATGTCGGCATCAAAAGAACAGCCAGCCGAAGCCGACCGAGACCTCGGAGGGATTGGCCACCCCGCCGACGTCCCCGGCCTTCTGAAAGATGAACTGGCGATAGTCGAGGCGGATCATCGCATTGTCCAGCAGAAAGTAACTCAGGCCGGCCCCGAGCACGCCTTCCGGCTTGATGTTCGGATCGATCTCGGAGAGGGGTTCGTTGGCGACCTCCGGCGTCTTGGTGACCACCATGCCCATCCCTCCGAACAGAAACATGTCGAAATAACCGATGGAGTTTTCGTAAAACGAGGTCTTGCCGTAAAAGGGGCTCCACAGCAGTCCGAAATTCGCGTGCCACAACTGGGTGTCGGCGACCCGGACACTCTCGGAGTTGATCCCGTTGGCCTCGTCCATCACTCCCTCCAGCGCAGTCTCGGAGCGGAAGGCGTGGGAGCCGGACAACTCCAGGCCGATGTTCTCGAGGATAAAATAGTTGAGCCGAAGGCCGACCGGAAAGTACCGCTCGAAGATGTTGTTCGGAATCATCCCGCCGTAGGCACTGACGCCGAGCCGCCCGACCTTCTGGACTTCCCGCTTCTGGACGGTGTGGATTTTGCGGACCTTCGCCCAGTAGTGGGGATCCTCCGGATCGGGACCCTCGTCCGCTTCGCTCTCCTCGCCCGACTGCCCCTCGGTGGCGGCCTCTCCGCCCGCCTGCGCTGACGAGTCGGAGGCCTGACCACTCGCTTCGTCATTCTGATCACCTGCCGACCCGCCACTCTGCGCGGCGACCGGTGTTCCGATCCCCGCGGTCAACGCGACCGCGACGACCGCGACCAGACGCCGGACCACAGTCTCGATGTTGTCGCTCGAACTCAAAATCGTCTCCTGCTGCATCACGGATCGATTCGTCGGCCTCGGTATTGACTCACTCGTCGGACGCCCCGTTCGCGAGCTCCGACGGACGGATTAATTGCCCTCGTCGCCATTGTCGCTCGAATCTCCGCCCCCGGTGAACAGGGTGCTACGGGTGTCGACTTCCCCGCCACTCCCGGCCGTCTGCGACAGCTCCAGCGTCTCGGTCGTCTGTCCGGCGGTCACCTCGAAGCTGCCCTGCAGACGCACCGAGTCCCCTTCGCCCGAGACCCTCCGCTCCAGCGCCTGGACCGCGACCTCCGCCTCCCAGAGACCATCCATCGTGTACGGGAGCCAGCCCATCGCCGCCGACAGTTCCCCGTCGTCGGTCGCCTCCTTGACGTACTGGTAGCCGCCGCCGGTCGCACAGGCGATCTCGCTGTAGATCTGGAGCGGCCCGGTTCGACTGTCGGCCCGGCGCTCGGGCATGCAGAATTTGCCGTCCCGGTATTCGCCCTCCTCTCCTCCGACGTCGCCGTTGCTCGTGCCGCTGAAGCCACGCACCTCGCGGCACGTCTCGTGCGGCGCGCAATCACTCGCACTCTCGCAATTGTCAGACTGAGCCATTTGACTGTAGTATTGGTGGTCGTCGACCACCTCTTCGGCCGAGAAATCATCGCCGGAACTGCCGGAGATGCGTGGATCGAGATGGACGAAGAAAATCCGGACGTTGGCCTCCTGGGCCGCATCGGTGATCTCGTCGACACTCGCGCCGTTGCTCCATCCCGGCGGATTGTCCGGCGGCCCGTCGACGAAGACGACGAGTGTCTTGTCTAGCCCCTGATACGCCTCCCCCGCGAACGGCGAACCGTCCGTGTCGTCGGGATCGAGCAGACTGTACAGCGATTCCAACACGTTTGCCCGCCCGCCGGGCCTCGCCAGCTCCAAGCCGTCGAGGACGTCCTCGACTTTGTCCGGGTCGTCGGCTCCGGTCCACGCCCCTTCCCCGAGCTCCTCGTCGACGAGGCTGGTCGGATGGGGGTCGCCGGAGAACGACCAGAGGCCGAATTCCGTATCTCTGTTATCCAGTTCGGCGGTCTCTCGAGCGTTCTCCCAGGCCGAAGACAGGGAGCCGAGTGCCACGTAGCGGCGTCCGTCCCCGTCGGTCGCCGGATGGTCGATGTCTCCGACGTCCTGCTCAGCCTCCCCGTCGCCGTTGGCGTCGTAGTACAGACTGCCCGACAGCGGGGTCACCCCGCGCAGGCTACCGGCGTTTTCCATCAAGACGCCGAACACCTGGCCCTTCTCGACGTCCGCCGCGTGCGACACGCTCGCAACACCATAACCATTACTGGTGTTGTTGCAGCGCTGCATCGAGGAGTTGCCCTCGGAGACGGCCGTTCCACAATCGAACGACCCGCTGCATTCTCCGTCGTAGCCGCGCACGGCCGCCGTATAGCCGGTTTCGCCGGGTCCGGCGCCGGGCCACTCCTTGCCACACTGCAAGTCGGGGGCCTCGAAGATGGCTTCCTGGCCCTCGATCGGAGCGATCGAATCGGGCGTCAGTTCGACATGCCCGGAATCGAGGGCCCGCCCCCCTTTCGACTGCGGCCGGATGCTCGAGTTGTTGTCGTCTTCCAGAACGAACCGCAGCGTCGCCGTGGAGTTTTGACCGCCCATCTGGCCACAGGCCCCCGCGGGGGCGTTCAGTCCCGTGCTATGCACCTCGTCGAAGCTGCGCGACGGAAAGCTGACCTTTGCGGTCGTATCGCAACCGCCGGAGACGAGAACGGCCAGACCGACCACGCCGACGAGCGTGGCGACGGCCCGCTCGGTCCGGGAGTCGCGAAGGGGAGGCAGGGCGGGCGTTTGGCGACGTGGGTGCTCGGTCGATCTCATGCGTCGTTCCTTCGTGCTTACTCGGTACAGATAGAGTGCGCGGAGGCCGATCGCGTCCGGCCACTCAGCACGACAACCATCCAGCAGATCCAATCGGAAGTCGGGGCGACGGGAAAGTGGGCTTTTGCAAAGACGAAGACTGCCACGGCGGGTGGCCCCGGACCGGGCAGTGCATCGTGGTCAGGCTCTCGCCCATCGCCAAACCAAGCATGAGTGTCTACCCGAACGATTCTGGGATTGCAAACACTTCATCGGTGCAATCCTCGACTCCCTCGATGCGCCTCGGGGTGCGGACCGGGTTCTTGTGCCGACGACTGGCCGCCGCGAGCCGGTTGGAGAATTTCCGCCTCGGGTGGTAGCCGTAAAGTGACGCTCCTCTCTGCAGGAGAAACGAGACATGTACGAGATCATCTGGCGATCGTCGATCGACACGCTCGGCCGCGATACCGCGGTCCGGCCGCTGTTCGAACGCATCGCCGCACTCGAGGAGTTCGAGCCCGCCGACTACGATCTGAACCAAAAAGAGCAGTGGCGCCCCTTCGATCTCGATCGGACGGTCGTGGATGCCCTCACCCAGCGCACCCAGCTCGTGCGCATTCGGGGCCGCAACGGCCGCTCGGTCGCGATGGTCGCGATGGGCAAACACGGCGAGGAGCCGACGACGGTCCTCCGACTCCCCGAGCACCGGTCGATCCGCGAATTGACGGATCCCTGGCCGACCTGGTTCGAGGAGTTGCCGATGCGCATGGCCCTGATCACCACGCCGGACTGGCGCGAGCGCATCGAGGCTGCCGGCTTCGAGTGGGACGAGGAGCGCCTCCCGATCGCCCTGGCATGTGGCTGGCCCGAAAAGACCGCGCCCGACTGGCTCGTCGATCTCGAATTCGCCCCCCCGTTGTCGACGAGGCGACGCGACGGGACCGTGATCCTCGTCCTCGCCCCCGACGCCGCCCTCGAAGGCCCCGATCACCGCAAGGGGCTCTCCGAGCTGGTGACACCTTGACACCGTCAGATCGAGCGATTACAACCTGCCGTCCCCCGCCGCGAGATCCGCGATTTTGCGAGGCTCGCAGCAGGCTCTGCGTAGGTAGCTCAGCAGGTAGAGCACGGCCCTGAAAAGGCCGGTGTCGACGGTTCGAATCCGTCCCTACGCATTTTCACATCAACCCGAAGGGTGGGGCGATCATCCTCCTCGCCACTTCCGGGTTCGACCAGTTCCGCAGCAGCGTCGCCTCCCTCGACGCGTCTGCATCGTAGCTCGTGTGCCTGCACCCCTCCCACCCCCCGGAGGCCCCCTGTGACGCGAGACTCAGAGGCCGATTGCCGCATGCTCGACCGCCACGCCCCGCTGTACACCGACCTGTACGAATTGACGATGGGTCAGGGGTATTTCGAGGCAGGCCGCGCCGGGCGCGAAGCCTGCTTCGATTATTTTTTCCGCTCGAACCCGTTCGACGGCGGCTACGTCGTCTTTTCGGGGCTCGAGCGGCTGGTCGAGATCCTCGCCGACTACAGCTTCGACGACGAGGCCCTCGCGTACCTTCGCAAACAGGGCCTCTCCGAGCGGTTCGTCGAACACCTCGCTGATTTCGAATTCACCGCCGAGCTCCTCGCCCCCCGGGAAGGCGAGATCGTCTTTCCGAAAGAACCGATCGTACGGGTGTGCGGCTCGATCCTCGAGGCCCAGCTCGTCGAGACGGTCGTGTTGAACGTCCTCAACTTCGAATCCCTGATCGCCACCAAGGCCTCCCGGATGCGCCAGACGGCCGGCGACCGCAAGCTGATCGACTTCGGACTTCGGCGCGCCCAGGGATTCGGCGGCATGCAGGCCTCCCGCTCGGCCGTCGTCGGCGGCTTCGACGCCACCTCCAACGTCCTGGCCGGCTTCTGCGAAGGGCTCGAGATCAGCGGCACCCAGGCGCACTCCTGGATCCAGAGTTTCGACTCCGAGCTGGAGGCCTTCCGCACCTACGCCCGGACCTTTCCCGACAAGACGATCCTCCTGGTCGACACCTACGACACTCTCGACAGCGGCGTCCCCAACGCCATCCGGGTCGCCCGGGAACTCGAGGAGCAGGGCCATCGCCTGCTCGGCATCCGCCTCGACAGCGGCGACCTGGCCTATCTCGCCAAACGCTCCCGCGAGATGCTCGACGAGGCGGGGCTCGAGTACGTCAAAATCGCCGCCTCCAACCAGCTCGACGAACACGTCATCCGCTCGCTCGACGATCAGGATGCTCCAATCGACGTCTTCGGCGTCGGCACCCAGCTTGTGACCGCCTACGATTCCCCGGCCCTCGACGGCGTCTACAAACTCGCCGAGTACGACGGCGACGGTCGAATCAAGCTCTCGGAGACCCCCAAAAAGATCAATTTTCCGGGCCAAAAACAGGTTCTGCGCCTGATCGACGACGCCGGCGCGTTTTACGGCGACGCCATCGTTCGGGCCGACGAATCGAGCATCGACCACATCTACGACCCGGCCCATCCGACGGTGCGCAACGTCGCGGTCGCCGAATACACCCAGGAGCCGCTGCTCGAGCCGGCCATGTGCGACGGCGAAATCGTCGCCGACCGGCACACCGCCCGGGAAGCGGCCGAGTACGCCCGGCGACGCCTCGCTCGACTGCCGGAGGGTCACAGACGCTTCGAAAATCCGCACCGCTTCAAGGTCGGCCTCAGCGAAGCCCTCCTGCAGGCCCGCGACCAGGCCATCGAAGACGCACGCAAGGGGTGACGCCCTTACAGCCCCCAGATCGCCCAGATCCCGGCGGCGCTCACCACCGACAGCAGTAGCTGCAGCGGCGCCCCGATCCGGAAGAAATCGACGAACCTGTAGCCGCCCGGCCCGTACACGAACAGGTTGGTCTGGTAGCCGACGGGACTCAAAAACGCCGTGCTCGCCGCGAAGGTGACCGCCAGGACGAACGAAAACGGGTCGGCGCCGAGTTGCGCGGCGGTTTCGACGGCAACCGGCACCATCAGCACGACGCTGGCATTGTTGCTGATGATCGAGGTGATCAGCCCGGTCCCGACGTAAAACAGCCACAGCACGCCGATCGCCGGCAGCACCTCCGAGCTTCGGGCGATCAGCTCGCCCAGCAACGTCGCCCCGCCGGTCTGCTCGAGTGCGATCCCGAGCGGGATGATCCCGGCCAGCAGGATGATCACGTCCCAGGGCACCGAGTCGTACAGTTCGTTCGGCTCCAAAATCCCGCCCAGCACCATCGCAACCGTCCCGCCGAGTGCACTCAACAAAATCGGGGCCCATCCGAAGCTCGGCACGAGGACGACGCCGGCCATGATGGCGAGCGCCAGGGGGATTTTCTGGTAGCGGTAATCCTCCCGGGATTCGGGTTTGAGGATCAGAAAATCGAGCCCCCGATCGATCGCATCGACGGCATCGGGGTCGGCCTGGACCAGAAGCGTATCCCCGGCCTGCAGCGGGATGTCCTCGAGGTTCGTGTGCAGCACTTCGGCGTTGCGCCGCAGCGCCATGATGCGTCCGTCGAAATCCTCCAGGAGATGCGTATCGGCCAGCCGGCGGCCCACCAGTGAACCGCCCGACGGGACGACGATCTCGACCAGCTCGTCGGCCCGACCGGCCTCGACTTCGCCGAAGTCCTCCTCGACCGGCTCCGAGGGTTTCATCGCAAGCCCCGTCACCTCCATCAACTCGTCGAGCGTCTCGCGGTCGGCCCGGATCAGCAGATCGTCTCCGGGGTTGAACTGCTTGGCCCCGAACGGCTGGCGAAACACCTCGCCTTCCCGGTTGAGATGCATCGCGTCGAAATCGAGCGACGTCTCCTGGAGGACGTCGCTGACCCGCTCGCCGATCAGCTCCGAGCCTGCCGGAACCGTCAGCCGTGCCAGATAGTCCTTCATCTCGTATTCTTCGATGAACTCCTGGCGCGGTTTGACGCGCTCGGGCAACAGCCGGTGGCCCAGGAAAAACAGATACAGCAGCCCGACCACCAGTACCACGACCCCGAGCGGCGTGAACTCGAACATTCCGAACGAGTGGTCGATCAGCCGCCCGGAGATGTTGCTCGCCAGCAGGTTCGTCGAGGTTCCGATCAGAGTGAGGGTCCCGCCGAGCATCGAGGCGTACGACAGCGGGATCAGAAGCTTCGACGGCGAGGTGCGCCCCCGATGCGCCATCTCGGAGACGACCGGGACCATCAGCGCGACGACGGGGGTGTTGTTGACGAACCCCGAGACGGCGCCGGGAAAGCCGATCGTCACCCCGAGCTGGCGGTGGCGGTCCTCCCCGGCGAACCCACTCAGCCACTGGCCGAGGATCTGCACCAGCCCGGTGCGCCGGACCCCTTCGCTCAGTATCAACATCGCGAGGACCGTGATCGTCGCCGGATTCGAAAAACCCGAGATCGCCTCGCGCGGGGTCACCTGAGTCCACGGCTGAAGGGCGGCCAGCAGGACCAGGATCAAAAGCGCGGTGACGTCGACCGACAGCCATTCGGTGATGAACAGGACGACGGCGAGCGCGACGATGGCGAAGACGACATACATCGGTAAACACACACTGAAGGGACCGCGAATGCCGCCCGTCAGTAACATCGCAAGCGGGAAATCGTAATTCGTGCGGCGAGAATCTCGCACACCTTCCGCCACGCTCTTCGCCCATGCTTTGTGTCATCTCTATTGCCATGCTCTTTGCCCACGCTTTTCGCCGCCGTACTCATTGAACCGACTCGCCGTCGCCGCTACACAGGAACTGTCGTCTCGCCATCCGATCACCTCCAGTTGCGGGAGCCACCGATGACCGGCCGGCCGAACCAGGGGACCCTGAGTCGCCAACTCACCGACCTCGCCGACGACGAGCGTCTGATCCCGATCCTGCCGATGATCTATGTCGCCTGGGCCGACGGCGACCTCTCCGACGAGGAGATCCGCAATATCCGGGCGACGGCCGCCGACGAGCAGTGGCTCGACAGCGATGCCAAGGACCGGCTTGCGCGGTGGCTCGACCCGGACGATCCACCGAAGCCGAAGACGCTCAACCTCCTGTTGCGCTCGCTGCAGCAGACCGCCGAGTCGTTGCCCAACGACCAGAAGTTGACGCTGGTCGATCTCGGCGTCGAGATGGCGAGGCTGCACGGGGACGACACGGGGAGCGGCGTCGACGAGTCGAAACGCCAATCGCTGGAGAGAGTCGAGCGCGCCCTCGGCATCGCCAGCCGCGACGCCTGCCGCGACCTGCTGTACGCCGAGCGCACCCGCCCGAAAGCGCCGGTCGACGAACCGCCGCCCGCCTTCGATCACGCCCGAATGATGCGACTGCTCGACGGCGATCACGCCCAGATCCGCGATCGGATTCGCGATTTACTCCGGGAGCCGCCATTCGACTACCCCGGTGAGCTGTCGACGGAGGCGTACCGCGAACAAGTCTTCGAGTGGCTCGAGATCCTGGCCGACGAGGGACTCGGCCGCCTCGCCTTTCCGGAATCGACCGGCGGCGAAGAGGACATGGGCAAATTCATCGCCGCATTCGAGGCGCTCGCGATGTTCGATCAGAGCCTGGTCGTGAAATTCGGCGTGCAATTCGGCCTGTTCGGCGGGAGCATCTATTTTCTGGGTACCGACAGACATCACGAGGCGTATCTCGAGCGGGTCGGCGATCTGAGCCTGCCGGGCGGCTTCGCGATGACCGAACTCGGCCACGGCTCGAACGTCCGGGAGCTCGAGACGACCGCCCGCTACGACGCCGAGGCCGAAGAATTCGTCGTCGACACCCCCTCCGAGAGTGCCCGCAAAGAGTGGATCGGCAACGCCGCGGTCCACGGCCGGATGATGACCGTCTTCGCGCAGCTCGAGGTCGGGGACGACAACTACGGCGTACACGCCTTTCTGGTGCCCGTGCGCGACGAGGACGGGGAGACGCTCCCCGGCGTCACGATCGAAGATTGCGGCCACAAGATGGGCTTGAACGGCGTCGACAACGGGCGGATCTGGTTCGACGAGGTGCGGATCCCCCGCGAGAACATGCTCGACCGCCACGGCTCGGTCTCGCCGAACGGAGAGTATTCGAGCCCGATTCCCTCGGCCGGGAAGCGCTTTTTCACGATGATCGGAACGCTGGTCGGCGGGCGGGTCAGCGTCGCCTGCGCCGGTCTGCAGGCGATGAAATCGGCGCTGACGATCGCGACGCGCTACGGCGCCCGGCGTCGGCAGTTCGGACCCGCCGGCGAGCCCGAGGAGGCGATCCTCGATTACCGGACCCATCAGCGCCGCCTGATGCCCCGCATCGCCGGCGCCTACGGATTGACCTTTGCGACCCGGCATCTCAAACGCCGCTACGCCGAGCGCGACGACGACGATCAGCGCGAAATCGAGGCGCTCGCTGCCGGGCTGAAAGCCTACACCACCTGGGTGGCCAATGACGCCGTCCAGACCGCCCGCGAGTGTTGCGGAGGGATGGGCTATCTGACCGAAAACCGCATCGCTCAGATCCGCAAGGACATCGATGTATACGCGACGTTCGAGGGCGATAATACGGTGTTGATGCTGCTCGTCGCCCGCAGTCTACTCGGCGAGTTCCGCAGCCAGTTCACCGACGACCGCGTCTTCAGCATGGTCCGCTACGTAGCCGAGCAGGCGGCGACCACCGTCCAGAGTCTCAACCCGGTCGTCACCCGCAACACAGACGCCGAGCACCTGCGAAGTGCCGATTTCCAGCTCGATGCCTTCGAGTACCGGGCCGACGACCTTTTGCGCTCGGCGGCCACTCGGATGAAACGCCGCCTCGACGACGACATGCCGGCCTTCGACGCCTTCCGCGACGTCCAGGATCACCTCGTCTCGCTCGCCGACGCGCACATCGAAAAGGTCGTCCTCGAGCAGTTCCAGGCGGGGATCGAGCGGTGCGACGACGAGGCAATCTGCGAGCAACTCGCGCTCCTGCGGTCGGTCTGGGCGCTCGATCGCCTGCACGACGACATCGGCTGGTTTCTCGAAAACGGCGTCGTCGAGCCCGCCAAATCGCGTGCCATCCGCACCGAACTCAACGAACTGTGTCGCGGAGCGCGCCGGCAGGCCGTCCACCTGGTCGATGCGTTCGGCATCCCGAAGGAGTCGCTCGCGGCCCCGATCGCCTTCTCGGGGACTCCGTGATGGCGCACTGAAGGCAATCGACAACCCGCCCTACCCACGCTTTTTCACACTTTATCCCCGCCCTACCCATGCCTTTTTGAAGTTGACCCGCTGTATTCACGTCCTACCCAAGCTTATCCACGCTTTACCCCCGCCTACCCGAGCAGTTCACGAGCAGTCTCCGAGATGTCCTCGTAGTCGACGTCGCACGGAGGACCCTCGGCGTGCCGGAATTCCACGCCCCCGGCGACCTCCGGCCCACACCGGATCAGCGTCGAGCTGCGGGTACCGTAGTCGACGCCCTCGAGATCGACGCAGACGGCATCGATGCCCCCCGAGCAGTCGGTCAGCAGCCGGCGAAGCTCTTCGAGCCCCACCGCCTCGCCGCGTTGCAGCGCGTCGAGCCGCGCCCGAACCTCGCGTTTGCGCCCGTTGTCGGCGGCCCCGAAGCTGCGTTCGGTGACGACCGCAAAACCCGGCTCGAGAGTCGACGCCGTCAAAAGTTCGCCGTCACTGACGACAACGTGGGCGCTGTCTGCGTCGGCGACGACCAGATGAAAGGGGTTGTACGCGGCCGCCTCCAGGGCCTCGACCGCCGCGCCACCTCCCTGCGCCGTCGACGCCTCGAGGGCCCGAAACACGATTTCCCCGCGCGAGCGCCGCTCCGGGTCGTTCGGCCCGAACCGATTGGTCAGCCCGGCGAAGACGCCCTGGTCGTTGAGCCCCAGCCAGGTTCCCCCCGCCAACTCGTCGCGCGGGGCGAGCATCCGACGCCCGCCCTCTTCGACGATGGCCGGCGGCGACGCCGGCCGCCCGAACGCCTCGTCGCGGTTTGCCCCTACGATCAGCGGGCTCCCCGACTGCACTCGATGTCCCACGATCAACGTACACATGGCGCGCTCCCTCGAATCACTCGAGCCCTCCTCGCGGCGACTCGTTTCTCGGCGGGTCTCGCCCTGCCTCACTCAACTACTCTTGTAGTAGTTCGTCACCCGGCACTCCGACAACGTGACCTCCTCCTCGAGGTGTCGGATCGCGACCCGGTGGACGACGTGCGACGAGGCCCGGCGGACGACCTCGGCGACCGCGCGAATCGTCCCGTCGGTGGTCGAACGCACGTGGCTTCCGTTTATTTCGAGACCGACCGGCTGCTTTTCGAGTAGATTCACCCCCCAGCAGGCGTGCATTGAGGCAGCCGTCTCGGCGAGCAACATGCTCACGCCTCCATGCAGCAAACCGGCGACCTGTCGGGCATGATCGCCCATCGGCATCTCGAGAGTCAGCGACTCGTCGTCGACGTCGATCAACGAGACGTCGTGCACCCCCATCGCCGTCTCGTCGCTGTACTGTTCGGCGATCTCGCGCCAGTTCTCGAGCGTATCCTCCCGTTCGACCATCGCTCGTGCAAACCCGGAAATCATCGAATCCTCCTGCAAGTTTCGGATCTCGCCCCCGCGGCGAGCCGCGACGTTAGGACTGGCCCGCCGGTAACGCAACGCGCGGCCAACGCCCGACGCCTGACGACCATCCTTGACATCACCCCGATCCGTTCGAAATTAATCCCGCGTGTTGTACGCATCTCTTTCGTTTCGCCCCATCGACAGGAAGGCGCATGAGTCCCCAGGAAGCGCTCGAGCAGCTCCGCGAGCAAATCGACGAGGTCCAGAAGGCGACCGACACCGGCGATCGCGAGATTGCGCGGGCCGTCGAAAACGTCCTGCAACGCCAGGACGTCCTCGAACCGTACCGCGACGACGAGCACCACGAAGACGCTCTTTATCGGCTCGCCTGGTGGATGTTCGTCCGGGCACCTGCGCTCGACATTCGCCATTTCGTCTTCTCGTCGATGGCCCTCGACGTCGTCCAGTCGGGGACCCGTTCGCTCGAGAAATCCTTCGAGGATCTCGCCAATCTCGAAAGCTCGCACAGCCTCGACAACCCGGCCCCTCTGCCGGTCGAGGAGACCGACGAGATCCGGAAGCTGCGCTCGGCCTTCAAGGCCGGCGCCGACCACCTCGACGAGCTGTTCGACTACGAGGCCGACAAACTCGAGAAACTCTTGACGGGCGTCGTCGGCAAACTCCTCGAACAACAGGAGTTTTTCCGGAACCTCTCGCGCTCGATCGCCGAAGACCTGATGACCCAATTCGGCGATCTCGCCGAATCCGGCGCCTTCCAGGATGCCATGCACTCGCCGCTCGGCGACGAGCACGATCACGAAGAGGAATACGACGAGCTGGGCCGCGCCGAGGACTACCTGCAGCGCGGCGCCGAGCGCTACGAGCAGGGGGATGTCGACGGGGCGGTCGACGACTACACCGAGGCGCTCGAAATCGGCGACGAAGACCCGGACGTCTACCGCAGACGGGGGGTGGCGCGCGCGGCGATGAACGACGTCGAGGGCGCCATCGAGGACTGGACGGCCGCCCTCGAGCTCGACCCGGACCACGTCGAAGCGCGGGTCGACCGGGCGCTCGCTTACTACGAGCACCAGCGGCCCGAGAAGGCCCTCGAGGATTTCGACGCGGCGGCCGAGCGTAAAGAGCGCCCCGAGATCTTCGCCAACCGGGGTGTCGCCCGGTTTCAGACCGGCGACGTCGACGGGGCGCGCGAGGATCTCAACCGCGCGCTCGATCTCGACGACGAGTCGGTGCCGGCCTACCTCAACCGGGCGATGGTCCGGCAGGCGACCGGCGACGTCGTCGGGGCTCTGAAGGATTTCGGCCGGGTCGTCGAACTCGACCCCGACAACGCCGACGCGTACGCCTCGCGGGGGTACCTGCGGCTCGAGCAGGGCGAGCTGGAGGCGGCCGTGGAGGATTTCGAGCAGGCGATCGAGGCCCGGCCGTACGATGCGACCAACTACTACAATCTCGGCAACGCCTACGCCGAGCAGGCCGAATGGGAAGAGGCGATCGAGCAGTACGATCAGGCGATCGAGCTGGATCCCGAGGATCCGCAAGCGTACTCCAATCGCGGGTCGGCGAAGGTCCAGTTGCAGGACTTTCAGGGCGCGATCGACGACTGGAACGAGGCGACGGATCTCGACCCGTACAACCCGATCCCGTACGTCAAACGCGCTGGCGTCTGGAACATGCTCGACGAGGAGGACGAGGCCCTCGCTGATCTCGACAAGGCGCTCGAGGTCGCCCCCGACGACTGGGACCTACGGCCGCGCGTCGTCCAGATGGTCGCCGAGCTGACGGATTGACGCGATCACTCCACGGACTCCATCTCGTGGGTGTGCACCGGCAGGCGCTCCAGCTCGCAGATCTCGGAGCGATCCGAGCAGTCGGCTCGAAGCTGGTGAGCCTCTTCGTCGCGTTTGTACAGGTCAAACGCCTCCGAAGCTCGCTCGCGCCACGATTCCGGAACCTCGAGGTTGCGCAACGCAATCATCTGCGAGCGCAACAAATCCGGCGACCGCGGTTCGATCGCCAGGCCCCGGCGGGCCGCCTCGATCGCTTCACGGTGGCGGCCGAGGCTGCCGAGGCCGACGGCGAGCTTTTTCCAGACCCGATCGCCGTCGACCTGCTCGCTCGCTTTTTCATACGCTTCGACCGCCCTGTCGAACTGCCAGACGTTGGCGTAGGCGTCGCCGCGGCCGACGAGGATCGCGGGGTGGCCCGAGACGTACGACTCCGCCCGATCGTACAATTTGATCGCCTTGCGGTGCCGGCGCTGCCGCGCCATCACCTGCGCCTTGCCCACCAGGATCATCGCCCGGCGGTGGTCGGCTTTTTCCGGCGCCGGCTGCATCGCCTCGAGAGCCTCGCGCGCCCGGTCGAAGCTGTCGATTGCCTCGTCGAGCCGCTCGGAAAGATGGTCCTGCAGCGCCAATCCCCGGGCGAACCACCGCCGCCATCCGGGCTCGTTGTCCCCCGGAGCGAACCGGTCCGGGTACACCTCGGCGGTGTCCGAGGCCATCTCGACGATCGGCTGCTCGGCGCAGGGATCGGGGCGCACTCCGTATTCGCGCTCCGTCCCGTCGAGAAACGCCCGGCCGCGCTCGCTCTTCGCCGCCTCGCAGCTCGCCCGGTGAAAGACCTTCGAGAGGCGTCGATGCTGCAGGTTGGCCTCGACCGTCAGGGGAAACGCCTCCTCGGGGAGCGACTCCGGGAGATCCCAGGCATAACGCGCCAGCTCGGCGTTGCGCGGCGTGATCGAGTGGTCGTAGGCTTTCGTCCGGAAGTGGGCGACGCCGTGCCGCGCCTCGGTCTCGGCCTCGGGGGTCAACACCAGCTTGCGCAATCGATGCGCCGACCGGTCGTCGCCGCTGTCGCGGTGGTCCCGGCCGGCTTCGGCGAGGAGTTCGCCGTCGGCGCTTTTGACCAGGACCTCGAACCAGCTGTCCCGCAGGTCGCGCTGGCCGCCCGGCAGATTGTGGCCGCCGGCGACGTTGCGCACCACGACGTCGACCCAGAAACGCTCGCCCGGTTCGACGGCGAACGACTCGGAACTCGCCGGAAAACGCTCCCCGCCGGCCCCGGCCGCCGCCACGTCGACCGTCGCCGCCGATTCGATCAACTCGACGAGCGACTCGAGCTGCTCCTCTGAGCCGATCATCTCGGCCATCGCCGTGTGTCCACCCGGAAAACGATGCGAGGCGACCCCCTCGTCGGGCCCGGCGGACGGCATGTGGCAGTCGACGCAGTCTCGGGGCTCGACGTGTTCGTCGATACGCGTCAGAGGGTTCTCGTTCCACCCCGAGCGTCGCCATGGTTTGTACTCGTCGAACCCGAAAATGAAGACGTCGTGCCCGGTCTGCTGGGAGAGAAAGCCCCGATGGCACGAGACGCACATCTTCGTCTGATCGACTTTCTCCGTGGTCACCCGCTTTTTGTGGCGCTCAAGGCTCTCCTGGTCGTCCTCCTGCGGGATCGGCACCTCGGAGGTCGTCAGCGTGAAACTGCCGTTGCCGTCGGTCGTCGCCTCGGTAATGCCGTGGCAGGTGTTGCAGGTCACCCCCAGGTGCGCCCGCCGGGACTCCGGCGCGACCGGCGAACCGATGTCCCCGGCGACGAGCGGCACGGGGTCGTGGCAGCCCGCACAGTGCCGGCCTCGATCGTGGCCGTTGGACTCGACGAACTCGTCGAAGACCATCCGGTACATCGGATTGTTGAACGAGGCGAAGGCGTGGACGCTGTCGCGCCACTGGTCGACGATCTCGGCGTGGCACTCCCCGCACTCCTCGATCTGGGTGAGCGTCTCGACGTCGGGCTCGTCCTCTTCGAGTTGCATCAGCGAGGGAGCAAACTCCCCGCCGGTCCGAGGTACGATCGGCCCGTCGACCGACTCCGGCGGTGCCGGCCTCGAGCTCTCCTGCTCGGCGGCTCGTTCGTCGTTCGACTCCTCCGACGAGACGTTCCCCTCGGGGGAGTCACAACCTCCGATCACCAGCGCGAGCACGGCGAGCAGGCCGACCAGGCGTCTCGGGAGATGGGTCGGATGTGCGATTCGGGACATGGCGACTCCAGCGGGCAAGATCCATTCGACTCCAGTCTCGATCCATCATCCATCGAAATCAATCCGCCGCTCCCCCCTCGATCGGCGAGGCCGGCTCATCTCGATCGCAGCCGGACCAGGCCGAGCCCGACCAACGCCGCCAGCAGCGCCAGCGGCACCGACTCCCGCTCGCCGAACGGACTCACCGAGCAGGCCCGCTCCGCCTCCGGCCCCTCCGGCGCCTTTGACTCGACTCCCAGCTCCGGGATGTCGTCGCGCACCTCGCGCGAGAGATCCGGCCCGTCGTCGCTCTGTTCGTCGACCTCCGCCCCGCCACTGGTCGGGCTCTGGGCGGTCGTCGTCGAGGGGCCGCCGTCTCCATCCGGGTTGCCGCCCCAGCGACCGTACTCCGGATCGCTACACAACACCGGCTTGTCCCAGCGGTGGCGGATGATGTAGCGCCCCTGGAAGTTGTTGAGACTGCTCTCGTTCGCCCCGCGCTCGAGGTTGCCCTCCTCGTCGTAACGCTCGCGCCCACCGGCGATCGGCGGGGCCTTCTCGAAGACCAGATCCTTGCCCAGCTCGTCGGCCCCGTAGCGGGCGTGCAGCCGCGTGATCACCCAGCCCGACCGAAATCCCGGCACCCCACCGGTCTCGGTGTCGTCCCCCTGATTGATCACGTCCCCGCCGAGCGTCGCGATGTCGCTGCCGTCGAGCGCCGGTCCCGGACACGGGTCGCACGAAGCGGCGTTCCAGGAGTACTCGGTGACGACCGGGTTCTGGCCGTCTTCCCGATTCTGTTGGACCGTCTCGCGAAACAGCGAGCGGTAAAACTGCCCGAAGCGGTTGCGCACCTCGTTGACGACCTCGATGTTGGTCGGAATCGTCGCATTCGGGTAGTTCGCCACCCGGTAGCGTTGGTCCTGCCCCAGAAGGTTGACGATCAGGTCCTGTTTGCCCTGGGAGTTGATGAGGCCGAGGCGGACCGGCAACTTGAATTCCGGCGACTCGTAGTGGAAGCGAAGCGGCGAGAGGACCGCCTGGCCGTCCTTGTCGAATTCGACTTTCTGGCTGTCGACCTTGGCGACGAAAAACTTGCTGCCCTGCTGGACGTACGGGTCGAGATACGGCGCGGCGCCCTGGGGGATGTTGTAGCCGTTGGTGTTGAGCCACGTCTCCAGCGACGACGACTCGCTCGAGCTGAGCACGACGACGTCGTACTCACCGACCGAAAATTCAGCCTCGATGTCGACGTCCTCGTTGGCGGTGTCGTCGCTCCCCGAGTCCGCCTCGGCGGCCGGCGGCGCGAACGCCCGGTCGTCTCCGCCCGAGCACGGGTCCTTCTCCCAGTATTCGACCAGCCTCGGCGCCGTCAGCCGGTCGAGTTTCGAGAAGATCTCGTCGTCGAGCGTCTTGACGTCCTCCTGTTCGAGGACCACCGGCGTCGGCACGATCATCGCAAAATCGTCGGTCGGCCCCTCGTAGTCGTTCTGGATCGAGAGGACGGTCTGCTGCTCGTGGCGCATCATCACCGCCTGGGTCGCGTTGTTGAACAGCTCGCTTTCGCCGCCGCTGACGTACGACCCGCAAAAGGCGTCGGCCGTCTGCGGCGCGAGCACCGCCGCCGCGGCCACCAACATCGCTCCCAGTTGTATTGCCCACTTGTCGTCGCACATGGTTCACTCCTCGTCGTCCAGCGTCAGTCGAGTGGCGTCGAAACACGTATCGTTCGTCTTCGTCTCTAGAGGGTGCAAGAGCCGATCCACTCCCGGTGGCTGGCCTTCCCCGGGGGAGGCCCGGCAGACTCGCTCAAATTTTCGAGGCGCTCTCCCCCGGCCCCGCAGTTTTCCGAAACAATGCCCGGCCTGCCCCCCGAATAAAAACCCCGTTCCGCCACCGGGGCGAAACGGGGTTCGACAAAGCAGACTGTCCGCTCGAGGCTCGATCAGGCCTTCCGCACCGTGCGGCGGCGCACAAACGCCAGACCGAACAGGCCCACCAGGACGGCGAGCGGCGCCACGGGCCCGCCGCCGGTCTGCGAACAGGCCCGTTCCGTGGAGGGATCGCCGGTCCCGTCACCCATCTCGAACGGCCCGTCGCGCTCGTCGGAGGTTCCGGTCCACTCGATGCCGTCGTCCTCGTCGGCAGATTGCGTCTCGACCCCGAGCGAGTCGATGTCGACCTTGACCTCCTGCTCGAGCGTCACCTCGTCGGGTTGCTCGTCACTACCGGACGAGCCGCCACCCGACTCCCGGTTGGTCTCGCCGGGCGAGGTCTGGAGGCCGGGCTGAGCGCCGGTTCGACCGCCCCACCGACCACGCTGCGGATCCTCGCAGGTCACCGGCCCATCCCAGCCGTGCTTGATGATGTAGCGGCCCTGGAAGTTGTTGCGAGTCGACTCCTCGGCCTCGTGGTTGAGATTCGTCGCCCCCCCGCGCCCGCCGACGATCGGAGAGGCCTCCTCGAAGACCAGATCCTGACCGATCTCGTCGGCCCCGTATCGGGTGTGCAGCCGGGTGACGACCCAGTCGTAGCCGAAGGTCGTCACCGTCTCCTCGTCGCCTCCGGCGTCGCCGGGGCTCGGATGAAACGTCGATCGCTCCTGACCGACGTCGTCGTATTTGTCGGCGAGGATGTCGCCGCCCAGCGTCAGGATCGACTCGTCCTGGAGCCCGTTGCCGAACGGACACGGATCACAGCTTTTGGCGTTCCAGGCGTACTCGGTGACGACCGGGTTTTGATCCTGCTCGGCATGCTGGTCGAGCGTCTGTTGAAACAGTGATCGATAGAAGGTCGGAAAGTAGTTTTTGACGCCGGCCACGACCTCGATGTTGGTCGGGATCTTCGCAGTCGGGTAGTTCGAGACGTCGTAGCGTTGCCCCTTGGCCAGGACGTTGACGATCAGGTCCTGTTTGCCGGCGGAGTTGATCAATCCGAGCCGGACCGGAAGTTTGAATTCGTCCGACTCGTAGTTGAACCGAAGCGGCGAGAGGACCGCCTCGCCGGCGTCGTCGAATTCGACCTTGCCGGTGTCGACCCTGGCGACGAAAAACTTGCTTCCCTGCTGGATGTACGGGTCGAGATACGGGGCGGCCCCGTCCGGAATGTTGTAGTCGTTGTCCGACAGCCACTGTTCGAGCGCGGCGGAGTCGTTGGAACTGAGCACGACGATCTCGTATTCGCCCTCGGTAAACTGCTCCTCGACCTCGACGTAGCCCCCCTCGCCCGCATCGCCGAACCCGGCACCTGCATCCGCCCCCTCGGGAGCACCCGCTCCCCCTCGATCAAACTGGTCGTCCTCGTCGGCGAACTGGCACGGATCCTGCTCCCAGTACTCGACCAGCCGGGGGGCGGTCAGCTTGTCGACCGACGAGAAGACGTCCTCCTCGAGAGTCTTGACGTTCGACTCGTCGAGGACGACGGGAGTCGGGACGATCATGGCGAAGTCCTCGGGGGGGCCCTCGTAGTTGTTCTGCATCGAAAGGACCGTCGTCTGCTTGTGGCGCATCATTGCCACGTGAGTGGCGTTGTTGAACAGGTCGGCCTGTCCGCCGCTGACGTAGGCGCCACAAAAGGCCTCGGCATGCACCGGCAGCAATAAGGCCGCGACGGCCGAAACCAGCGTCGTCGCTCCGAGTGTCGAGAGGGCTTTCCAATCCATAGCGTCTGTCCCGTCTGCGAGAGTCATCTAACGTCGTCGGAGTACGTCCCCTCCAAGTTGCAAGTCGCGATCCATCCCTCGACACGTGTCTCTTTGCTCCGAGCGCCCCTCCGATCGCCGGAGAGAGGTCCGGCCGCCCCCTTCAAAAATCCCACGATCGACCGAAAAAAACTGACACCTGCTGGGAGACGCCCGACATCGATGTCAGCCGCCCACGGGGCGTCGGACAAGGATGTCGCGTTCTCGGTACCAACGCGGTGTAATACTCGTCGACGGCTCAGCGGCGACCCCGTCGCGCTCCTCCGAAATTCTGGCCTGGATCGATTGTTGCATTTTTCAATGGCCGCACAATCGATCAGCGTGTTTCTGATGAGCCGGGTCGTCGCCATGAGTATTCGAGCCGCAGGCCAACTCGACGCCACTCGCACCAACCAGCGCGAACGATTCGACTGGCTCGCCGGCCGGCTCGAACGCTGGGACGGCTACTACGAGCTCGCCGAACTCGAAGAGTTTCTCCACGGCGAGGGCCGCCTACCCGGCCAGCGCGAAAAGGCACTCGTCCTGCTCGCGCTCTCGGACCAAAAGCGGGCCGGACGCATCCTCGAGACCTTCGATCCCTCCGGCGAGTCGGCTTCCTTTCGGTACCTCTATCAAATCGCGCTCCTGCACACTCGGGAGACCGCCGGCCGTTCCGACGCTCCCGCACGAGCGAGCGGCTGAGCCAGGGGAACCACGCCCCCCTCTACAGCAACACCCCCGGATTCATCACGTCCTGCGGGTCGAACTCCTCGCGCGCCGCCCGCAACCCCTCGGCAAACAGGTCGGGCCGCTCCCGATCGTACCACTCCCGGTGGGTGCGTCCGACGGCGTGGTGGTGGGTGATCGTCGCCCCCACCTCCGAGATTACCTCCGAGACCGCCGATTTGACCTCCGCCCACTGCTCGAGCTCCGAGCCGACCTGGGCCGGGCCGAGAAACGTGTAATACGGTGCCGGTCCGTCCGGATATACGTGAGTGAAGCGACACGAGACGAATCCGTTGCCGCAGACCTCCTCGAGGACATCCAGCGCCGTCCGCACCACCCGGCGATGCAACTCGCCGAACTGACTCCAGGTGCACGCCGTCTCGAAACTGTCGGCCATCACCCCCAGGCTGACCATCGTGTTTTGCAGGTACGGCGCCTCGAAGAACATCGTGCGCCACCGGGACTGCGCCGTCGCCCCGTCGCTCTCCCCGTCGGGACCGCTGTGAACCGGCTCGCGGCGCAACTCTCCGTCGAAATCGCGGCACAACTCCACGACCGACTCCATCGGCCCGCGCGTCGGGGCGTTCGCCGACTCGAAGCCGACCAGCAGGACGGTGCTTCCGTCGAAGGCGACGCCGTTGAGCATCGCCTCGCGCGCATCGAGCAGACGACAGTTCGCTGGCTGCAGGCCCGACCGCGCGACCGCCCGCGTCGCCTCGACCCCGTCGTCGAACTCCGAGAAGAAAAAGCTCGCCCGAGACCGAAATTTCGGGGCGTCCTGCGTGCGTACCCAGGCGTCGGTGATCACCCCGAGGATGCCCTCCGACCCGGCGATCAGTCGGTTCGCATCGGGACCCGCCCCGGAGGCCGGCTGGCGCGGCGTCACCAGCTCTCCGCCGGGCGCGACCATCCGCACCGACTCGAGGAAATCCTCGAAGTGCGTGTACACCGTCGCGTAGTGGCCGCCGGAACGCGTGGCGATCCAGCCGCCGACCGTCGAAAATTCGTACGATTGAGGATAGTGCCGGAGCATCTGACCGGTCCCCTCCAGTTGCGAGGCCACCCGCGGCCCCGTCGCCCCCGCCTGAATGTGCGCCGCCCCGGACTCCGGGTCGAACTCGAGGAGGCGATCCATGCGGCGCGTATCGACCGAGACGACCCCCCGCCGCCCCTCGATTGATCCCGTCTCCACCCCCGCCACCACGCTCGTCCCGCCGCCGAACGGTACGACGGCGACGTCTTCGCCGCTCGCCCAGTCGAGCAGCCGACGCACCTGCTCGACGTCGGTCGGCCGCGCGACGAAATCCGGGGGCCCGTCGAACTCCCCGTGAAACCCCCGGACGATGTCTCGGTACCCGCGCCCGTAGGTGTGTCGGGCTCGGCTCCGCATCTCCGCCGTACAGATCGCCTCCAGCTCATCCGGCGGCGAGACGCCCGGCGGCGGCAAATCGAGCTCGGCCAGCTTCGGCGCCTCGAGCAACTCGAGGTCCTCGAGGCCCAGCAACTGCCTGGCCTGCTGGCCGAGGTTCCGGCGCTCCTCTCGGCTCGGAAAGCGCTGCTCCCATCCCCACCCCCAGAAGCTCTCCCGGGCGTCGGGATCGCGCGATTCGGGACTCTGTATCGGCATCGACTCGTCTCTCCGCGCAGACAACGCTGATGGTCGACCACGCCCCCGGCCAACCCCGACGACGGCGCCTAGGCTCCCGGCGCTCGGCCGTCGCGACTCGTGCGTCCTCTCAGGCTAGACGCAGACGTACCGACAGTGTATGACACCTCGCCGGGTCCGTTCCACCCACCCCACCGGTATCATGATCCTTTCCGACGGAGACATTCGCCGACGCCTCGACGAGGGCGACTTGCAGATCGAGCCGCTCTCCGATCCCGAGATGCAGATCCAGCCGGCGAGCGTCGACCTGCGACTCGGCACCGAGTTCGTCGTCTACAAACTCCCGCACGTCTCCTGTATCGATACCGCCGACCCGGACACCACCGACGGCTACACCGAAACGGTCTCCGTCGACGACCGGGAGGGATTCATCCTTCACCCCGGCGAGTTTGTCCTCGGCTCGACCCGCGAGTGGGTCCGCATCCCCGACGATCTGGTCGCCCGGGTCGAGGGCCGAAGCAGCATCGGACGCCTGGCCGTCGTCGTCCACGCCACTGCCGGATTCATCGACCCCGGCTACGAGGGAAACATCACCCTGGAGTTGAGCAATCTGGGTCGCGTCGCCGTCAAACTGTACCCCGGCATGCGCATCAGCCAACTCGTCTTCCAGCAGATGACCGACACCGCCGAGCGCCCCTACGGCCCCGACCGGGGAAGCAAGTATTTCGGGCAGACCGGACCGGTTGCCAGTCGCATCGGCCAGGACGACGACGCCGGTTGACCGACGAGCCGGGGCGAAATCGCGGCGAGGCGGCGCCGGGCGGTTCAGCCCTCTTCATCCAGTGTGGTCTCGATGACGTTCGGCCGCGTCAACGACTCGTGGACCGGGCACTTGTCGGCGATCTCGAGCAACTTCCGGCGCTGCTTTTCGTCGAGTTCGCCCTTCAGGGCGATCCGGCGCTCGATGCGGTCGATCTTGCCGCGGTCCGTCTCACACCTCTCGCAGTCGCGGGCGTGGATCTTTTCGTGGTCGAGTCGCACCTCGACATGCTCCAATGGCCAGTCCTTTCGGTCGGCGTACATCCGAAGCGTCATCGACGTGCAGGCCCCGAGGCCGGCGACCAGCAGATCGTACGGCGTCGGGCCGCTGTCGTCCCCGCCGTACTCGGCCGGCTCCCCGGCCCGCAGGTAATGTCCGCCGGTGAAGACGTGGTTGCTGAATTTGCCTTCGCCCGACTCGCCGACATAGGTCTGGCCGGGCGCGAGATCGACCTCCGGCGCCTGGCTCGGCTCCGGGGGCGCGACCGTCTGCTCCTCCCCGGCGAGATACCGACTTCCCCAGGCCGACAGGACGGTCGCCACGTACTCGGCATCTTGCCTGCGCGACAGCAGGTGGTCGGCGTCGTCGAGCGAGACGAAACTCTTTGGGTGCTTCGCCGCCTCGAAGATCCGGGAGGCGTTGTCGATGCCCACGATCTCATCGCGCGGGGCGTGAAACAACACCAGCGGCCGGTCCAGCTCGGCGATCGCCTCGTCCAACCGCTGGCTCTGCAGATCCTCGAGAAACTCCCGGGTGATCCGAAACGCCCGGCCGGCGAGCGTCACCTCCGCCTCGCCCTCCTCGCGGATCTCCTCGATCTGGCCGTCGAACAGATTCCGCACGTGCACGGGACGAAACGGCGCCGCGATCGTCGCCACCGCCTCGACCCCCTGCAGACGTCCGGCCGCCCCCAGCACCGCCGCCCCGCCGAGGCTGTGCCCGACCAACAGCGCGGGAGCCCCGAACTGCTCGCTGAGAAATTCCCCGGCCGCGACCAGATCGTCGATGTTCGACGAGAAATTCGTGCTCGCAAACTCCCCCTCGCTGTGGCCGAGTCCCGTGAAATCGAATCGAAGCGTCCCCATTCCCCGCTCGGCCAGCGATCGGCTGATCCGGGAGGCGGCGAAGACGTCCTTCGAGCACGTAAAGCAATGGGCAAACAGCGCATACCCCCGGGTCGGGCCCCGGCCGGGTCGGTCGAGCCTCGCGGCCAGCTCCGCGCCACTCGCCCCCTGGAAGGTCAATCGCTCACTTTCGACGTTCATCGGCTCTCTCCTCTGGGCGAAATGCCTCGAACCCCCTCCAATCCGGCCACTCGGACCGGCTCGTCGAGGGATCGGTTGACTCTCGGCCAAGTATGGTCCACAAAGTCGTCGATTGAAACTCGAACGGTCCCCCGACAGGGGAGAAGGCATCGACCAGCGGCACCCTGGCATCGACGGCGATCGCCGCGCCACCTCAATCGGACACTGCGGACACTTATGACAAACCAGCAAGCCGAAAACGTGGGCAATCTGGGCGACATTCTCAAACACGGGGCGTTGGTCCGCCTGGCGCGCGTCGCAGCCCAGCGCGCCATTCGCGGCCCCGTGACCTACATCGAAACCCACGCCTTTTTGCTCGAATCCCCCTGGAACAATCCCCTCGAGTGGAAGCAACGCATCAATACCCAGCTCGCCAAACATCCCGCCTACACCGAGTACGTGCGGATGGAAAAAGATCGGCTCGACGGCGAGGAGCCGTATCGCTGCTCGGCCGGGCTTGCCCTCGACATCATCTCCGAGCGCAGCTACCATGCCATCTTCTGCGAGGCCGACGACGAGACCCGCCGGACGCTCAAAACTCAGATCCGCGAGAACGGATTCCGGGCGGAGTTCATCCTCGAGGACCTCGCCGAACTCCAGGAGATCGAACCGCCGCGCGGCGAAGACGAAGACGAAGACGATCCCGCCGGCGGTTCGACCCTCGTGCTCGTCGATCCCTTCGAACTCGACGCCGACACCTGGCAGATGGTCGTCGATGGCCTCGACGAGTTTATCGAAGAGGAGAGCGAGGGGATGATCCTCGCATTCGACTTCGACACCGACCAGGAGACCGTCGACTGGCCCGACCCGCCGCCGCATTTCGAAGGCCCGGTCGCCGTGCTCGACGAACAGCCGTTCCACCTCGCCGGATATGCGACCGAATCGATGATCGGACGGATGCTCGATGAACTCGACAACCTCGGCTGGAACATCCTCTACGAAGAAGAAGACGAGGAGTAACGTGCGCCGGGGGAGCGCCACGCGTCGATCGCCCGCGGCGGGCCGAACCGGGAGGCACCTTTTGCACCTCGCGGTCGCGCTCGCCGTCCTCGCCGCCCCGGGGTGTCTCGACCCGATTTCCCCGGCCGACGAGCAGCGCGACACCTCCCCCTCCAAGCCCGACTCCCCCGACACCCGACCCGCCTGCGAGCCGACCGTCTCGGAGGAGAGCCTCGACCCCGAGGCTCCGACCGTCCGAATCGCCACCTTCAACGTCTACCGGCTCTTCGATGCCCACTGCGACTCCGGAGATTGCGGCGGAGATTCCTACGAGGAGGCCCCGCCCGCCGGACGCGTCGACGAGCGCATCGGCGAGATCGCCGAGGCCCTTCGCCCGATCGACGCCGACATCTACGTCTTCCAGGAGATCGAAAAGGAGGCGCTGCTCGATCGCATCGGCGACCGGCTCTCCGCGCAGGAACGCGACTACCGAGCGCGGGTGTTCGGCGAGATCGGACGAGCGGCCTCACTCGATGTCGCCGTGCTCGCCGACGCCACCCACCTCGAGACCCGACGCTACCGCGACGACCGCCCCCTCCAGCTTTCCGACGGCTCCGAATCGCAGTTCCCCCGGGAATTCCTGCAGGCGACTTTTCGGGTCGGCGGCGAAGAGTTGATTCTCTTCGGGGCTCACTTCACCTCGCAGCGAAACGACGATCCAGCACGCCGACTCGCCGAGGCGAAAGAGGCCCGGACGATCGTCGGCGAGGCGCTCGACGAGGATCCCAACCGCCTCGCCACCCTCGCCGGCGATCTCAACGCCACTCCCGGAAGCCCGGCGCTCGAGGCGCTGCTCGACGACTCGCCGTTGCGCCGCGCCCGCCCCGACACCCCCGGCGAGGGATGGTCCTACTGTTACCGGGGCAACCGCGAGGCGATCGACCACATCCTGTATGCCGGGGAATGCGGCGGAAGTTACATCACCGGCAGCCTGCGCCGGTGGGGTGGCGAGGCGTGCCCCGGGGACAGCGGGCTGGACGGCTCCGATCACTCCGCCGTCTCCGCCGACTTCCTGTTGCGCTGACGGCCGGGAACTCCTCCCCTGCCAGGGTGCCGAACATCCCTCCCGGGGACGCGTTCCTCCCCCGCCGATCATCTGCCGACTTTTTGCCGAACACGGTTTGACACGCCCTCTCGCATCTGTATAGTCACAATTGTCCTTCAGGGGATGGTCGACATGCAAAATCCCCCCAGGTCATTTGCCAGGTGCATGTCCCATGGCGACGCAGGTCCTCTGAAGGACGCTTTTTTATTTTGCTGCCACGGCGCTGACCCATACGCTTGGAGACGTCTCTCGTCTCGCCACACGCCTCTCTCCCGCCGCAAGGGTCAGCTTGGAGTCGTTTTTCCGGACCATCGGCACCCAGCTTCAGGGATTGGTGTATTTTTTGGTCGACGTCACTCGGAAGTTCCGGGACAACAAGGGCCTGCTCTTGGCCAGCGGCGTCGGCTACAACACCCTGCTGTCGATCGTCCCCCTGTTCATCGTCCTGCTTTTGATCCTCTCGAGCTTTTTCGAAGAACACCTCCTGGTCGAAGTCATCAATCGAGAGCTTCGCTTCGTCGTACCCGGCCACGCCGACTGGCTGACCGACTCGATCGCCCGAATCGTCGACGAACGCAACGTCGCCGGCACCATCAGCTTTCTGGTCCTGTTGTTTTTCAGCTCAATCGCCTTCCGCACCTTCGAGAGTGCCATGGAGGTGATCTTCGAGAGCGACCCCGACCGCCATTTTCTAATCTCGGTGCTCATCCCCTACGGATTCATCGCCCTGCTCGGGCTCAGCATCGTCGCCCTGATGATCGTCGGGTTCATCTTCGAGATGCTCGCCGGGCGCACCCTCCACCTGCTGCATTTCAACTACACCGTCCCCGAACTCTCCGGCCCGGTCATCTATCTCGTCTCGTTCGCCGGCCTGTTCCTGCTGTTTACCGCCCTGTACAAGGTCGTCCCCGCCTCCAAAATCGACACCGGCCGCGCCATGATCGGCGCCCTGTTCGCCACACTCCTCTGGGAGCTTGTCCGCCACGTCGTCTACTGGTATTTCGCCAATCTCTCCCTGATCAACGTTGTCTACGGGTCGTTGACCACCGTCGTCATCGCCCTTTTGACCATGGAGATCGCCGCCGTGATCGTGTTGTTCGGCGCCCAGGTCATCGCCGAACTCGAATACAATGCCGCCCGGGGACTGCCCTGGTACGGCGAGATCGACGAGGACGGCTAGCCGCCCGCTCGACTCACCGGTCGGAATATCCCCACTCCCGGCACAGTTCACCTCGTGCCCCCTCTCCGCTCCGGCGGTCTCCTCCCGGCGATCGGCCTCGGCCACTCGACAGTGGACATTCGGCCTTTGCACCGCTAGGTTTCTCCGCGAATTGGAGTTCATCGAGACTTCTGTCGTATCGAACTATCCATGGAGCAAGATTCAGCGCCCAACATTGCTATCTTCTGCGATTACGAAAACGTTGCCATCGGCGTCACCGACGCCGACTACGACGAGTTCAAAATGCCCCTCGTCCTCGAGCGACTTCTCGACAAGGGCAAGATCGTCGTCAAGAAGGCCTACGCCGACTGGGACAACTACAAAAAGGCCAAGCGACCGATGCACGAGGCCGGCTTCGAGATGATCGAAGTCCCCCACGTGTCGTATTCGGGCAAAAACTCGGCGGACATCCGTCTCGTCGTCGACGCCCTCGACATGTGCTACACGAAGACCCACCTCGACATGTTCATCATCGTCTCCGGCGACAGTGACTTCTCGCCGGTCGTCGCCAAACTTCGCGAAAACAACAAGACCGTCATCGGCGTCGGCGTCAAAAACTCCACCAGCGACCTGCTGGTCGAAAGTTGCGACGAGTACATCTACTACGATGATCTCGTGCGCGGGCGAGGCGGCCGCGGCAATCGCCACTCGTCCTCCGGCCAGCAGCAACAAAAAGGCGGCGGCGACCAGAAGAGCGGCTCGAAAGACGAGGCAATCGAGCTGGTGCTCGACCAGGTCGAGGCCCTGTTTCGCGAGCGCGACTCCAACCTCTGGAGTTCGCTGGTCAAACAGACCCTGCAGCGCAAACGTCCGAACTTCTCGGAGAGCTACTACGGGTACCGAAACTTCAGCGAGCTGCTCGAAGACGCCGAGGGTCGCGGCCTTCTCGAGCTCAAAGAGGACGAAAAGTCCGGCGGATACATCGTCCTCGGGTTCGGCCCCAAGGCGTGAGCCTCTCCGCTCGAGCTGCGACGAGACGCTCATGGATCCATACCTGACATTGCTCGAGGAGGTCCTTGAGGAGGGGACCGACAAACCGGACCGGACCGGCACCGGCACCCGGAGTCTGTTCGGCCGCCAGATGCGCTTCGATCTCTCGGAGGGATTTCCGGCGGTCACGACCAAGAAACTGTATTTTCGCTCGATCATCCATGAGCTTCTGTGGTTTCTGCGCGGCGACTCCAACATCGCCTATCTCGACGAACACGACGTCTCGATCTGGGACGAGTGGGCGGACGAGGACGGTGAGCTGGGACCGGTGTACGGCGTGCAGTGGCGTTCGTGGCCGGCGCCGGACGGCCGCCGGATCGACCAGATCGCACGCGTCGTCGAGACCATCCGCGACAATCCCCACTCCCGGCGCCATCTCGTCAGCGCCTGGAACGTCGGACACCTCGACGAGATGGCGCTCCCGCCCTGCCACGTCCTCTTTCAGTTTTACGTCTCCGAGGGTGCGCTCAGCTGCCAACTGTATCAGCGAAGCGCCGACATCTTTTTGGGCCTGCCGTTCAACATCGCCTCGTACGCGCTTCTGACGGCGATGATCGCGCAGGTGACGGGCCTGGAGCGCGGCGAATTCGTCCACACCCTCGGAGATGCCCATCTGTACAAAAACCACTTCGAGCAGGTCCGCACCCAGCTCGAACGCACACCCCACCCCC
Organism: uncultured Bradymonadales bacterium; assembly: GCA_964600555.1. Classification (GTDB taxonomy): domain Bacteria; phylum Myxococcota_A; class Bradymonadia; order Bradymonadales; family Bradymonadaceae; genus CAJXPB01. Next base: position 32,400 of record CAZRLK010000044.1, read on the forward strand.
TGCCCGAACTTCGACTCGCCCCCGAGATCGAGTCCATCGACGAGTTTGGCTACGAGGATATCGAGATCGTCGATTACCAGCACGATCCGCACATCCCGGCACCGATCGCCGTCTGACACGCACCCGGTCGAGACCCGCGCCCCTGCTGGCGACCACCGCCCCACCGCGACGTCATGGATGCCCGCGCACAGAGACCTCTCGCCACCTGGGTGATCGGATTCGTCCTGGCGGCCGGCCACGGCCTCGGATGCCAGAAAAAACCCCCTTCCTCCGATCGAAAGTCGACGCCACGGGCGCCATCGCCCCCCGCCGAGTCGACCTCCCGCCAGCCCCCGCCGGGTCCCGCACCCGCCGAAACGACCCGCACCTCGAGGACGCTCCCGACGGTTCGTCCGTTGAGGGTGGGGGAGGGTATCGAGGGGACGATCGCCTCGCCGGCCTCGCTCGAGACGCTCGACTACGAGACGGACTGGTTCGAGATCCGTCTCCAGGGGCGGGAGACGTTTCGGTTTCGCCTGAAAGCCCTCGAAGGAGGGGCGTTGCGACCGATGTTGACCCTGCTGTCAACGGAAGGCAAACGGGCGAAAGGACCGGCGCTCGCTGTCGTCCGGGCGGACGGCGACCAGCACTCCATCGAGCGGAGGATCCGCATCGAATCGG
>CAZRLK010000045.1:0-32178 GCA_964600555.1 uncultured Bradymonadales bacterium
GCCCGATGTTCAGGATGTTGAACGCGATCTTGTGGCCCTTGCCGATCTCGCCGAGCAGGTTTTCTTTCGGCACCCGGACCTGATCGAAGTTGACCTGGCGGGTCGACGAGCCGTGCTGGCCCATCTTTTTTTCCTCCGGGCCGGTCGAGACGCCGTCGCGGTCCGCCTCGACCAAAAAGGCGGTGAACTTGTCGCCCTCGACCTGGCAGAAGACCGTAAATAGATCGGCGAAGCCGGCGTTCGTGATCCACATCTTGGTGCCGGTGATCTCGTAGGCCTCCCCGCCGTCGACCGGCTCGGCCCGGGTCTTGGCCGCCAGGGCGTCCGACCCGCTGCCCGGCTCCGTCAGCGCATACGCCGCGATCACCTCCCCGTCCCCGAGCTTCGGCAGCCATTTTTGTTTTTGCTCGGGCGTCCCGAAATACAAAAGCGGCAACATCCCGATGCCCGTCTGCGCCCCGTAGGTCACCGAAAAGCTGGCGTACTGGCTGACGATCTCGGAGACGACCATGATCGTCGTCTTGTCGACCTGCAGGCCGCCGTATGTTTCGGGGATGTCGACCTTCAAGAGTCCGAGGTCGGCGGCCTGCTCGAGGAGCTGTTGCATCTTCTCGAAGTCCTTCTCCTCGAGCCGCTCGATCGCCGGGATGACCTCCTCGTCCATGAACTGCTGGACGGTCGAGGCGAACATCTGCTGCTCTTCGGTGAATTTCTCCGGCGTCTTGATCTCTTCGGTGCCGACCTCGCGAAGAAGGAAGCCACAGCCACGCGGGGGCTCGGAGGCGACGTCGTTCATCCTCGATCTCCTGAAACTGAATCGCGGTTCATACGCGGGACGGATGGTACTCTTCGGTCTCATCTTCGTCAAACCGCCCACCCTCCGAGTGTCTCCTCCTCGCGACTCGTTCCTGCGTCAGACGTTCGCATTTCACCTCGCACCACCCCGGGGGTGACCCCCTGGGGGGCCGCGGGGTGAACTCGATCGAGACGAAGGTGCGGTCGAATTTTCACCGAGGTAACCTCCGTTTTTTCGTCGATTCGGTTCCAAAAACACGGCGGTAAACACCGTCCAGATCGCGGTTCGGTTGCAAAAACACGGATCGCGAGCCGCGCGAGACGAAAATTTTTCGCCTCAATCCGGGGTGACCTCGCGAACCCCGGGGGGTTGCCCCCTGGGGGGCCGCGATCGCAGATCGGTGATTTTGAAACCCGACCTTCGTCGCAATCGAGGTGACATCGGTGATTTCACGACCTCACTTTCGTCGCGAGCGTGGTCACCTCGGTGCGTTCGCGACCCGACCTTTTTCGCGACCGTGGTGGTTTCGGTCTCTTGTCGACCCGATCGACGCCGCATCCGGGCCGAACGCGAAATGTCGGTCGATCCACCGGCGTTGCGAGCGATCTGGCCTCCCTTTTTGGCCGACCCGTCCGTCGCGGCCTCCGGGGCCGCCGCGAGACGTCTGTCGTTCCACCCCGCCCCAATCGCAGCCGAACCATCATCTTGCCAATTCCCGGCGAACTCCCTAGGATGCGGACCGTTCATCGATGAACCTTCCACGTGTGATGCGATTATGGCTGGTACCGATTATCGACCGCCCCGCGTTCCCCCCGTCGACCAGGTCGGCGTCGAGGAGCGCGCCAGCAAGTTCGAACGCCGCAGCATCAAGCGCGACTCGAAGGTCGCGGGCATGAAGCTCGTCATCTCGATGATCGATTTGACGACGCTCGAGGGCTCGGACACGCCGGGCAAGGTCCGGATGCTGTGCCGGAAGGCCCGACGGCCGATCGCCCGCGAGGATTGCCCTCCGGTCGCGGCGGTGTGCGTGTATCCGAGCATGGTGCCGGTCGCCGTCGAGGAGGTCGGCGAGACCGACATCAACGTCGCCTCCGTGGCGACGTATTTTCCGAGCGGCCAGGTGCCGCTCGACGAAAAGCTCGAGGATATCGAGGAGGCCGTCGACGGGGGCGCCGACGAGATCGACACGGTCATCAACCGCGGCGCGTTTTTGTCCGGCGACTATCAGACCGTCCACGAGGAGGTTCGCCGCTCGAAAGAGGCCTGCGGCGACGCCCACCTGAAGGTCATCCTGGAGGTCGGCGAGCTGCAGACCTACGACAACGTCCGGCTCGCCAGCCAGATCGCGATCGACGCCGGCGCCGATTTCATCAAGACCTCGACCGGTAAAGTCTCGCCGAAGGCCAGCATCCCGGTCACCCTGGTGATGCTCGAGGCCATCCGCGATCACTACCTCGAGACCGGCGAGAAAGTCGGCATGAAGGCCGCCGGCGGGATCCGTGACGCCAAGGAATCGCTCCGGTACCTGGCGACGGTCAAAGAGACGATCGGCGACGAGTGGCTGACGCCGGATCTGTTTCGGTTCGGCGCCTCGTCGCTGCTCAACGACGTGCTACTCCAGATCGAAAAGGAGCGCACCGGTCGTTACCACTCGGAACGTTACCTGAGCATTTCTTGAGTACGCACCACGGACGAGACCATGAATCGACCAGTCGACGTTCGCGATCTTCTTTTCGGCGACACCTGGGAGTACGCCGAGGCTCCCCAGTCGGCTGATTTCGCCGAGCACGACGAGCGTTACGGGCATTTCATCGACGGAGAGTTCGTCGAAACCGACGAGTACTTCGACTCGATCAATCCGTCGAACGAACAGGTCCTCGCCGAATTCGCCGTCGGCACCGAGGAGACCGTCGACCGGGCGGTCCGGGCGGCCCGCACCGCCTTCGAAGAGACCTGGCAGCCGATGCCGGCCTCCGAGCGGGCGAAGTACATCTACCGGATCGGGCGGATGATCAAAGAGAAATCCCGCGAGATCGCGGTGCTGGAGTCGATGGACGGCGGCAAGCCGATCCGGGAATCGCGCGACGTCGACATTCCGCTGTCGGCGGCCTGGTTTTTCCACTACGCCGGCTGGGCCGACAAGCTCGAGTACGCCTTCCCCGGCGACGACCCGGAGCCGGTCGGGGTCTGCGGCCAGATCATCCCCTGGAACTTCCCGCTTTTGATGGCGGCCTGGAAGATCGCGCCGGCGCTGGCGACCGGCAATACCGTCGTGTTGAAGCCCGCCGAGACCACGCCCCTGACGGCGATGAAACTCGCCGAGATCGTCCAGGAGGCGGGCCTGCCCGACGGGGTGGTCAATCTCGTGACCGGCGCCGGTGAGACCGGCTCGGCGATCGTCGGGCATCCGGGAGTCGACAAGGTCGCCTTCACCGGCTCGACCGAGGTCGGCAAGATCATCCAGCGCTCCCTGGCCGGCACCGACAAAAAGTTGACGCTCGAGCTGGGCGGCAAGGGCTCGAACATCATCTTCGACGACGCCGCGATCGACCAGGCCGTCGAGGGCATCATCAACGGTATCTATTTCAACCAGGGCCACGTCTGCTGCGCCGGATCGCGGCTTCTGGTCCAGGAGAACATCCACGACGAGGTCATCACCAAACTGCAAAATCGCATGGCGACGCTCCGGATCGGCGACCCGCTCGACAAAAACACCGACATCGGCGCCATCAACTCCAAACAACAGCTCGACAAGATCAACACGCTCGTCGACGCCGGGGTCGAGGAGGGCTGCGAGCTGTACCAGCCCGACCTCGAGGTCCCGGATACCGGCTATTATTTCCGGCCCAGCTTTTTCACCGAGGTGACTCCGTCGCACCGGGTCGCCCAGGAGGAGATCTTCGGGCCGGTCCTGTCGGTGATGACCTTTCGCACCCCCGACGAGGCGATCGAGAAGGCCAACAACACCCCCTACGGGCTCGCCTGCGGCGTCTGGACCGACAAGGGCAGCAAGCTGTTCCGCGTGGCCGGGAGCCTCGATTGCGGCGTCGTCTGGGGCAACACCTACAACAAGTTCGACCCGGGCGCGCCGTTCGGTGGCTACAAGGAGAGCGGCTTCGGCCGCGAGGGCGGACGCCAGGGACTGCTCGCGTACATGGAGGTAAGTTGATGTCGAGTTCGGCACACGACCAACGGGTTCCCGTCTACAAGACCTACAAACTGTACATCGACGGGCAGTACCCGCGCACCGAGAGTGGACGTTACCTGCAAATCGACGATCACGAGGGGAATTTCGTGGCCAACATCTGCCATGCCTCCCGCAAGGACTTCCGAGACGCCGTCGTCGCCGCCCGGGAGGCGCTCGACGGCTGGTTCGGACGCTCGGCGTTCAACCGCGGCCAGATTCTGTACCGGATGGGCGAGATGCTCGAGGCCCGCAGGGCCGGCTTCGCCGCGAAGCTCGACGAGGGGATCGGCTGCGGTGGCGACGAGGCCGAGGCCCGGGTCCAGGCCGCCATCGACCGGCTGGTCTGGTACGCCGGCTGGTCGGACAAATTCGAGCAGGTCTTCGGCTCGACCAACCCGGTCGCCTCGCAGCATTTCAACTTCACGATTCCCGAGCCGACCGGGGTGATCGCGCTGCTGGCGCCGAAAAACGCCCCGCTTTTGGGGCTCGTCTCGACGCTCGCGCCGCTGATCGTCTCCGGCAACACCGTCGTCGGCGTCGTCGACAACGACGCCCCCCAGATGGCGATCGAGTTGGCCGAGGTCCTCAACAACAGCGATCTGCCCGGCGGCGTCGTCAACCTCCTGACCGGCGAGCGCGACGAGCTGACCGGCCACATCGGCGGCCACAAAGATGTCGACGGCATCGTCGCCTACGGCGCGGAGGCCGACGAGCAGGAGCAACTCGCACTCGAGGGCGCCGAGAGCGTCAAACGCGTGACGTTCAAGGACGACGCCTCGGACTGGACCTCCGAGGAGTGCCAGAGTCCGTACTGGATTTTGCCGTTCGTCGAGTTCAAGACCAACTGGCACCCGGTCGGGGTCTGAGCGCCGAACTCGAGGGTCGATGCGCAACTTTCCGAGGCACGTCTGGCAGAACTTCCAGGAGCGCAGGGACGAGACCGCCTTCGAGATCGTCGCCGACGACGGCTCGACCGCAGCACATCGAGGACGGCACCCTGTATCTCGTTTGACTCACACCCGGTAGATCTCACCCTCGCGGGCGAAGTCGACGTCGATTTCGTCTTCGATCTCCCAGAGATCGTCCGGAACGTGGACGACGCGCAGCTTCTCGCGCGTCTCGTCCGGGAGATTGGCGAGTTCGAACAGGGGCGTATGCCCCGGCCCGTAGCTCGTCTCGTGCAAGATCCGGTCGCTGTCCGCCAGCCACTCGATCAGGCGCTCGTCGTACTCCGTGTCACACGAATACCCGAGGGTCGCTTCCCCGTCCGAGATGCGCAGCGCGGCGGTCGGAATGTGGTGGATCGTCTGGCGAACCTCGATCTCGAAGGGCCCGACCTCGACCGACTCGTCCCACGGTACGGGAGTCAGCGTGAAGTAGTCGTCGGGGCCGAGAGACTCGTAGCGCTCGCCGTTCCAGCTTCGCCCCAGCGAGACGCCGAGACGCCGCTCCCACAGGACGTTGGCGACCGGCGTCGTCGTGTACAGCTCGAGCGGGCGTTCGACGACGTACCGGCGGTACGCCAGCAACATCTCCAGGCCGTTGACGTGGTCGCCGTGCAGGTGCGTGATCACCATCGCATCGATCGCGTCTGCGTCGAGCGGCCGTCCCTCGTGCTCGAAACCGTTCGCCTCGAGCGCCCGCCGGTAGCTGTCGGGACAGTCGACCGCCAGCACGAACTCGCCGCGCCGGCACAGAAAATTCGTCCCCCAGCTCTTCCGGCTGAAGGCGTCGCCCACACCGTTCATCAACACCTCGAAACCCATGGCTGTGGCGTCCGTTCGGATGACCTGGACGAGACGTGTCTCGGATCGAGTCCGGAGCGTAGCGTAGCTGGCGCCCGGCGACAACGCCGCCGCTCCGAACGCGTGCTTGTCCGGCCCCCACTCCGCTGCTATGTTCCCGCGCCGCTCGGATTTTCCCACTCGACTCCAGGTTGCAGCGAGAGGAGATGACGTTCAGGCTGACCTTTCTCGGCACGGGGAGTGGCAAACCGATGCCCCACCGCGGCGTCTCCTCGTTTACCCTGTTTCGCGACGGCGAGTTGTTCATGTTCGACTGCGGCGAGGGGACGCAAATTCAGCTGTCGCGTTCGTCGCTGCGGCCCGGGACCCTGGAGGCGATCTTTGTAACCCACTTCCACGGCGATCACGTCAACGGGCTGCCCGGTCTGATCGGCTCGCTGACGCTCAACGAACGCGAGCGGCCGCTCGATGTCATCGGACCGGTCGGGCTGCGCGAGTGGTTCGATACGCTCAAGGAGCTCGACATCCTGTGGCCCGGCTTTACGGTCCGCATCCACGAGATCGAGCAATCGGAAACGGTCTTTCGCCACGACGATTTCACGGTCACCGCCCGGCCTCTCCACCACCGCGTCGAGACCTGGGGATACGCCCTGCGCGAGCATCCCAGACCGGGGCGCTTCGACGTCGACGCCGCCCGCGAGCTGGGGCTCGAGCCGGGGCCGGCCTTCGGACGCCTGCAGGGCGGCGAGAGCGTCGAGACCGACGACGGCCGGACCATCACTCCGAGCCAGGTTCTCGGCCCGGCGCGTCCCGGCTTCAAACTCGCGTACTGCGCAGATACTCGTCCGTGCCGTCAAACCGTCGATCTGGCACGCGAAGCCGACGTCCTGGTCCACGAGGCAACCTATCCGGCCGGCGAAGAGTCCCTCGCTCACCGCCGCGGCCATTCGACCGCCGCCGACGCCGCCCGATGCGCGAAAGAGGCCGATGCCGAGCGCCTCGTCTTGACTCACATCTCCCAGCGGTACACACGCCTCGAGCGGTTTCGCGACGGCGCCGCCGAGATCTTTCCCGCCACCGAGGTCGCCCGCGACCTTCGCGACTTCGAGCTCGAACGCCGCGAGAGCCGATAACCCGCTCCCCATCCCCCATTCGGGGGATAGAAACTGCCGATCCCGAGCCGTATACTGTCGTCTGAATCGGGCAGTACCGAGTCTCTTGAGGGTTCTTGAGGGTGGGAGCATCTCCGTGAGCAAATGCCCTGACAACCGAGAGTCCGACGACGCACCCCCGCAGGCCAACTCGCGGTCCGGGAGACGCCAGCAAGTCGACTACCCGGTCGACGACCTCGTCTCCGAGTTCCTCGATACGGTCAACTCCTCGGAGACGGTCGAAACACCGGACGACATCTCGTCCGTCCTCGAGATGCTCCAGGCCTCGTACGACCTCGAAGATCTGGGCTTCGAGCAGGACGACTGATCGAAATCCGATCAGTCGTCGGTTTCGCTGGTGAGCGTCAGCGCCAGTTCCACGCGGTTGGCGACGCCGAGCCGACGGTAGGCTGCCGACAGATGGTCGCTGACGGTATCGGGGGTGATGTTCAGGGTCTCGGCGATCTCGCGGTTCGTCGCACCGGCCGCCGCGTATCCGACGACTTCGCGCTGGCGAGGGGTCAGGGCGGCCTCCGGGCGCTTCTCCGGCGCCGGGGCCCGCTCGATCGTCGCCAGCAGTCGCATACCGAGCTGGCCGCTCATCTGCGTCACCCAGACGCGAAATCCATCGATGAACAACTTGATGGGAAACGATTCACCGAGATCCAGCTCGGCGATCTCCTCGGTCAGTTGCTCCTTGCGCGGCTCGGTCAACCAGTCGAAGGCGTTGCCCGTCGCACATTCGACGTCCAGGGTGCTCGGATCCATCAACACCCGGGCGGGACGGTCGCCGAGCAGCTCCGATTCGAGCCGCTCCGCGCGAGAGAGCTCCCGGACGATCGACCCCACCAGCTCGTTGAGCCGCTCGATGCGCTCCGGCTCGAAGGCCGCGTCGCGCAGCCGATAAAAGGCGAGCCAGCCGAGAAATCGCGGGCCATCATACAGCAGGGCACTGGCTTCCCAGCGCACCCCGACCTCCCGGTAGACGTCGCACAGCGCCTTCGGCTGAGAATCCTCTGCCAGGGTGCCGGGCGGATAGTGCTCGACGTGAAACGACTGCTCGGATTCTTTGGGCGGGTAGCGCGGGTCCCAGGTGCGCGCCGGCTGACAGCCGTTCCCCTCCCGATCTTCGAACTCCCGGGCAAATTGCTCGTCGCCGAGCACCTCGACCGACGTGTCGTACTCCCCTCCGTCGCTCAGCGAATACTTTGAAAACAACGCTGCATCCGCCCCGGCGAGCTTCTGCAGCCGGCCGACGACTTCTCTGCGAAGACGGGAAGGGGTCGAAGCGTCGATTTCCTCCAACACGCCACCCGTATCGACTTCGTCTGTACCCATAAAGCCACACCATTTTGTCTCCCCCACGATCGTGGCCTCCGATCGCGGGGGCTTGGGGAAAGGTGAACCGCTTGCATAGTTGATTGAGGAACGAGTCGTCACTCTGTTCAACTATGGGGGAGGTGGAGCGTTTACTCTATCCCGGAAAGTGGGGATTGAGCCCGGCCCGTCTGCTCGTCATTTCGCCTCGAGCCAGTCACCTCCGGTGCCGATGTCGACGGTCAACGGCACGTCGAGTTCGACCACCGACTCCATCTCCTTGCGCACAAGATCCACAGCCTGAACGCAGATCTCGTCACGCACTTCGAGTACTAGTTCGTCGTGGACCTGCAGGAGCGGATGGACCGCCAGATCGTTCGTCTCGATCTCTCGCTGGAGTTCGACCATCGCGATCTTGATGATGTCCGCCGCCGTCCCCTGGATCGGCGTATTGACAGCCGCCCGCTCCGCGTACGCTTCCTGGCGTCCGTGCCCCTCGAGGCCGGGCAGCCGGCGGCGCCGCCCGAACATCGTCTCGGCATAACCCTGCTCGCGGGCCCGCTCGACCAGCGCCTCGAAAAACTCGTCGACCACCTCGTAGCGCTCGAAATAGCTGTCGATGTACGCCGAGGCTTCGGACTGGGGAATCTCGAACTCGCGCGCCAGCCGCCTCGAGCCCATCCCGTACAGGACGCCGTAGTTGATCGTCTTGCCGAGCTCCCGTTGCTTTTTCGAGACCTCCTCGAGTGCGATGTCGAACACCTGCGAGGCGGTCAGCGTGTGCACGTCGCGCCCCTCGCGGTACGCCTCCAGCAAAATCGGATCCTTCGACAGATGCGCAAGAATCCGAAGCTCGATCTGGGAGTAATCCGCCGTCACCAACGTCCAGTCGTCGTCGGGCACGAACGCCCGGCGGATCCGCCGGCCTCGGTCGGTGCGGATCGGAATGTTCTGGAGGTTCGGCTCCGACGACGACAGCCGCCCGGTCGCCGTCACCGCCTGGTTGAAGCTCGTGTGGATCCGCCCGTCCTCCCGGATCAGCTCCGGCAGCGCATCGACATACGTCCCCTTGAGTTTCGAAAACGAGCGGTACTCGAGAATCAGGTCTGGCAGCGGATGCTCGTCGGACAACTGCTCGAGGACCGGCCGGGCGGTCGACGGCCCGGTCTTGGTCCGCTTTTTGACCGGCAACCCGAGATCGTCGAACAGCACCTCCCGGAGCTGCTTCGGACTGTTCGGGTTGACCTGCCGGCCGGCGTGCTCGGCGATCTCGTCTTCGAGCTCCTCGAGCTCCTCGTCGAACTCCCGGGAGAGGTCACTCAGAATCTCGCGGTCGAGACAGATGCCGGTCCGCTCCATCCTCCCGAGCACTCGCGACAGCGGTATCTCGATCTCGTCGTGCAGGTGAACCAGCTTGTCGTGCGCCTCGAGCTTCTCGCGCATCGCCTCGCAGACCAGAAGCGTCACATCGGCATCCTCGGCGGCGTACGGAATCGCCTCCTCGATCGGCACCCGCTCGAACGAAACCTGGTCGCTTCCGCGCCCGGCGACGTCTCCGTACGCGATCGGATCGTAGTCGAGATACTCCCGGACGATCGCATCGAGCCCGTGCGAGTTGCGTCCCGGCTGCAGGAGATAACTCATCAGCATCGTATCCCAGGCGACGCCGGCCAGATCGAGGTCGTAGTTTTGCAGCACGATCCACTCGTATTTCCAGTGCTGCAGGACCTTCGCGTGCTCCTCGGATTCGAGCAGCGGTCGGATCTTCCCGAGGACGAACTCGAAATCGAGCTGCTCGCGGTCCCCCGGCTGACCGCTCGCTCCAACGTGACCGACCGGCACGTACACCGCCCGGTGGGGCTGCCAGGCGAACGCAAACCCGACGATCTCGGCCTCGAGCGAGTCGAGACTCGTCGTCTCCAGGTCGAAGGCGAATTGCTCCGCCTCGCGACACGCCTCGAGGACCTCCTCGAGCCGCTCCTCGGTGAAGACGCCGCTGTAGTCCTTGTCCGGTTTGCCCTCGGCCGTCGCCCCGAAGCTTCCCGTCCCGAACGACAGCTCGAGCTGTTCCTCGTCGATCCAGCCGCGCTCGGCCAGCCACTGTTCCAGGTTCTCGAGCTGACTCTCGAATTCGAGCTCGTGAAACAACGCCTCGAGTTCCTCGACGTTCGGCGGCGTCAGGCGCAGATCTTCGAGGCCAACCTCCATCTCACAGTCGTCCTTGAGCGTCACCAACTCGAGCGACAGCCGCGCCTGCTGTTCGTGCTCGGCCAGCGATTTCGGCCGCTTCTTGCCCCCGACCTCGTCGAGATTCTCGTAGACGCCGTCGAGGTCTCCGAACTTTCGGATCAGCTTCCCCCCCGTCTTCGGTCCGATCCCCGGAACGCCCGGAATGTTGTCGGAGCTGTCGCCGGCCATCGCCATCACGTACCTCTGCTCGGTGGGCGTGACACCGTATTTTTCCTCGACGTCCTCGGGGGTGTAGGTTTTGTCACGCTTGGTATCGTACATCGTCACGCCGTCGCCCAGAAGCTGCATCAAATCCTTGTCGCCGCTGACGATCGTAACCTCGACGCCCTCCTCGTGGGCCCGACGCGTCGCCGTGGCGATGAGATCGTCGGCTTCGACTCCCGGCTTCTCGAGGATCGGGATGTGCAGTGCCTCGACCAGCCGGCGAATGTACGGAATCTGCTCTTTCAGCTCTCGAGGCGTCTCGTCGCGGTTGGCCTTGTACTCCTCGTAGCGTTCGTGGCGAAAGGTCGGGACCTCGGAGCCGAACGCATCGAGCGCGACGGCGATGTACTCCGGATCCGCCTTTTCGAGCAGCGTCTGGAGCATCTGATAGAAGCCGTAGATGGCGTTCGTCGGCACCCCCTCGGAGGTCTGAAGCGCCCGCCGAATCGCATAGTAGGCCCGAAAGATGTACGACGAGCCGTCGACCAGATACAGTGTGTCTGCGTTGTCCATGGTCCTGGATACGTACCGTTACATGTAACTGAGCAACAGGATCAAACCGAGCGCGAACATCACGAGCGTCGCGACGCCCACCAGTCCCAGCAGCACTGCCTGGAGACGCTCACCGAGCCCCCCCCCGCTCTCGGGTTCGACCCCCTCCCCGTTTTCCGCCTCGCCGACCGCAAGTTCGTCGTCGACCGCCCGCAATTGCCTGTCGTGTTCTCGCGTGCGTCGCACTCCCACGACGATCACATACGCCAGCACGGCGAATCCTCCAACAAAGGCGATGACGATGACGATCAGCAGGTCGCTCTGGAGCTCGTCGGCCCAGGCTTCCAGCCGCTCCCGGTCGCGTTCCTGGGTGTTGAACAGGGTGCCGGGGCGCGCAAAGTGCCTCGGCAGCGCCTCCAGATACGCCGTCAGCCATCCCTCGAGCTGGGTCCGCGTCGCCGCAATCTGCGAGATGGTCCCGCCCTCGGCGACGTACCGAAAGTACGGACTCTCATCGCGATGCCCGGCGACCAGTTCGGCGGTCCGTCCGAGCGCCTCGCGAAGCGCCGATTCGTCGACCTCCTCGAGCGCCACCAGGTGGGCGGCGTCCCACGCCTCGCCGGCGCCGTAAAAATCCCGCGAAAGCTGGAGCCGATACAGCCACTCCTCGCTCGGCTCCACGCCGGTCGGCTCGAATTCGAATCGCCCGCTTCGGCCCTCAAGCGCGAAACTCGTCGGCATCAGCCACTCCGCCCCCCGGTACAGGTCGACGAGCAACTCGTCGCCGACGAACAACGTATACACCCGCCCCCGGAGTCGCCCGCGGGGTCCGACGTACGGCCGCTCGAGCGACAGAGATAACTGCGAGGCGACGGTATGGATTTCGAAGGTCGCCTCCCCCCGACGCAGCTCCGAGGTATCACCTCCGCCCAGCTCCTCGGCGGAGACCGTCCACTCCTGCCCTCCCGCCGCCTCCACCGACACCGGCGCGACCCCCATCGCGTCGGTCTCGACCCGGTCGGGCAAATCGGCCGTCTGGCCCCACTGTCCGAGCCCCTCGGTCTCCTCGAAGGTCACCGCCGCCTCGACCGGCTCGCCGGTCTCCGCATCGTAGGTCACCAGGTGCATCTCGGTCGGGAGGCCTCTCGGCGCCTCGCCGTCCGGCGGCAACAGGTCGACCGCGAGATCCCCCTGTCGGTCGACGACCGGCCCGTCGGCCACCTCCTGGCGGCGCTCCGGATCCGAGACCCGCGAGACCGCCGGAAGCCACCGCTCGATCTCGTCGGACGCCGCCGCGACCGTCACCGGCGTCGCCGCCGAAAACGCATCGATCCCCGGCCCGTCGGCCCGGACGACGAGTTCGTAATCCCCGGCCTCGACGGCCTCGGGCACCTGCAGGACGGTGTGGACGAGCCCGCCCGGACCGGGCCTCGCTTCGGCGAGCGGATCACGACCGAGACTCCCCGGTGGCGGGACGTCATGCGCCTCCCACTCGTCACCGGATTCGCCTCCGCTCCCTCGTTCTCGCAGCCAGAAGGCGACCTCGACCTCGCGGCGAAACTTGCCGGTCCGGGCGTTCAAGATGACACCCCGCACCGCGTTCGGCCGCCCCCTCTCGAGTTCACTCGCCCCCCGAAAGTACCCCGCCGTATGGACGTCGAGCGTCGACAGCCCGATGTACACCGCGATCGTGGCGAACAACAAGGCGACGTACACCCCCAGGACCGCACGGCGCGACCACGGATGTCGATACAACGCGCGCAGCCGGTCGATCACGGGGGGGCGTCCTCCGGAGACGAACCGCGGCGAGCCCGCTCTCCGTGCTCGCGACTCGAATCCCCCTTTGTCGCAACGAGGCTGATGGCGTCGAGTTCCTCGGAGAGGGGGTCGGCGACCTCTTCGAGAAACTCCTCTTTTTGGTCTCCCTCGAGCGGTTCGGCTCGGGCAAAGTCCATCTTCATGGGGTCGACGTAGTTGCCGTGGCGTTTCATCCCGAAATGCAGGTGGGCCCCCGTCGACCGGCCGGTGTTGCCGACCTCGCCGATGACCGTCTTTTTGCTGACCTTCGCTCCGGGATGGATCCCGTCGGCGATCTCGTGGAGATGAGCATACAGCGTCGTGTAGCCGTTCGCGTGGTCGAGCACGATCAGATTGCCGTTCGCCCCCTTGTAGCCGGCGTACTGGACCGTCCCGTCGGCGACCGCCCGGATCGGCGTGCCGACCGGCGCCCCGTAATCGACTCCGCGGTGCATTTTTTTCTTGCCCTGGACCGGATGAAATCGCATCCCGTAGCGGCTCGTCACTCGAATCGAAGCGAGCGGACTTTTCAAAAACTGACGTTTCAGGTTCTTTCCGTCGCCGTCGTAGTAGCCGCTGTCATCGTCGTCGGTCTCGTGCAAATATCCCCGGTACCGCTCGCCCTGGTTGACGTACTCCGCCGCCAGAATCTTCCCGTACCGCAAAAACTCGCCTTCCAGATAGACCTCCTCGACGATCATCGCGAAACTGTCGCCGGGCCTCGTCTCGCGGTGAAAGTCGACCGAATACGCAAAGATGTCGGCGAAGCGATAGACAATCTCGTTTTCTTTCATCTGCGAGGTCATCGCCTGCCAGAGGCTCTCGTCGACCCGTCCCGACAGAGTCGTGCGCCGCCGCTGCACGGGGACGTCGACCTCGGTCACTCCGTACGAGCCGTTCGAGTTGCGAACCGTCTCCCAGACGTCCTCCGGCGAGGTTTGATAACGAAAACGCGTCACCTCGCCGGATTCGGAAAGCTCGGCGGTCCACTCGTCGCCCGGCCGGCTTTTGCGAAAATCGAACTTCTCGCTGGTGGCATCGACGATTCGCTGGATCTCGGCGGGCGGGACGTTGCGCTCGCCGAGCGACTCGAAGACCGACTGGTTTTGCTCGAGCGTGCCGCGAAGCGTCACCGCTTCGCCCTCCTCCCAGTCGGCCGTCCGAGCCTCGTCTTTGCGACTCTCTTCGGGGGCATCGACCTCCAGCGGTCGGCGAGCCGCCTCGAGTCCCGCATGGACTCCCGCTTGCACCTTCGCGACGGCTCGGGATCGCTTCTCGTCCGGACTCTTCTCGCCCGACGGGGAATGGGACGTCCAGTAGTAGACGACCAACACCGCGAGCAGCGCCAGCAGACCGGCGCGACGCATTCCGACCCACCAGCCACGCCGCCGTCGCTGGCGGCGAAGCACATCCTCCATGTCGCCATAACCTTTCATACCACCCTGGATCGTCTGACGGTGGGTACACCGCACATCGGCCGGATCACTCATCGACTCGAGCGGACCCGGTGCCGAGGCGGTCGCAGGCGTGCGGCGCACCGGGAAGACGCGAGATGGCTCTAGATTACGCCGACCCGTCGGCGAAGACAAGCCCCCAACGACGGGGTTCGAGACGCCTTGTCCTCGGGCGGCGCTCGCGACACAATACCTCCACGATGAGTTCCTCGTTCAAACATCGCCTCGAGCGGCTGCACCGGTCGCGCAAACGCGCCAGAGAGCGCCAGCAAGACGAGCAACACGCAGGCGTCTTCCACTCCGAGGATGCACGTGAGATGCAGACGCCCCCCGGCAAAGCGCCGCTGGAAGAGGCGTCGCCTCCCCCTTGCCAATCCGATCGAGAGCACGGGAATCGAGAGGCTCCCGACGCCGAGGGGAAGGCCGACGAGCCGCCCGGGATGACCGTACGGCGTGCCGAACCGGCCGACGAAGCTTCTCGCGGCGCATCTCACGAACCCGCAGACGGCGACGAACACCGAAAAACCGAGGTCGGCGAACAACTCGCGCGCCGCTACTCGCTTCGCGAACGCTCCCGCCGCACCCGCCCGGAGTCGCACCGGCCCGACGACGAGCACACCCCTTCCTCCTCCGGCGACTCGCGAACCGAAGATGTTTCACGTGAAACATCGTCCGGGGGGGCAGACGACCCACGGCCCAACGAACGCGCCGCGGTGCTTCGACGACGGGTCGAGTCCCTCCTCGCAGAAGACGCCTGGGAGCAGGCCCTCCCCATCCTGTACGAGATCGTCGCTCTCCAACCGAGACACGCCTTCGCCCTCGAGACCCTCGTAGACTACCACCGCCGCCAGGGGAACGAGCGACTCGCCGACCAGTTTGCCTCCCGACTGCGCGATGTGGCTCCGTTTTGAGACCACCATCCGGTTTCTCGAGACACCTTTCTCAAGACACCGACCGGTCGTTTCCGCCCACTCGCACTCAGAGGGGCCCCCGACGGTCGGGCGGATGGCCGAAAACTTCGAAAAAACCGCTCACTCGTCGCCGTGAGCGGCGACGTAGTGCGCAAAGGGCTCGACGCCACGGCGAGCCCCGGACGCCGGAGACTCCCCACCGAAGCAGGCCGCCTCGGCCTCGTCGCTCTCCTCGGGATCACTCCCCTCGCCCGGATAGCTTTTTCGCCGACTCGCATTCGCCGGACTCGGGGCCTCCGCGGCCTCCTGGTTCGACTCTTTGCGTCGCTCAAGTTCGTCTTTCTGGATTTTCAGACGCCGCTTCTTCCAGATCTCGACCACGGCCTCGATCCCCTCTTCGACGAGCGTATTGACCGCCGCCTTGACGACCTCCTGACCGATCTTCGTCCAGAAATTGTCGTCCTCGCCGAATCCACGTTCCATGATGCTGGCTCCGTCGCGTCTGCTCGAATCGCGCCCTTCTCAAAACGGAGAGGACGCTTTGCCGCATTCCCAAGTGTAAGCAACATCTACCGTCGTATCTAGAAGACGAATCGCCCGTCGCCCCTCTCACCCCCCGAGCAACACCATCGCCACTCCGACCGCCATCACCACCGCCCCGAGCAGTCGCCTCGGGATCTCACCTTCGCCGAACAGAAAGTAGCCCGCCGCGACCGCTCCGAGCACGCCGACCGCCCGCTTGATCGTCTCGACGTAGGCGACTTCGATGTACTCGTATGCGCCGAGCTGCAACACCAGGGCCGCGACCGCAAACCCCCCACCGATCGCGACCACGTACGGCGCCCGCCGCAACTCCTCGCACATCTCCCGCGCACCACCATCTCGCCAGCCACGATAGGCGACGAACACCCCGGCCACCCCACTCGCCAGCATCAGGGTGTGCCACATCGGCGAAGTCTGCCCCGATGCCGCCTTGTCCAATACCGGCGTCACACTCCAGAGGCCGGCCACGACCAACATGTACAGACTCCCGCGCTCCTTCCACAGCGCTTTCAATGGCGCCCACACCCCGTCGCCGCGACGTCCCGGGTTCAAAAAGAAGGCCCCGAGACACACCGTCGCGATCCCCCCGATCCCCCAGCCCGTCGGCTCCGCGCCGTACGCCGCAAACGCCGTCACGACCGTAAAGACGGGCGTGAACGCGAGGTACGGAGTCGCCAGGCTCAGAGGCGAAAGCTGGACGGACCGCAAAAACAACAAGTTCGCCGCCACGTTCAACGCGACCGAGCCGCACGTCAGCGCCCAGTACACCCCGTCGGTCTCCGGAACACCGACGAACAGGATCTCCCCGAGCGGATGACTACTCCCCTCCAGACCGAACGTCTCCGTCGCCCCCATCAACGCGATGATGTAGGGCGCGTGCAAGAGATTGACGCCGATCACCGCCGCCGTCGCACTCATCGTCCCTCCGATCTGCTTGCGAGCCACGTCGAAGGCCGCCCAGCCGAGCGCCGAGACAAGCGCCAAAATCGCGCCGATGGCAAAGGAAGTGAACACGTCGAATCCCGTCGACTCAGGGCGAGGCGTCGTCGGGGCGGAGCCCGTCGAACAGAATCTGCCGAACGGTCGCCGGACGAAAGCCCCGATGGGTGAGATGGCGATAGGCGCGCTCTTTGGTCCGGCGCTCGAACTCGCCGGGCTCCGCTCCGAACCGATCCCGCAGTCGATTCCAGCAGCCCCGCACCCACACCTCCCGCCCTCCGATTTCGTCGAGCACCAAATCGACAATGCCTTCGTCGACTCCGTGCTCCCCCAATTTGCGCCGAATCTGACGGGGGCCCCACTGTCGGTCGCGCAAGATCTCTCCCTGATGGCGCGCAAAGGCAACGTCGTCGATGCGCCCCTCGTCGGCGAGCTCGTCACACACCTCGTCGGCGAGTCGCGTCGGAACCTCTCGTTCGACGAGCTTGTTCTCGAGTTCGGCTCGAGAGTGCCCGCGGTGGGCGAGGAGCTTCAGCGCCTGCTTGCGAACTTCGAACGCCGTCCACGACTCGCACTCGGAGTCCTCTTCGCTCCCCGTCGATTCGGCTTCGTCCGCCATGCCATCTGCTCCCGTCACGCTCTCCATCGACGCTCCCGCCGGACCACCAGCAGGTTCGGTTTGCATCCATCGCCGCTTCGCCTACCGTGGCGAATCGACTCGCACGGAGTTACTAGAGATGTCCGATTCCTCCAACCGCAATCGCCTCGACCGGGCCATTCGTCTCGCCGCCGTCTTGCTGGCGATCCCCCCGGCCCTGGCCCTGACCGCCGCCGCCTTCCCCGCCTACGTCCCGATGCCATTCGTCGATGTCTCCGAGCCCGAGAGGATGCGTCCGGTCCTCGTCGCGATCGGACTCGGATTACTGATCGTCAACGTCGGGTTTCTGGTTCTCGTCCGCCAGTGGGCCTCCCGGAACCGCGAGTGAGACCCGCTCGACAGCCTCTCACCGTGCGCCTCCCCGCAGCCGCCCCGCGCCACATCCACACTATGGTTGAACCGCGTGCGGCGTCTGATATAGGAATACGGCGAGTTTGTCTCGAGCCCGGAGTCCGTTCGCATGCCCCAGTCCGCTGACGATCCGCACCCGAGCCCTCCCGACGAGCCCGACGTCAGCATCGTCATCCCGATCTACAACGAAGAGGGCATCTTGTCGGCTTCGGTCGCCGATCTGACCGAAAAACTCGCCGACGACCCCTGGTGGGATTGGTCGTACGAGCTGATCCTGACCGAAAACGGCTCCACCGACGGCACCGTCGAGGTCGCCCGCGACCTGATGCGTCGCCATCCCGAGCTTCGTCTCCTGCACCACCCCGAACCCAACTACGGATACGCTCTCCGGCGCGGCATCCAGGAGGCCAGAGGCGATGTCGTCATCTGCGACGAGATCGACCTCTGCGACACCGACTTTTACCTCGGCGCGATGGAGAAAATCGAGCGCGAGGACTACGACCTCGTCGTCGGCAGCAAGGTCCTTCGAGGCTCCTCCGACCGACGGCCCCTGTATCGTCGCCTCGCCACCCGGGTGCTGAACTTTTTGTTTCGCGTCTTTCTCGACTTCCGGGGCACCGACACCCACGGCCTCAAGGCCTTCCGACGCGAACGGCTCCTCGAGGTCGTCGACCGCTGCGAAGTCGACAAGGACCTGTTCGCCAGTGAGTTCGTCATCCGCGCCGAGCGGATGAACTTCAAGATGACCGAGATCCCGCTGACCGTCGTCGAAAAGCGCAAGCCTTCGATCAGCCTTTTCGCCCGCGTCCCCAACGTCCTCAAAAACCTCGCCCGCCTGGTCTGGATCATTCGAATTCGCAACCGGTCATGAGTAATTCGCGCGACGCGCGATACGCCTGCGTCACGGTCGATCTCGATACCCTGCAGTGCTACCGCGACATCCACGGCCTCGAGCACTCGATGGTCGGCCACCGCGGTGATCCGACCTACACGGTCGGCCTCGAGCGCATCCTCGATTTACTCGACGAGATGGGTATCTGTGCGACCCTGTTTGTCGTCGGACGCGACACCGTCGTCCCGCGCCACCACGAACTACTCGAGGAGGCCGACCGCCGCGGCCACGAACTCGGCAACCACACCTACTCGCACCTGTACGATTTGCCCGAACGAAGCGAATCGACCCAACAATCCGAAATCGCCCGCGGCGAGGGGGCGATCGCCTCGGTCACCGGCCGCCGCCCGGTCGGCTTCCGGGCTCCCGGCTACAACGTCGACCGCCAGATTCTCGGCATCTGCGACTCCCGGCGGTACCTGTACGACTCGTCGATGTTCCCCTGCCCGCCGTACTACCTCGCCAAGTCGACGATCATGGCCTGGCAAAAGATGCGCGGACGCCCCAGCCGCAGCTCCCAGACCCCGGCGACCAACCTCCTCGCTCCCATCACCGCCTACCGTCCCGACCGCCAGCACATCTGGCGGGACAATCCCGACTCCGAGATGCCCCTCGAAATTCCGATGTGCCTGATTCCGGGCCTTCGCTTCCCGATCATCGGCACCAGCCTCCACCTGCTCGGCATCTCCGGGTTTCAGTGCGTGTATCCGCTCGTTCGCCGGGCGTATCACTCGATCCTCAACCTCGAGTTCCACGCCATCGACTTCATCGACGAAACCGACCTCGAAGAGGGGCGGGGACTGACCGAGCTCCAGCCCGACCTCGACATCCCCTGGGCCAAAAAACGCCGCCGTTACGTCGCCGTCCTCAATCGCATCCGGGAAGACTACCTGTTCGCGACGATGCGACACGCCATCGACCAGCGCGGTTGACGGGGACTTTCGGCGCGAACATGTTTCACGTGAAACTCTGAGTAATTCAGGCCAACTGGCTGCAGAGAGCGGCGGATTTCGAGCAAGGGAGCTGTTGATGGAGTGGCGAGAATTTTTGAGCGGACGCCGACCTCGCGAGGACCTGTACGAGACGTTCCCCCCGGACAATCGCAGCGACTACGAGCCGACCCTCCTCAACAACGGCTCGGTCCTCGCCGCCGCCCGCGTCGCCGCCCGGCTGCTTTTCGTCGTCGCCAAGCGCGGCGGATCCCGACTCGATCCCGCGCCCCTGGAGCGCCTGATCGATCTCCTGGACGAGGCGCTCCCGGAGACCGCCGCTCCCCACTGCGACGAAGAGGCCGCACGCATCCTCGATTGGCTCGAGACCGCCGAGACGCTCCCCCCCGAGGAGCGAGACCACGAACGGCTGCCCCCCGAGCTGGATTTGATGCTCGGCGCCGACATCGAAAGCCGCATCTCGGTCGCCGAATTCGCCATCGACCAGGATCACGATCTGGAACTGGAATATTTTGACGAGGAGACCAACACCTGGCCGCGGGTCCGCTGCGAACCCCAGGCGGTCCACCAGCCCGGCGAGGCATTCGACCAGCCGATGATCGAGGCAAAAGGCAGTGACGAGCAGACACTCCACCTTCCGGTCCGAAGTATCCGCTGGTTGATGCCCGTCCGCAAAACCCCCGAACCGACCGGCCCCCCGCTTCGCGAACAGATGGGCGAGGTCCTCGACTTTCCGACCGACCGATTGACCGGCCCCGACGACCCCGAAGGCGACGAACAGTAAGACGAGCGCGCCCGAGATCCGCTCAGCTCTCGGGCTCACCGGTATCCGTTCGCGAGGCCTCACCGGCCTCGCCATCACCGCCATTCGTCTTCTCGAGCGCCTCTCCGAAGGCCTTCTCGACCGTATCCGTCGCGATCTCGTACGACTCCCAGAGACTTCGAAAGTCACGCCCCTCCAGGGCCAATTTCTCGGCCTGCTTCCGGGTCATCGGATTGTTCATGTAGGCTTTCATCCGCTGCAACGACTCCGAGGTCTCGGCAACCCAGCGGTTGTTCTCGGCCGTCTCGCCGATCCGCCTCGACAGCGAGAGGTTCTTCTCGTAGACGCTGATCGCCCGCTCCATCAACGGGCGGATCTTTTTGCGGAGTTCCTCGAAATACATCGCCACCTGCTCGTCGCTCAACTCCCCCGGAATCTCGGCCGAATAAATGTCCGAGTAAAAATCCTCGTACAACTGACCGATCATGTAGCCGGCGGCGACCGACCAGTGCGGATGGTGCTGGCGCAGGGCCTGCAGGTAGTACCGCTGCGCCTCCAGCAACAATTCTCCCTTCTCGTCGAGATCCTCGCCCATGCTCTCGGGGGGTAGTGTCAGCGCGATCTCGGACTGGCGTTTGCGGTACACCTGCCCCAGCCCGAAATACGCCTGGCAGATGTATCGCGACTTGTCCGACAGTCGCTCCTCGGCCGGAGCCTCGCGGTTGATCTCGAGCAGATTCTGGAATCCCTGCTCGGCCTCCTTGTACTCGCCGATCTCGAGCAACGCCATCGACCGGCGCGTGTGGGCCTCGATTCGATCGAAGGTCCCGACGTCGTCGCGCAGCATCACCTTCGTCATCAAGTCGACGATCTTTTCGTGTTTTCCGAGCTTCTTGTAGACCTCGGCGAGCCGGTAATACGCGTCGTTCGCGTCGCTTTTTTCGGGGAACTCCTCGATGATCCGCCGATACATGCCCGCAGCGGCCTGCCAGCGCTCGAGCTTCTCGTACGACAGCCCGCCGTTGTACAGCGCCGATCGATAAAAGCGGCTGTCCTCGAAATACTGGATGATCGTCTCGTAGTGCCTCACCGCTTCTTCAAATCGCCGCGCCGAGTACGCCTCGTAGGCCTTGTCGAAGACCTCCTTCGAGTCGACCGTCTTCGGGTCGTCGGTCTCCCCGCCGCGCACCAGCATCGGGTCGACCTCGATGCGCTGCGTCGACGGCTCCTGTCGCGATGTCCCCTCCTGCGCGCCGTCGATCTCGTCGCTCTTCTCCGGTCCCGTCGCACACCCGGCGACACCCACGACGATCGCCAGTCCCGCCATCACTCCCAACCGTTGCATCATCGTCCACATCCTCGACTCACGACTCTCCACGAAACGACCCCATGGCCCGTTCCCCCGGGGCCATTACGCGCAACAGCTTCTCCGCCGCGGCCATTTCGTGCCCCGGCCTCATCCATAGCCGACAGATCTCGACGACGAGCGTTCCATGGCTCCCGGCCACATCCCGCCTCGCGCTCCTCGTCGCCGGCGTCGCCCTGCGGGTCCGCATCTGCCGGATCGCCGCCGGCGACGTCCGGACTCGGCCCCGCGTCGCCTCCCGCCTCGTTACCACACGACTCGATCTGGCCACAGTTCGACGCCTCCGCCACACATGTGGCGACACTCTCCGACCAGTTTCTCGCACACCCGAGTTCGCATTCGACGCGCGAGGCGGTCGTCAGCGAACCACACTCCTCCATGAACGTATCGCAGGCACTTTCGCAGGACTCCGAGACCGGCAGATCCGTGATCACGTCGGGGCCGGTGTCGGCCGCCCCCCCACTCTCCGAGCCCTCGCCACACCCGCCAATCACGAGGCTCCCTCCCGCGACCACGAGCACGAACAGCACACGCACGATTCCCTCTGCAGATTTCATCTTGTCGCTCCCTTTGTCGTATTCGCCATCGAACGGGGCGAATTGATCCGTACGTCACCAAACGTCGGATCGGGAGCTTCGGGTCAACCCCCTCGGTTGAACTTCCTTACGATGTGAAGATACAGTTTCTCACCCGCTCGAGGCCGGTCAGGCTGTGGATGTCCTCGGCGAAGTACGGAACGGTCGCGATCGGTAGCTTGCGATCGAGGTAGGTGCACAGCTCTTCGACACTCCGGGCGTCCTTGTCGGCCAGGACGTAAAAGGCGGCCGCGTTCTCGAGCAGCTTCTCGGCGACCTCCAGCCTGCGATCTTCGCCCAACTGCCCCTCCTCCGACCCCAGCGCCGCGGCGATCTCGTCGGGGTCGCGCTCGAATTCGGAGCGTTCGACCCAGCGCGGATGCACCCGATTGACGACGAACCCCTCGACGGCGACTCGCTCGTCGCCGAGCGCCTCGTAAAAGTGGACCGCTTCGTCGCGCGTGTGGGGATCGGGCGAGGTCACGACGATGAAGCCGCACTGATCACCGGTCAAAAGAGCCCGCACTCGCTCGGAGCGGTCGCGAAACCCCTCCAGCATCGGCGAAAAGTGCTGCAGAAACACCGACAGCTCCTCGAGCAACTCCTCGCCCGTGAATTTGCTCAACGTCTTCAACACGTACGAACTCCCGACCGAAAAGAGTCCGAACCCGGATTCCCCCTTGAAGACGTCCCGCTCGTACAGCCACTGGAAAGCACGGTTTTCGACCGCCTCGGCCATCCGCTCGGCCGCCTCGAGGAAGTCGAGGGCGTGCGTCGTCGGTGGCGTATCCAGAATCACCAGATCGTAGTCGAGCTCCCGGTTGATCTCGTAGAGACGCTCGGCCGCTACATACTCCTGCGTCCCGGCGAGACTCGTCGAAAAATACTCGTAAAAGCGGTTCTCGTGGATCTTGCGCTTCGTCTCGGCGTCGGGCGCCTGCCGCTCGACCAGCCGGTCGAACGAGGCCTTCATGTCGAGCATCATCGCCCACAGCTCTCCGTCCGTCTCGACCCCGACCGACTCGAATTGCTCGAGGGGAATCTGCTGGGCCTCGTCGCCGAGCGACTCGATCCCGAGGCTGTTCGCCAGCCGTTTGGCCGGGTCGATCGTCATCACCAGCACTCTCTGGCCCTGAACCGCCGCCTGTAGCCCGATCACGGCGCTGGTCGTCGTCTTTCCGACCCCCCCGGACCCGGCACACACCAGCACGTTCCGATCCTCGAGCAGCGCCCCGAACGCCTCCGGTTGCTCGCTCATGGCTCCCCCTCGGATTGCCGATCGAGTTCCTCGGCGATCGCTTCGATCTGTGGGAAGGTCATTCGATCGGTGAAATAATACGGGATCTCGAAGAACGGCCCCTCCATCTCACGCCGGAGCTTGGCGACGTAGCGGCGCTGCATCTCGACCCGTTTGCGCCGAAATACCGCCGCGTCGAAAAGCCCGGCGAGTCCACCGTCCTCCCCCTCGTACTCCCGGCGTTTGCCCTCGAGCCAGCCGGAGGTCTCCTCGTCGAACAACTGCGGATACAGCCCGTTGACGACGACATTCGCGGTCGGAATTCCGATGCGTTCACGCGCTTCCTCGCGCAACATCAGCGTCTCGTTGACCGGCATCTCTTCGGCGAGCGTCACGAGGTTGAACGCCGTCGAGGCCGGGTCGCTCAAAAACTCGAAGATCTCTCGGGCCCGACGATACATGTGCCCCGAGCTGAGACTCGAGGTGATGACCGTCGGAATCTGAAGCAAAAACAGGCCGTGTCCGGTCGCCGGTGCATCGACGACAACCTTGTCCCAGACCGGACTTCCGTCGGACTGCTCTTCGGTCGCGTGGTGGAACGCCTTCCCGATCATCAACAGCTCGTCGAGCCCGGGGATCGCCCGCAGAAACGTCTGGACGATGTCGTTTTCGAAGACCGCCCGGTAGATCAACTTCACCCGAAGAAGCATCATCCCGTACTCCTCGAGCGCCGCCTTTGGCGTGACGTTGACGGCGTACAAATTGTCCTCGACCTCGACGATCTCGCTTCCGACCTCCTGGGAGCCGAAATACGAACTGAACCGATCCTGGACGTTCAGCTCCATCAACAGCGTCCGCTCCCCGCGCTTGGCACAGGCGAGGGCGTACCCGGAGGAGATCGTCGTCTTCCCGACCCCCCCCTTCCCCGAAAACAACACCAATCTGGGATCGTAGAGGCTCACACGTCGACTCGCTCGGCGACAAATCTCTGTCGGTGACGAATGCCTCCGGCCTGTGGGCGAGCATTTGCGCTCTCCCGAGGTCGTGCAGAGAGCGCTCCTTCTGTTCGGCCCCACCGGAGTATCGGCCCGTCGATCGGAGCACGACGGGCCGGGGAATGTAGACGCTGGCGAACTTCGAAGCAAGTCGGGCCCCGAGCCTACGCCCCTGCGGCCTGCCGGTCGCTCGCCTCGACGGTCATCGGATATCCGAGCGGCTCGATCCTCGCCGCACGGCCCTCGACCTCGAGTATTTCGCCAACCTCGTTGTAACCACGCTTGGCGTACGCGAGGGCGACCGGGGCCTCGAGCAGGGGCGACCAGATGGCACTCACGACTTCGCCGACCTCCCGATCCTCCGACTCCAGCGCCGCACCGACCGCCGGCGCCGCGCCCCCCTCGAAGACCAGCGTTCTGAGCAACTTGGCCGGCTCGCCGCGCGTGTCGAGTCGTGCGATGATCTCTTGGCCGAGGTAACACCCTTTCTCGAAGTCGATCAGGTGGCCCAGGTCGGCCTCGAGCGGAATGACCTCCGGCGTCGTTTCGACGCCAAATCGAGCGATGCCCGCCTCGATCCGGAGCGTCTCCACCATCTGGTGGCCAACTGGCTCGACCTCGCCGCCGGCCTCGGCGAGTGCCTCCCAGACGACGAGTGCCTGCTCGCGGTCGAAAAACAGATCGAAACCGCGCTCACCGGTCACCGGATTGACCTGCACCAGAACATCTCTCCCCTCGATCCTCCCCCACGTGCCGTCAAAATCGCCGAGCACCGCCAGCTCGGCCTCCAGATCCGCAACTTTTTCGAGGATCGCCGCCGCCGCGGGACCGAAAAGTCCGAGCCGCCCGGTCGATTCGCTCCGATCGGCGATCTCGACGTCTTCCATGATGATCTGCTGGCGAAGATGGCCCACAAGCCCCCCCTCCTCGAGCGTGCCGCCCTCCAGATCGACGAGCAGCATCTCGGGGACGTGCATCACCCGCAGGTCGGCGAGCATGCGCCCGTTGACGTTCGTCACGGTGTTCCACTGGCCGGCCCCCTCGTCGACCAGCTCGAGCAAGTCGTTGGTCACCAGTCCCTGCAGCCAGGGCACGGCCTCATCACCAGTGATCACGAGCGTCTCGCGCTCCATCCGGTCGACCAGCCCCGCTCCACCGTCGCGCACCGCCAGGTACTCCCTATCCGGATCCCCGAACTGCTCGACGACCGGCCGCTCGCGCCACTCGCCCCACTCGGCCCCCATCGACTCGAGATGCTCTCGATACTCCGTCGGTCGTTGCGCCATCTTGCGACTCCGCGCGCTCGTCGAATTTCCAGTCTGCACGTTATTCGGGCTCTCGCACCAGTATCAACTTCTCTATCCGAACAAACGCCCCCAGCCGCGCCAACATTCAATTCCGGCGACGCCGGCGTCCCGGTCTTTCCACCGAACCCGCCTCGAGTCAGCACCAGGCCTGTCAGCTTCTCTCGACTGCTGCTAAGATGCCGGTCCGATGAAATACTTCCTCGCCATTTTGACGTGCATCTCCGCAGCCGGGCTGGCATTGCCCCCTCCCGCTGGGGCAATGCAGCCGTGCGAGACGACCTATTCCCCGCCTTCACGCGACCCTCCGCAACGAAGAGAATCGTCGACAGCACCACCGAAGCTGGTTCGGAAAACGCCCGAACCGACGGGAGTCTATTGCGAAAATCACACCCTTTTCGTCTTTCAACCCGACGAGAAAAAGCCGCCGATACGTTACGAATGGACGATCCGTGAGGCGGACGGTTCGATCGTCCATCGCGAAACCGGCCCCGTCCCGTATCTGTTCGGCCTCGACGACCCCGAGGCCCCCGGTTACCGATACCGTCCCGGTAAGACGTATACGATTACGATCCGGGGGATTCTCGCCGACGGCCGAAAAACCGCGCCGGCCCGGTTTCGAATCCCGTTTCGGTATCACCACCTGGGCGGTGACATTCTCGCGGCCGTCGGCGCCTTCTTCGAATTACTGCTCCCAGACATTCGTCTCGCTCACGACACCCGAACCCGCGCCGTCTTCAGCTTTCCCGTCGGTCTGATCTTGCTCCAACACCACGAACTTTCGCTGTGCCGCGTCTGCATGCGCACTTCGACCATGGTAGAACCCCGGATCCGCGCCAAGCGTGGTTCATGGGAGGCCTTTGTCAACCTCCGCACCCAGGTCGGCTTGATGGATACCTTCGGCTCCCGGAAGCGGGGTCGATCCGCATTCAACGACCTGATCGTCTCAGCAGATACCGGCTACCTGTTCGGCGCCAACGGCTCCGGCCCGGGGCTCGGACTCGCCGTCGGTCTGGGGACATTCTACGGGAGCAGTCTCCATCTGGTCGCCCGCCGCTACTTCCTGTTCGATCGCGTCAACCGCTACGATTTCACCCTCGACGTCGAATTCGCCCTGTTCCAGGGGCTATTTACGAAATCACCATCTCCATAATGCCTGGAGTGTGGTGTGATTCCAGGTACAGAACCCCCATCTAACACCCTCCGGGAGCCCTGAGGCTCCGCCCCGACCGGTGCCTTCCGGACGGGGGGCGACGCCGACCGCCGGTCAAACGGTTCCCAACTGGCGGCGTCCCCGCCGACGATCTACCCCATGGACGCCACACGCCACCCCGCCACTGTACGTTACCGACGCGCGTCTACCGATCGTTTCGTCGTGCACCCCGCCCCCCGGTGCCCAAACCGGCGTCCTCCCCTCGGCGTTGTTGGAATTCCCGCGCCGTGATAGGCCATGATCATACGGAGGAGTTGCTCCAGTCGAGACGCACTTTCATGCCCGACACCAACCCGCTCAATACCGAGCTGACCGTCGACGAGACCCCGCTGGCCGACTACGAGGGTGCCGTTCCCGACCACCTCGCTGTCATTATGGACGGCAACGGACGCTGGGCGAGCCGCCGCGACATGCCCCGCGTTCGCGGCCACCGGGCCGGCGCCGAGGCGGTCCGCGCCGTCGTCGAATCTTGTCGCTATCTCGAGTGCGACTGTCTGACCCTGTACGCCTTCAGCTCCGAGAACTGGAATCGCCCCGATGAGGAGGTCTCGGGGCTGATGACCCTGTTCGACCACTACATCGAAAAGGAGCGCAGGCGGGTACTCGACAACGATATTCGCTTCGTCACGATCGGCGATCGCTCCAAGCTTCCCGAGACGCTCAACACCGCGATCGACGAACTCGAGGCCGACAGCGCCGACAACGACGAGATGCTCCTGCAGGTCGCCGTCAGCTACGGCGGTCGCGAGGAAATCCTCCAGGCGAGCCGACGCCTCGCCCGGCAGGTCGACGAGGGTCACCTGACTCCCGACGCCATCGACGCCGACGCTTTCGCCGACCACCTGTGGACCGCCGGCCGCCCCGATCCCGATTTGGTCGTGCGCACCAGCGGCGAGAGGCGCATCAGCAATTTTTTGTTGTGGCAGATCGCCTACGCCGAGTTGCATTTCGTCGAGACCCTCTGGCCGGATTTCGATGAATACGATCTCGTCGACGCCTTTCGCGAATTCGATGCCCGCGAGCGGCGTTACGGCAAGACGAGCCAGCAACTCGACGAGGCCTGACGCGCATAACGCTCTCTTACGCTTCCTCACACCCGTAACGGACCCATGAGCGAGGTACTTGGCAACATCCTGCAGGCTGGACGCGACGCCGAACGGGACTCGGAGCCGACCTTTCCGTCCGCCCTCACCGTCGCGGGCAGCGACAGCGGAGGGGGGGCCGGCCTCCAGGCCGACCTCAAGACCTTCGCCGCCTGCGGTGTCCACGGCACCAGCGTCGTCGCCGCCGTCACCGCCCAGAACACCCGGGAGGTCGCCGGCCTCGAAGTGCTCTCCCCGGAGATCATCCGGCAGCAATACACCAGCGTCACCTCCGACATCGCCCCGGCCGCTGCCAAAACCGGCGCCCTCGGCGACACCAACACCATTCGCACCGTCGCCGAGTGCCTCGAACAGCACCCGCCCCCGAACCTCATCGTCGACCCGGTGATGATCTCCAAGCACGGCGACCCGCTGCTGCCGGAGGCCGGCCGGGAGGCGATGCGCGACTACCTCGTCCCGGGCGCCGATCTCGTCACCCCGAACCGCCACGAGGCCGAACTGCTGTCGGGACAGACGGTGCGCGGCCTCTCGTCGATGAAAGAGGTCGCCAAACGGATCCACGATTTCGGCGTCGAGCACGTCCTCGTCAAAGGGAGCCATCTCGACGACGTCGTCCGCGACATCATGTACGACGGCACCGGCTTCATCGAATACGGCGCCGACAAAGTCGACACCGACCGGTTGCACGGGTCCGGCTGCGTCTTTTCGTCAGCCGTCACGGCCCGCCTCGCCCGCGGCGAGGACCTTCCCGAAGCCGTCGGCTTCGCCCGGGAATTCATCACCGAGGCGATCGAGAAGGCCCCGAAGATCGGCTCGGGCGTCAATCCCGTCAATCCGATGCATCCCTGCTGGGAGTGAGAACTGTCGTACCGTGGAATGGACCCTCGCCCAGATCGCCCGCGCCGTCGACGGACGGATCGCCGCCGGCGACCCCGAGATGACGTTCGGCGCGGTCGCCACCGATTCGCGCGGTGCCCTCCCCGAGCGCAGCCTGTTCGTCGCCCTGGAGGGCGAGCATTTCGACGGCCACCAGTTTGTCGCCGAGGCAGCCACGAAAGGCGCCCTCGCCGCCCTGGTTCGCGACGATGTGGTCGGCTCGCTCTCCCTGCCGCAGGCCGGCGAGGTATTCGGTCTTGTCGCCGTCGACGATACCCTCGCCGCCCTGCAGCGCCTCGCCGGCGCCTGGCGTGACCGCTTCGACCTCCCGCTGGTCGGCGTCACCGGCTCGAACGGCAAGACGATCGTCAAGGACATGCTCGGCGGGATCTTCGCCCGCGAGACGACCACCCATCGCAGCCCGGCCAGCTACAATTCCCAGGTCGGCGTCCCGTTGAGTCTGCTCGGCCTCCACGACGAACACCGCCGCGCCGTCATCGAAGCCGGCATCAGCAGGCCCGGCGAGATGCGGCACCTCGAGCGCATCATCCGCCCCACCGCCGGCGTGTTGACCAACATCGGCCTCGCGCATGCCGCTGGCCTGAAGACCCTCGAGATCACCGCCCGCGAGAAGCTGAAGCTCTTCGAGAACCTCGACGACGACCAGGTGTTCGTCCATCCCGCCGACTGCGAGCCTCTGACGCCGTTCGAGCTGCCCGGTCGGCCGGTCTCGTTCGGCTGCGCCTTCCCCACCGACACCGCCTCGGCGGTCGACCACGCCGACTATCTGGCGACCGACGTCGAGCGGCGAGATCCCGGATTCGAGTTTACCGTCGCCACTCCCGACAAGGCCGCACATCGTTTCACCATCCACGTCCCCGGAGAGCACAATCTATTGAACGCCGTCGCGTCGGTTGCGCTGGCTTGCGAGCTCGGCGTCTCCCCCGACGCCATCCGCGAGGGGCTCGCCGCCTACGAGACGAGCCCGCTTCGCCTCGAGATGCACACCACACCCCGCGGACTCACTCTCATCAACGACGCCTACAGTTCCGACCCCGTCAGCGCCCGCGCCGCTCTTCGCACCCTCGACCAATACGGCGGCGGACGCCGCACGGTTGCGATCCTGGGCGACATGCTGGATCTCGGCGAACGCTCCGAGGCGGCTCACCGCACCCTCGGTCGCGTCGCAGCACGCTCCGGCGTCGACCGGCTCGTCTGCTACGGGGAGCGCGCTCGGGAGATCGGCCACTCGGCCGCCTCGCGGGGCCTCGACGACGGCGCCATCACCTACATCGACGATCTCGACGAACTGCACCGGCACCTCGATCACCTGCTCGAGCCCGAGGACGTCGTCTTGTTCAAAGCGAGCCGACGGCTCGAACTCGACCGCGCCGCCCGCCGACTCCTCGAGAGCCTGGCGCCGACACGGCTCCAGATCGATCTCGATGCAATTCGCACCAACTACCACGCCATTCGCCGGCAACTCACCGATCAGACCGGCGTCATGGCCGTCGTCAAAAGCTTCGGCTACGGCAACGACTCGACGCGCATCTCCCAGACCCTCTCGCGAGAAGGGGTCGACTCGCTGGCCGTCGCCTATCCCGACGAAGGCATTCCCCTCCGCGAGCGCGGCCTCCAGCTTCCGATCCTCGTACTGAACGTCTCGCCGACCGAAGCCGACAAGGTCGCCAAATACGATCTCTCGGCGCTCGTGTACCGAGCCGATGTCCTCGAGGCCCTCGACACCCAGGCCGCCCGCCACGAGACGACCGTCCCGGTCCACCTCGACGTCGAGACGGGGATGAAACGCGTCGGTCTGCCGCCCGCTCGGGTCCCCCGGTTCGCCCGCCGTATCGAGCGGCTCGACTCCGTGGAGCTCGCCGGGGTCATGACCCACTTTCCCGCCGCCGATCTCCCCGACGAAGACGTCTTTACCCGCAAGCAGATCGCCCGACTGCGCGAGGTCTGCGACGAGCTACGCGAGGCCGATCTCGACCCCGGCGTCGTGCACGCCGCCAACACGGCTGCCGCCTGGCGGTTCCCGGAGGCGCATTTCGACATGGTCCGCGTCGGACTCGGGCTGTACGGCCTCGCCCCCAGCCCCGCCGTCTCCTCGTCGACCGACGGGGCCGAGCGCGCCCTCACCTTCACGACCCGCATCATCCACACCAAATCCGTCGACGCCGGCGAGACGGTCGGCTACGGACGCTCCTGGCGAGCCGATCGCCCCCGCCAGATTGCGACCATCGCCGCCGGCTACAACGACGGCCTCCCGCGGTTCATGTCCAACGGCGGCGAAGTCCTGATCGACGGCCTCCACTGCCCGATCGTCGGCGACGTCTGCATGGATGTCTCGATGGTCGACGTCTCGGGCGTCGACGCCCCCAAGGTCGGCGACGAAGTCGTCCTTTTCGGCACACAGAACGACGCACGGATCACCGTCGACGAGATCGCCGAGCGTGGCGAGACCATCAACTACGAGATCCTGTGCAACATCTCCCCCCGGGTTCGGCGCATCTTCCTGCGGGGATGAGCTCTCCGGACCCATGTTTCACGTGAAACACGCCCCCCGATCATCTCCCC
Source organism: uncultured Bradymonadales bacterium (assembly GCA_964600555.1). Classification (GTDB taxonomy): domain Bacteria; phylum Myxococcota_A; class Bradymonadia; order Bradymonadales; family Bradymonadaceae; genus CAJXPB01. The sequence goes on from CAZRLK010000045.1 coordinate 31,653, forward strand.
GGAGAGCTGTCTACCCTCCCGGCTGACACTCCCGCCGCCTCCTCCGACCACCCGACTCCGAGTTCCCGTTTGCGCCTCGGGGCCACACCGATTATGTAGGGCGACGTTCGTGATCGGCGAACCGCGACATCTTGCACACGAGACTGACGGAGAGCGACTGTGACTGACGATCCCCATGTAGCGTACGCGCAAAAACACCGCGATCGTTTCCTGCGAGAACTCGAAGAATACCTCAGCATCCCGAGTATCTCGACCGATCCGGACGAAGCTCACGAAATCGAGCGCTGCGCCAACTGGCTCGCCGACCACCTGCGCGAGATCGGCATCTCGAAAACCGAGGTCCACAAGACCGACGGCCACCCGATCGTGTACGCCGAACACCTCCCCGACCCGGACCAGCCGACCGTCCTCGTCTACGCCCACTACGACGTCCAGCCCCCCGACCCGATCGAGGAGTGGGATTCCCCGCCGTTCGAGCCGACCGTCCGCGACGACAAAATCTTCGCCCGCGGCGCCACCGACGACA